>JAZLIW010000157.1:0-23431 GCA_045617585.1 Eubacteriales bacterium
GAGAACGGCGGCGAGGGCTCCCGCCTCTATTCGACCGCCGATTCCGAGATCCGCACCCTCTGCCTGAAAAACAAGCTGCATCTGCTCGACGCCTCGGTCCGCCACCTCGGGACCGACAAGAACTACGTCGTGCTGAAGAACCTGAACGAGCGGCTGAAGGACAAGGTCGATTTCTATTTCCGCACGCCGGTGGAGACGGTGCGCAGGGAAGAGGACGGCTATACCGTCACCGCGGGCGGGGAGGAATATTCCTGCCGCACCTGCGTGATCTCGGTCGGACGCAGCGGGAGCAAATGGATGGAGACGGTCTGCCGCTCGCTTGAGATCCCGACCCACAGCAACCGCGTCGATATCGGCGTCCGCGTCGAGCTCCCGGCGGAGATCTTCGCGCACCTGACCGACCGGCTCTACGAGAGCAAGATCGTCTACCGGACCGAAAAATACGGGGACCTCGTGCGCACCTTCTGTATGAACCCGCACGGCGCCGTCGTCAACGAGAACACGAACGGCATCGTCACAGTCAACGGTCACAGCTACGAGGACCCGGCGAAGCACACCCAGAACACGAATTTCGCTCTGCTGGTCTCCAAGCATTTCACGGAGCCCTTCAACGACAGCAACGCCTACGCGGAGAACATCGCACGTCTCTCCAATATGCTGGGCGGCGGCGTGATCGTCCAGCGCTTCGGCGACCTGATCCAGGGCAGACGCAGCACCGTCAGCCGCATCGAGGAGAGCTTCATCACCCCGACCCTCAGCGCCACCCCGGGCGACCTCTCCCTCGTGATCCCGAAGCGCATCCTCGACGGCATCATCGAGATGATCTACGCGCTCGACCGCATCGCCCCCGGGACCGCGAACGACGAAACGCTGCTTTACGGCGTCGAGGTCAAATTCTACAATATGCAGGTCGAGGTCGATCACGATCTGCAGGCCCGCCATCCCGGTCTCTACGTGATCGGCGACGGCAGCGGCGTGACGCATTCTCTCTCCCACGCGTCCGCCAGCGGCGTTTACGTTGCCCGCCGCATCGCGGGCGCCGGAACGGAAGAAGCACGGTAAGCAGACCGTCAGAAAAAGATCCGACCCGAAGGAAAGGGATCCCTTCGGGTCGGTTTTATTATGAGAAGATCAGTAGCCGAGCGGTTCTCCGACCAGCACAACTTCGTACCGGATCCCGTTCGACGGCTTTTCCCAGAAGACCGAGAGCACGCGGCAGATGCGCTCCGGGCTCTGACAGTTATAGCAGCGGTCGGCGTTCACGGCGCAGGGCGTTTTCCGGTGCAGCCGTTTTGCGTTCTTCGGCGCCGCGACGTTGCGCGCCCGGGCGATCGCCGCCTCTTCGTTCTCCGCCAGTTTGTTGATCCCGACGACGAAGATCACCCGTTCGTGCCCGTACAGCATCGCGGACACGCGGTTGCAGGTGCCGTCGATATTGACGATCTCTCCGGTCGCCGCGAGCGCGTTGACCGAGGAAAGATAGACCGCCGCCGCGTTCGCCGCGGCACGGACCGCGTTCGGGTCGGAACCGGCGGGCAGATGCTGATGCCAGAATACCTCGTTGTGCGTTTTCAGCTTTTCGTAAAGGCCGAGCTCGTCCAGCGTGACCGAGCCGCCCATGCCGACCGACGTCCCGTCGACCGACCGGTCGATCGCCTCCGCCGCTTCCTTCGCCGTCGCGTAATACGAGACGGCGTATCCTTTTTTCTCCAAACCGGCGCGTACCTCGTTCATATCCATACCGTTCATCCTTTCCGTATTCCCGTTTTTTTCATTGTATCACGGTTGGGAACGGATTGCAAGCGGAAATTCGGGTTTGATCCGGAAATATCAGAAAAAAATCCGTTCGTATAAACCGTCTATTCAGGGTCACGATAAGTTCCGCTTTTTTGGTAAATGGATTGACAAACTGTTAACAATGTGCTACAATAAAATTAACTACTATTGTTTTCCGGAAATAACGGAGAACGGTGGATTTTACAGGAGGTATCTATGAAAAAGCGCATACTGGCATTGTTTTTGACCCTTTGTATGCTGCTGGGCGCGGCGCCTGCGGTTTTTGCCGGCGGCGGTACGTCTACCGGCACAGCTGTCCCGGACACGCTGACCCGGGGCACGACTTCTCCGGTACCAACCGCGGGAAATAACAGATATTTCTCGCAGAACGCTCCGGCAGCGGAAACTGCTTTGGAAACGAACGAGATCTCTTTCGCGGCACATTCCCCGGAAGAAGAACAGTACCTTGTTTCCGAGCTTTCCACTACGGTATGGTCCGAGGATATGGGCGACCTGTACTACCGTCTCGAAGACGGGGAACAGCTCGTTTACCGTTTCGAGATCCCGGACGGTACCGTTTCCGCGTCCATTCGGATGCCCGCCCTCGGGATCTATGAGATCCTGGCGGGCAGTTCTCCGGAAACTGCGCGCATCGTCTATGCCTCTCCGAGGGTCTACAACGACGCCTACACCGGAGGGACCGACAACTGGGACACGCAGTGGCTCCCGGCGGAAGAATACACCTCGGTCTTCGAGCCTCTTCTGAAAGAGATCGATCTGACTCCGGTGATCGACGGGACCGAGCTGTTCGTGATCCTGAGATGTACCGGCAATATCCCGAACGATATCAAGACCGGTATCTGGGACCGGGATCAGGCGATCAGAAATTCCCAAAAATACGTCAACCGCCGTTGGAACCTGATGAACGGCTATCCGAGGAGCGGCGGCGGGATCGGCTCCCGCGATCAGCTCGGTGTATACGACGGCGAAACGTACTCCGACGGTCTGATCACCCTGACGTATACTGTCGGTGCAGGCAGCTTCGCTCCTTCCGCCAGTGCAGGCGCGCCGATCGTCATTGACGCGCTGGATTACGATACGTACGACGCGTATCTCGTGGAAGGCTTCTACAACCGGCATATGGGCGGTCTGTATCACGATGCCAACGCCTATTCCGTCCTGAAGTTCACGTACGAGGGCGATCCCTCCGCGGCTTCTCTGTTTCTCCCGATCAGCAATCAGTATTCCGTCCTTGCTTCTTCGGATAACCGGGATTATTCAGAGATCGCCCGCAACGAATACGGCGGCAGCATTACCAGTCATGATCTTGAACTTGATCTGACCGGTTTCCTCGGCACAGGCGCGATCTACGTCAGGATCCAGGACTCCATTCCCACCGACGGCAACGGCGCCTATATCACCGGCGGCGACAAGAAGATCGTCTTCTCCGTCGGCGGCGGCTCTGCTTCGTCTGACATTGTCAGGATCTTTGACTTTGAAGAGCCCTGCTTCGGGGAAGTGAATACCGCCGATCAGATCGACGGTTCGGGGTGCGTTACTTTTTTCGTCCCCGACAACGACGTCCATGTTTTTACAAAATGGTTTGACGCTCCCATCGACCTGAGCGGCTGTGATTACGTCGAATTCTGGTTCTATATTTCCGACGTTTCCAGGATCAACGGCTTCGGGCCCGGACAGATCGAGTTGACTTCCAGCGGCACGTGCGATAGGGAAGAACTCGCCTTCGACATTCGTACTTTTTCGGACCTGATCGTCGGCGAGCCAGTTGACGGCTGGAATCTTGTCCGTCTCAATCTCCGTGATCCCGATGGAGACAACGGTTTCATTCCCGAAAATTTCAATTACTTCCGGATGTACACGATCCAGGGCGATCTTGCGGGAACAACGATCGGCTGGGATATGATGTACGCCCGCGCCGAGGGCACGGAGGCGCCTGCTCCCGTACGGACGGAAGCGCCTTATGAACCTGAGATCGACTATTATGAGGAATTCTGGTCAGAAAGACCGTCGGTGCCCACATTCAGGCTGATCCCGACCGATATTTCCGGTGCCGAATACCTCGGCTTCGATCTCTTCGTTGAGGATGCGGAGGCATTTTACCTCGATCAGATCGAATTCAGCTCCCATGATATGTTCGACTGGCAGGAATTATGTCAGAACCGTCCGTGCTCCGCGTGGGACCTTCACGACGGCTGGAACACGGTGGTCATCCCGATCCATGCGCTCAGAAGTTCGGATGATTATGACCCCGGCGACGGAAGCGTGCCCGGCTTCGACTACACCTGCTTCCGCCGGATCCGGATGTACAACGTCACGGAGGATACTCCCGGGACGCTCGTCAGAATAGCAAACGTCCGCGGCATTCTTCCGGACGGCAGCTGGATCCGCGTGCCTTTTGAAGGCGAATGGGTCGAACCTCAGCCTGAATACGAGGAGCCCTGGATCGACGGGATCCACGCCGCGACGAACGGCGAGGGGTCGTGGTCGATCACCGTCGACGTTTACGGTCTGAATCATCCCGAAACGTACAAAAACGCATACGTCGTGATCGTTGATTTCCGGACCGGAAACAGGATCGGTACCTTTTATCTGAATCCGGATGAGAACGGCCGTGTTTCCGCAGGTCCTTTTGCGGATCACAGCAGAGATACGTTTGTGATCACGCCGGACGATACGTCCAGATACGTGGCTGATTCGGATATCCCGCTTGCGTATGGCAGAGATTATGAGCTGATCTATAAGTATAATGATTACTCAAGCGTTGGCTGGGGGTTCACGATCGATGACTATACCGATCCGGAGACCGGGATCCGCTATTATAACGGTCCGAACGGGATGACCATGGACGGTACCGCGCTCCATGACGTGACCGATCTCGTGATCTACCGTGCCCCCAACGGCAGCGATGTCAGTTTCGTTACCGGCTTTTCCGGTAAAGCCGGGCTTCGCTCGGTCGTTGTCAACAGAGGCGTCAGACTTGACGATAACGCGTTCAGCGACTGCGCGGATCTGGAAACGGTCGAATTCATGGATTGGGTGATGTTCGGCCAGACTGTTTTCAGCGGCTGCACGTCCCTGCAATCCGTGTACTTTGCCGAGGACTGTGAACCCGCTTCTCAGATGTTCCGCGGATGTTCCTCTCTGGAAACGATCTGGATCCGGAATAGCAGATATCCGGGCTCGGATTTCCGGTCTTCGGGAATGTCCGAAAGTGCGCTGATCTACACGGAAAACGGCAATACGGTTTACGATATTTACGGAAACTGGATCCCGTCGGACCGGCAGATCACCATCCTGTCTCAGCCGATGTTCACGCACGACATATATCTCGGTGAGCCCGCGATGCTGTCCGTCAACGCTGCCGGCAGCGGATTGACCTACCGGTGGTGGTATTATTCGGGCGGCTGGCAGGCAGTCGGTACGGATTCCCCCGAGTTCCTGTATATCGGAGACCGGAGCGGCGGTGCGATCCGCTGCACGATCACCGATGAAAACGGCCACCGTGTCATGACCGATGATATCTGGCCGTATATCCGTATTGATCAGGAGTATTATCTTTACCTGACGGTGAGACCCAGAGACTGCACCGCTGTCGCGGGCGGTCAAGGTGCCGCGTTCTTCGTCTATGCGGAAGGGCTTGGCCTTGCCTATCAGTGGCAGAAGAGAAACGCGGACGGCAGCTGGACCGACTGGACCGGCTCCGACGCGCAGGAGTCCTATATCATCGTTCCCGCGGTAACGGAGTATGACGGTGCGGCGTTCCGCTGCCTGATCACCGACGCGTACGGCAATATGATCGTGACCGCTCCCGTCACCATGACGCTCGTCCGTTTTGCGATCACCGAACAGCCGCAGAACGTAACGGTGCAGGGAACGGAAGCGGTGCATCTGGAGATCGGTGCCGAGGGAGATATCGTCAGATACGAATGGAGGATCTGGCGTGAAGGCGGAAACGTCCTGTGGGCGGAATACTATACCGATACCCCGTGGATCGATCTCGGACTTGAACCGTATCCCGATTTTATCTGTAACTGCACCGTCGTTCATCAGAACGGAAGCACGCTGACGTCCGATTTTGCGGAGATCCGTTTTGAAGATCCGATCGTGATCTATGAACAACCCTGCGAGTATTATTTAACAGTGTGCGGCGACTCTGCCTGGTTCTATGCCGACGCCTCCGGCTTCGGATGGCTTGAATATGAATGGCAGTACCGTATGCCCGGCGATCCCGATTGGAGCGTCGTCGGTTACGGCAGTACCCTCTGCCTGTCGGTTGCGCTCGGTGAGTATTTCGGTGCGGAGTTCCGCTGCCGGATCAGTGACCGGTGGGGGAACGTCGTTTACACCGACACCGCTGAGCTTCATCAGTTCTATATTTACGATCAGACCGATCGTCTTTTCGTGGATCCCGGTACCGTGTATGCCACGGTCAGCGCGGTCGGCAGCGGCTTGACTTATCAGTGGCAGTATTCCGCGGACGGCGGTATGACCTGGAAGAATTCGACTGCCGCTTCCGCAAAGTCGTCCCGCTTCTCGATCAACGCAAGAGCGGCGATCGACGGATATCTCTACCGTTGTCTGCTCGTTGACGAGAAGGGAACCGAATGCTATTCCGACGTGATCGAGCTGAGGCTGATCACCCCGATCACGCAGGTCTCTCTTCCCGAGACGTTTGCTGTGAGCAGGGACGAGGATATCTTTGTTTACGCGGAGTACGAAGGTACTTATGCGGACAGTATCTGGGAAGTCAGATATCCCTGGGATACTGATTTCGTTGAGGTCACCTACGGAGCGGATTATTTTGGATTCCATTCCATGTTTGAAACATGGGACGGAGCCGTGATCCGCTGCACGATGATCGACTTTGACGGAAACGCTGTCGTTTCCAACGAGATGGTCATCTCTGTCTGCCCGATCCGGATCGAGTGGCAGACGGAACAGATCCTCGGAATGCCCGGAGAATGGCTCGGTACCGAAGTTTACGCTTACGGTCCCGTGACCGGATATCAGTGGCAGATCTGCCGTGACGGTATGACCTGGACCGATATCGAGGGGGCTGAATCCGCTTACTATTTCTGGAACATGCAGGAAAGCGACGTCGACGCGCTGCTGCGCTGCGCCGTATTCAGCGACGGCTGGACCCTGTACAGCAGAGAGATCCCCGTTGTGAAATACGAATGGATCCGTTTCGTGACGCAGCCAAAACGTGCCGAGATCGGATTCGGTGAGGCTTATACCCTGATCGCCGACGTGACCGGAAGCATTGAGAGCGCATGGTGGGAATACCTGACGCCCACCGCACCGACGTGGGAGGTCTGGGAAGGCGGTAACGACGGAAGACTGACGGTTTACGGTACGGAGGAGATCCCCCTCGCAGCCTATCGTTTCGTCGTATGTGACATTCTTGGTCAGTTATATTATTCCGATAATGCGGAGGTCTGCGTCTGCGACGATCCCATGAAGATCATCGGCATCGAAGGGCCGACGATCCGTGACGGCGTGCTTACCTTCTCCGTTGAAACGAACCGTCCTTCACACTATTATGAATGGCAGTGGCAGTATCCGGGGGAATACTATTGGTACTGCTTCAACAGCGAAACCGCGAACAGCGACACCCTGCTCTTTACGGAATACCCTGATTACGGTAATCCCATCCTGATCCGCTGCGTGGTTTCAAGCGAGAGGGGTGGCGTCGTTTCCGACGCGGTTCTCTATGAATTCCCGAGACCCGTGAATTACGTGGGCAGCTACGGCCGCACGGAGCTTTTCATGGACGGAAACGGCTCCTGCGACGTGTATACCGACGGGACCGTGAAGAACGTCGTATGGTATCTTGCGGATCCCGCGGATCCCGATCATCCCGTGGAATTTGCGAAGGGAAGCCTGAGCGTGATCGTTCCCCACGATCCGTCCCTGAACGGAATGATGCTTTACTGCACCGCTGAGGATTACTGGGGAGAGACTTATTCCACGGAACCCGTCACGATCCGGGTCTATGACTTCCGTATTTATGAACTGACCGAAGGAAGTTACAATATTTTGGAGAACGACGGATTTGAACTCTACGTCAACGCAGAGGGCAATATCGTCTCTTACCGTTGGGAAAAGAATACGCCGGACGGATTCGTTCCGGTGAACGCTCCCGACGCGAACAGCGCGCACTGTATCATTGATCCGGAGCTCGAAGCGGCAAGAGGCGGAGAATACCGCTGCGTGATTACTGACGTCAACGGCATCGAGTACGTGAGCGAACTGTGCGTTCTCAACATCTGCACTCCGTTCGCGATCGTCGATCAGCCGGAAGAGTTGATCTGCTACGCGGGTAAACGGGTCGAGATCAGGATCGAATACACCGGGACCGTGTACGATTTCGTGTGGTTCACGTACAGAAGCGGTTTGGAACCGCTGCCCGGAGACTGGTACTTCCTCAATGACGGAGGCCGGACGTATATCTGCTGCTCGGCGGTGCTTGACGCCTCCTATGACGGCTTGACCGTGTACGCAAGGATCTACGACCCGTTCCGGAACGAATACTCGTCTGACATGATCCTTCTCCGCGTGCTTACACCTCTCACGATCGTGGAAGAACCCGCCGATATTGTGACCCGTCCCGGCTCCGTGACGTCCAGCGTCATCGCCGAGGGCGACAGTCTGACCTATCAGTGGTACTATTCCAAGAACGGCGGCGAAACCTGGGTCAAGGCGACCGCCGCAACCGCAAAGACCGCGGCTTACACGGTCAACGCAAGAGCCGACCTTGACGGTTATCTCTATCACTGCGTGATCACCGACGGCATGGGCAATCAACTGACGACCGCGACGGCAAGTCTGACGATCGGCACGCCTCTGAGGATCACCGAACAGACGGATCATATCACGACGCGTCCCGGCAGCGTTGTCTTCTCCGTGAACGCGGAAGGCGATGAACTGACGTATCAGTGGTATTACTCCAAGAACGGCGGCGAAACCTGGGTCAAGGCGACCGCTGCTTCCGCAAAGACCGCAGCTTACACGGTCAACGCAAGAAACGATCTGGACGGATACCTCTATTACTGTGTCGTCACCGACGTCCGCGGAAATCAGGTGTGGAGCGTACCCGCATGTCTGACGATCTACAACGGACCGCAGATCAACGTTCAGCCTGCCGATATCCTGACCGTTCCCGGGTCTGTGATCTTCTCCGTCGACGCGGAGGGGGTCGGTCTGACCTACCAGTGGTACTATTCCAAGAACGGCGGCGAAACCTGGGTAAAGGCGACGGCGGCGACCGCAAAGACTGCGAATTACACGGTCAACGCCAGATATGATATCAGCGGTTATCTCTATCGCTGCACGATCACCGACTCCTACTCTCTCAGCGTTACCACCGACGTCGCGGCACTGACCGTCCGTGATTATTCACAGGGTCTCTCCTATTCCGACAACGGCGACGGGACCTGCACCCTGACAGGGATAGGGAACTGCACGGATACGGTTATTATGATCCCTCCGCAGTACAATAATATGGCGGTCGTTTCCATCGGATATTCTGCATTCGAAGGCTGCTCGGGTCTGACCTCGGTCACGATCCCTGACAGTGTGATGAGCATCGGACAGGAAGCGTTCTATTACTGCACGGGTCTGACCTCGATCGACATCCCTGACAGTGTGACGGTCATCTGCCCGTTTGCGTTTGAGGGCTGCTCGGGTCTGACCTCGATTGTGATCCCGGAATATATGGAATTCGTTGACTTCGGCGCGTTCAGATCCTGCACGGGATTGACCTCAGTCATTCTTCCTGACAGTCCGATTTGGATCGGTCGAAATGCGTTTGCTTATTGCACGGGACTGACCTCGGTTACGATCCCGGACAGTGTGACGGGACTTGAAGATTTTGCATTCTTGGGCTGCAGCAATCTGAAAACCGTCGCGATGGGCGATCCTCTGAAAATGTCGTTCGTCGGGTCGGATGCGTTCCTCGACTGTGACAATCTGGAAATGATCCTGATTGATTGGGGAGACGAACCCATGCCATATTCTTACGCATACAGCGTTTTCCCGGAATATGCGGAGATCATCGTCCTTCAGGTTGTTGAGGAGGGAGTTCCAACCGGCTGACTTCGGTCATTTTATCATGGCATAACGGAACCGCTTCCGTAAACGCGGGGTCCGAACCGAAAACGGTTTGGACCCCGCGCATTTTTGACGGAACGGAATGCACCGCTGCAATACCTTTGTGCACGTACGAGTGAACCGGGAAAAACTTTTTCTCAAAAAAGAGTTGACAAATCCGTTTTGATATGATATAATATCTCTCGTTCCGGGTCAGCAGATCCGGTAACGTGGGAGCATAGCTCAGCTGGGAGAGCATCTGCCCTACAAGCAGAGGGTCACAGGTTCGAGCCCTGTTGTTCCCACCACGAAGTGGCCCGGTAGTTCAGCTGGTTAGAACGCCAGCCTGTCACGCTGGAGGTCGTCGGTTCGAGCCCGTCCCGGGTCGCCACTTTTCTGAACTGATCGTGACGTCAGTTCGGCTTACCCTACGGTAAGCGGCTTACCGTAAGGTAGGTGTACGCCTTTGTAGCTCAGTTGGTAGAGCAGGGGACTGAAAATCCCCGTGTCGTTGGTTCGATTCCGACCGAAGGCACCACCGTTCCCGCAATGCGGGAACGATGCGGATTTAGCTCATTTGGCAGAGCGCGACCTTGCCAAGGTCGAGGTGGCGGGTTCGAGACCCGTAATCCGCTCCAAAGATTCCCGCAGACGGGTTCCGTCCGCGGGTTTTTTTTACCCGAAAAGCAGGATCAACGAAAAATCGAAGCAGCAGAAAGGACATGAAAGAATGAAAGAGATCGATCGCCTGACCGAACGTTTCCGCTATCTGTACGAAAAGTTCCTGACCGGATGTGACTCCTTAGAGGAGACCGAGGTCATCGCCCGCCAGAAGGCGCTTCTCTGATCCTGCCGGGGAAAGAAGAGTACGGTACAATGGAAAAGATCAGCAGCTTCAGGGTCGATCACGACCGGCTTCTGCCGGGACTGTACGTTTCCCGCAGGGACGGCGACGTCGTGACCTACGATATCCGGACCAGAAAACCAAACGGCGGCTCCTATATGACGAACCCCGTCATGCATACCGTGGAGCATTTGTTTGCTACCTACGCGAGGAACGGCAGCTTCGGGCGCGAGGTGATCTACTTCGGACCGATGGGATGCCGGACCGGCTTTTATTTTCTTGTGCGGGACGCGGTCTCCGCGCAGGACGTGATCTCACTCGTGACCGGGGCGTTCCGTTTTATCGCTTCCTATGAGGGAGAGATCCCGGGCGCGAAAAGAAAAGAATGCGGCAATTGGATGGAGCACGATCCCGCCGGCGCGAGGGAAGAGGCCAAACGGATGCTGGACGTCCTGAAGGACTGGACGCCGCAACGCCTTTCCTACGCGGAAAACGGCGCGGAAGACTGACCCCACGCACGCCCGATGCTCCGGGATACATCCCGGGAAGCATCCCGGGAAGCATCCCGGGAAGTATCCCGGGAAGAAAGGAATCGACACAATGAACCGTGAAAACAAACCGTATCAGGTCTTTATCAGTTACCGTAGGAACGGCTCCGACGCGCACGCGCGTCTGTTTTACGATAAGCTGAAGAATCTCGGGTATCGGGTCTTTCTGGATTTTGAGTCCCTTTATTCCGGCGGCTTCAGCAAAAACGCGCTGTCTGCCGTCCGGGAATGCCGCGATTTTCTTCTTCTGATCCCGAAGGGCGGTCTTGACCGCTGCGGTACGGACGAGAACGATCTTTTCCGTCTGGAGATCCGGACAGCGATCGAGGAAGGAAAAAACGTTATTCCGGTGATGATCAGCGGCTTTGCCATGCCCGCGAAGGATACCCTTCCGCCCGATATCGCGGAGATCGCGGATCAGAACGGGATCGAATGCGATATGGAATATTTTGACTCCGTCTTTGAACGGGTCTGCCGGTATCTGACGTCGGAGCCGGAGGACCCGGAGCTGTTTGCCGTGATCGGCAGATTGCGGCGAAGTGCGGAGGGGCTGGAGCATCCGTATTTCAGAAAATGGGCGGGCGTCCGCCTCAACGCGTTCCTTGACGAGAACGACGGGTTTTTCCGCGGCACCAACCGGACCAATCCCCATTCGGAGGAGACGTTCGGGATCACGGGGATCGCAATGACGGAGCATTCCGTCCGTGCGATCACCTCGGTCAGCGACTACTGGGAGGACGGCTTTGCGGCGGAATATCTCGGCAAGCAGAGCGAGCTCGCCGCCCGCGGCGTGAGGATCGACCGGATCTTCATCATCGAGGAAGGAAAGCTCGCGGAAGCAAGAAAACAGATGGAATTCCAGAAAGCAAAGGGCATCAACGTTTATTATATCGTGAAGGGCAATCCTTTCATAGACCCGGAATGGCTGGAGGAGGACTATCTGATCCAGGATGACCGTCTTCTCGTGCAGATCTTCTGCGCGACGCATCGGTTTGCCGGGCAGAACTCCGAGGACGAGCTGATCACGATGGACCGGCTGACGGTCGCGCGGAAAATCGAACGCTTCCGCCGCATCCTCGAGCGGTCGACTCCGCTCGGCTGAAACGACCCGAAAACGCATATCGGGGCTGCTGCACGAACTTGCAACAGCCCTTTCGATTTTCTCCGGTCGTCCGTCCCGGCATTTTTCCCGCCTTGCTCCGTAAGAGGCTTGAAATCGGCGGGGATCTGTGTTATAATACGAAAAAAGTAAGATATTGACGCCGAAAGGAAACCGCTATGAGATCGCCGCTTTTCCGCTTTACGCTCCTTGCCCTCGCGCTCGTGACCCTGCTTTCCTGCTTCTCCTGCCGGAAGACACCGTCCGATCCGTTCGATCCCGAAAGCTCGAAATATAAAGACGCCTCGCTCTGGTCGTTCTGCGAGACAGGGAAGGATGCTCCGGCGGATACCTTTTTCCTGGCTCCCACGAGCGTCTCGGGCGATTTTCGGAATTTCCCGACCGGCGACGCCGACCTCGCCGCGACGTTTACCCTGCAGGTCGGCAATCAGAAGGGGATCTATGACGACGGGACCCGCTTCTTCGCGCCGCTCTACGCGCAGATGACCCTGCCGTGCTACGGCATGAGCGCGGAGGAACGCGCGCCCTACGAGGAGATCGCCTACGCCGACGTGCTCGAGGCGTTCGATTATTATCTGCACTGCTGGAACGGCGGCAGACCGATCGTCCTCGCGGGCTCCTCGCAGGGGGCGCAGATGCTGCTCAGGCTCCTGAAGGACCGCTTTGCCGGGGAGCTTGCCGACCGGCTGATCTGCTGCTACGCGATCGGCTGGAGGATCACCGCGGAGGATCTGGAGGCGCTGCCCGGTCTGCACTTCGCTTCGGGGGAGACCGATACGCACTGCGTCGTTTCCTTCAACAGTGAGGCGCCGGACGTTGCTTCGTCGCTGATCGTCGGCGCGGACGAAACGACCCTCTGCATCAACCCGCTCTCATGGACGACGTCCGGGGAGGAGGCGCCCGCCGCCCTGAACCTCGGCTGCTGCATTTACAGCACCAAGGGATATCAGAAGGGCGAGGACCTCGTCGGCTTCTGCGGCGCGTATATCGACGGGAAGCGCGGCACGCTCAAGGTGACCGGCGTCGAAGCGCAGGACCCGGACGGGACGCTCTATCCCTCCCGCATCGACGGGCAGCCGTACGGCGTGTACCATATCTACGACTGGGAATTCTTCTACCGCAATCTGGAGAAGAACGTCACCGACCGCGTCGCCGCGTATCTGGAGGGCACGGGAAAATGAAGGAAATGAGGATCTTTCTGATCCGCCACGGGGAATCGGTGGCAAACGCCGGCGGCAACTACGAGCAGCGCCTCCCGGACCATCTGGTCAGCCTGACCGAAAACGGGATGCGGCAGGCAAGGGAAGCGGGAAAGTGGCTGCGCGCCTACTGTGACGAAAACGGCGTGGACCTGCGCCGTGCCCGCATCTGGCGCAGCCCGTATCTGCGTACGCGGCAGACCTGCGACTGCTTCAACGAGTCGTTCGGCATCGGCGATATCCGGGAGGATATCACGCTCGTGGAGCAGCAGTTCGGTCTGTTCGACTCCGTTCCCGAGGAGGAATGGGAGAAAAAATACCCGGTCGAGGCGGGGGAATACTACCGCCAGACCCGGAATCAGGGCAAATTCTACGCGCGTCTGCCGCTCGGCGAGAGCCCGTTCGACGTCGCGATCCGCATCCACCAGTTCCTCGGGACGATCCACCGCGACTACGAGGAGGACGGGATCCCGACGCTGTTCATCTTCACGCACGGCACGACCCTGCGCACCTTCCTCATGCGCTGGTTCCACTATTCGCCCGAATGGTATCAGGCGGAGCGGAACCCGAAAAACTGCTACATCCGCGAGATCCGGGACGGCAGGGATCTCGGCTACGTCAATCTGCCGCGGCAGGACTGATCCCTGCCTGAAACTATAACGGAAAGCCGGTGCGCGCCGGAGCGCGCGGAAACAATGAAACGTAACGAAAAGCCGAAAAAGAAGCGCTCCTTTCTCCCGGTCCTGATCGCGATCGCCGGGGGGATCGCGGCGGGCCTGCTTCTCCGCCTCCTGCCGGAGAACGCGGGGGATTTCGTGACCGGGACCCTTCTGTCCCCGGTCTCAAAGGCGATCCTCGGGTTCCTCGGGACGCTCTCCTCCTTCGTCATCTTCTTTTCGATTTTAAGCGGGATCTGCGCGATGCAGGATACCGCCTCCCTCCGCAGCGTGGGCGGACGGCTGCTCTGCCGCTTCCTTCTGTATCTGCTGGTCGGCGCGGTGCTCTGCGTGCCCTTCCTGCTGCTTCTGTTCCCGCCCCGCACGGGCGGCAGCGCGGCGTTCTCCTTCGGCACGGTGTGGTCGATGCTGCTCGATATCGTCCCGACCGACCTTCTCGGCACCTTTTCCGACGGGAATTCGGTCGGCATCATCTTCCTCTCGGTCGTGACCGGCGTCGTCCTTCTGTCGCTGTCCGACCGCGTGCGGGAGCTGATCCGCCTCGCGGAGCAGGTGACCCTCGTGCTTCAGACCGTGCTCCTGTATGCCGTCCGCCTGATGCCCGCCGTCGTTTTCATCAGCCTGACCACGCTGTTTTACGCCGGGGAGGAGCGGACGCTGCTCTCGGTCTGGCGCTATCCCGCCGCGATGCTCGCCTGCTGCCTGATCGCGTCGGCGTTCTCGGTCGTCCACGCCGTGGTGAAGACCGGAGTGCGCCCCGGGAAATTACTCAAAAAGATGCTGCCTGCCTTCCTCGTCGGTCTGACGACCTCGTCCTCCGCCGCGTCGATGCCGGTCAGCATGGAGACCTGCGAAAAGGAGCTCGGCATTGACAAAAAGCTCGTGGACGTGGGCGTCCCGCTCGGGCAGACGCTCTTCAAGCCCGGCCTTGTCTATATGTTCATGAGCGGGTGCTTCTGCCTCGCGTGGCTGCGCGGCGTGTCGATGGGCATCGCCGGGGTGATCTTCACCGCGGTCTCCGCGCTCGTGTTCTCGGTCGCGGCGCCCGCCGTCCCGGGGTGTAGCATCTCCTGCTTTACGCTGCTCTTCGCGCAGATCGGGATCCCGGCGGACGCGATCTCGGTCATTATCGCGCTGGACCCGGTCAACGATCGCCTCAGCGCGGCGATCAAATCAGTCGTGACGCAGGCGGAGCTGATCTGCTTCGCCGACGGGACCGGAGAACTCGACAAATCCGTTCTGAACCGATAAGAAAACGAACCCGGGCTCGTTTCCGGAAGAAAGGTGAAAAAAATGGATCATCCCGCGTTTTTTCTGACGTATCCCGCGGTCTACGCCGTGCGGGAACGGTACGTGATCACGGTCCCGGTGACCGGTGAATCCGTGATGTGGGTCCGCGTCGGCGGACGGTGCTGGTACGACGATTCCAACGGGATCCTGCGGTCGCATTCGCTCACGCACCGGATGGAGGTCCCGATGGCGGAACTCGACCGGGAGAGGGAATATACGGTCTGCTGGCGCAGGGTCAGGGAACGCAAGCCCTATTTTTCCGACCTTGCGGAGACCGAGGAGGCGTCGTTCTCCTTCCGTCCGGTCACGGGCGATCCGATCCGCTTCTATCATATCGCGGACGCGCATAACCGCGTGGACTCCCCCGTCCGTGCCGCGCTGAACTGCGGGGAACCGTTCGATCTTCTGATCCTGAATGGGGATATCCCGAACCACAGCGGCGATATCGCCAACTTCACGGCGATCCACCGCATCGCGGGCGGGATCACGAAGGGGGAGATCCCGGTCGTCTTTTCCCGCGGCAATCACGATACCCGCGGCATTTACGCGGAGGAGCTTGCCGACCATACGCCGACCGACGGCGGCCGCTCGTACTATCCCGTCCGCCTCGGGCCGCTGTGGCTGCTCGTCCTCGACTGCGCGGAGGATAAGACGGACGATCACGCAGAGTACGGCGGCACCACCTGCTGCCACGACTTCCGCCTCCGCGAGACCGCCTTTCTCGAGGAACTTGCCGACCGTCCGGCAGACCGGCCGTCGGAGGAATACGCGGCGGAGGACGTCGCGCACCGCCTCGTCGTCGTGCACAACCCCTTTTCCGAGACCCATCATCCGCCCTTTGATATCGAGCAGCCGCTCTATACCCGGTGGTGCGAGATCCTGAAGGAGCGGATCCGCCCGGAGGCGATGATCTGCGGGCACGTCCATCAGTGCTACGTGACCCTGCCCGGTGAAGAACTCGACGCCAAGGGGCAGCCCTGCCCGGTGATCTGCGCCTCCCTGCCGGGAAAGGACCCCGACTCGTTCGTCGGCGGTCTCTTTACGCTGAACGGAAAAGAGTTTTCCGTCCGCTTTACCGATCAGGACGGGAACACCGTCGGCAGCAGCACCCTCCCGCTCGCGTGACAGAGGCGAGCGGATGACCCCACTCCGTTCCGACAATGAAACGAAACAAAAGCGCCCTCCGAAAAGAGACGAACGTCTCATTCGGAAGAGCGCTTTTTTGTATCCCGCCACCGCCCGGATTTTTTGGCGGAATGATGCCGACAGCATAACACTTTCCGCAAAAAGATGATATGATGAAGATGCAGAAAGAAAGGAAAGGGTGATACGGATGTACAGACACAGAGGCTGTCTCGGCGAAACCATGGGCTGTATGTCGGTCGTGGTCATAGCCGTCGCCGCGGTCGTGATCGTGGCGATCATTGCGTTCGTCGTGCTCGTTCGCGTATGAAAAAACACAAACGTAACGGTAAACGGAGGTAAACGAATGAAAAAACTGTTATCAATTCTGCTGACCGCCGCGATGCTCCTTGCGGTCCTGACCCTTGTCTCCTGCGGCGGGGAGAGCGCGGAAGATCCGGCGGGGATCGAAGTGACGGACGTCGACGAGGTCCTGCCCGTTCCCCCGCTCACGCTGCCGCTGTCGGTCGAGAAAGGGCTGTTCCGCGCGGAACTGGTCTTTCCCGCCGGGTTCGGGGAAGGGGAGACGGCAGAGGACCTGAAGGCGTTCGCCGAAGAACGCGGCTATCGGAACTGCGTCCTGAATGAGGACGGGACCGTCACGCTCACGATGTCCCGCCGGCAGTACGACGGGTTGATGAAGCGGCTGAAGAAAACGGTCAGCGTCAACCTGAGGAGCCTCACGGAGGGGGACGACTTCCCCTTCACCGACGTCCGCTGGAACGACGACTTCAGCGTGATCGACTATACCGTGGACAGCGAGACCTATACGCTCCTGCATAAGGTCGTCCTGCTGCCGGTCAGCATACTCAGCGGTGTGTATCAGGGGTATCTCGGCAAACCGACGGAAGACCTGACCGTGACGGTGAACCTGATCGACGCAGAGACGGGTGAGATCTTTGATTCCTTCTCCTCGGGCGGCGAGGACTGACCGGAAACCGCGATACACGCCGTCTTCATGGCGTTTCCTTCTCCCCGGGCGGCGAGGACTGACCGGAAACCGCGATACACGCCGTCTCGTTCTCCCCGGGCGGCGAAGAATGAACCGGTCTGTGCCGCCCGCGCGGTCCGTGCCGCAGATCCCGGCAGGACCGGACGGGATCCCCGAAAACGAAACGAACCGGATCACTTCCGTGAACCGGCTCGTTTTTCTTTTTTCGCTTCGCACCCGACAGCAAACATCCGGAATAGACGGACACCCGTGCCGCTGCTTCAGTTTTCCTTTTCCGCGGTATCGAGGAACGCTTCCATGACGGCAAACAGCTTGCGCTGATCTTCGGGCGAGAGCTGCGCGATCCGATCCGAATACCGCGAGGCACGGATCAGGCTCCCGAAGTCCACGACGTCCGCAAACAGATCGTCCGCGGAGCATCCGAGCGCGTTCATGATCAGCGCGAGCTTTTCCAGCCGCACCGAGCATTTCCCGCATTCGATCTCGGAAAGATAATTGGTCGAGATCCCGATCACCTCGGAGAATTCCTGCTGCGTCATCTTCTTCATCTTCCGCAGCCGCTTGATCCTTTTCCCGACGTAAAATTCCACGCTGTCTTTTTTCTCCATGGTTTTCTCCTTTTTTGGCAGGATTATGCTGCCGGCATAACACTTTTTCTGTTTTTACAGTATAATGGAAACAGAAAGGAAAATACACAAACGTTCGAAGAATAAAATCGCTAATAATATGAAAAAATGTTGCTTTTTTGTTTTGTATGGTGTATAATGACAAATAAGACGAATAAAAAAGGATGGGAAAGGAAGACAAAAAAGATGAAAAGATCATTGACTATTTTGCTTGCGCTGATGATGGTTTTCGGCGCGTTCCTCTCGGTGGAAGCAGCAAATGAAAAGACGGTCGAGGTACCGGGTACGGTATACGAATACGGAAAGGACGGAAAGTACGATTTTTCCTCCCCGGAAAATAAAACCGAAGCAAACGGCGATAATACTTACGGTATATTTTCGATCAACGCCTTGATCGAAAGGGAATATACGGAAAGCGGAATTCCCGCGTACGTTGTCGATAAAGGTAATATTACTCTTGAACTGACGTATACGGATAAATTGCTGAAAGCAGGGACGGATGACTGGCATCTCGTGGAAGATAAATCCAAAAAGATCGATTCCACTGAATTAAAAGAAAAAATCAAAAAGGGCGCCGTTTTGGTTCAAACGTCGAGAAACAGAACAAACTGGGTAACCGTCAAAGAATACGAGGATTTTTTTGCCTCTTCCACATCAACGAACGTTGCTACTTTATATACGACGCAGGATATTGAACTGATCAACGGCTGCTATTATCGCGTTATCATCGCCTATCAATTGGAAAAGCGTACGGAAGAGAAGTGGGGACTGATACCTGATAAATACGATGTCAAAAAATATGCGGAGGTATATGAGTTTTACGCCTGCACTTCTGCGCCTAATAATGAATATGACCCCGCGCAAACGTACAATATCGGAAAGGCGGTCCTTGTTGATCAATTCGATGGATATTTCGGAGAAAAAGAAATAGAAAAGGACGATCCGCACTATAATGTTACCATTGGTCAGTTTTTCGTCAGCGGCTATACAGAAAAAAATGTCGGGGAAGGTAAAGATCCTGTTTTTCTGAAAAACGTCGGCGACAGAGTGACCCTTTGGTTCAAATTGAATGAGAACATTGACGCGATCGGAGGCAATCCGAAAATCAAGGTCACTTCGGATATCAAAGGCTCCGACCAGTATTTTCAGACTCCTCCGACCGATTTTGGACGCGGTGCTTTGATCATCAGATACACCGATTATAACCATAACGCTACGGATCCGCTGATCTACACGAACTATCTGGAGGCAAATGTCTCGGTCGGCGCGGACACACAGGTCAGTCTGTTTGAAGAAGGCGATTACGAGGTCGCTTTGGACTACGAACTGACGCAAGATAAAATAGGGATTAATCCAAAAAGCCATTATCGGATCTTTTTTAAGTTTTCTATCAGGAACGGAAACTGTATGGTTTATCCGTTTGATCTTGCGACCGGCGCGGAATTAACGCAGGAGACGATCGCGGAAAAAGGCTTCAGACTGGATCTTGCCAAATCCAGATATCTGAAGATCAACGTCAAGCGGGAAATGCTGACAAACGGAAAAGACGGACTTACGGAAGATACGCGTTTCAACGGCCCCGCCAAGGACGGGGAAGAGTACACGCAAGACGGGATCTATACGATCACCGTCATCAACGAATATACCAAGCAGCAGACGGAAAAGAAAATTTACGTCGGTACCAATCCCGTTTTGCTTGCTCATTTTACGACCGGAATAGATATCAAAAAAATCAATCAAATGGTTTCTGAAGGCGCCATAATCAATCCGGACGGTACGATCACCATTCCGGTCCAGACTCAGCCTGTAACGGAGCCTGAAACTCTGCCCGAACCGGTGAATCAAGAAACTGCGGCAGAAACCCAAAATGATATTGATACCTCAAATGAAACGGATGACGAAACGGAGAAGTCGAAAAAGAACGGTTCCCTTGGATTGACGGTTGGAGTCGGGGGCGGTATCATTGCCGTTGCCGCTGCCGCATTCCTGTTTGTGAAAAAACGCGGCAATACTAAAAACGGAGGATTAGTACGGTGAAGAGATTCCTTGCTTTTACGTTAAGCTTGGTCCTTGTTTTGTCTGGCTGCGCGGTAAACGACGGGAGGGAGAATGAAACGAAGGCCGGTGAAATCTCGATGATACCGGCGGAAGATACTGCAGCCGAAACGGAACGGACGCCTGACGTTCTTGACGTAAAAGACAGCATTCCGTCAGTTTACGGCATGAACGATCTGGATCTTCTGGTTTATCTGGAGGACGTGGTCTATGCCGAACTTGATGCCCAACTCGACAGTGCCGTATATCGGGTAGAAAGCGTTTCAGCCGTTTTTATCTCGCAGGAATATATAGACGAAATGGCGTATAATTCTATGTCCAACGTCTATTTCGGCTATACGTTGAAGGAACTGGACGATTTCTTCAAGGGGACGCGCTACGTGTTCACGCTTGGAGACGATGGGACTACAACGGTAAAGCCGCTTGAAGCAGCCGATGACAGTATGGAAGCAACGATTATAAAGAATGTTGCCATCGGCGCCGGTGTGATCCTGATCTGTGCGGTTATCTCTGCTGTTTCCCCCGGTGCATCTGCCTGCGCGGCAATTTTTGCGGCAAGTGCGAAAACAGGCACCGTAATGGCTCTTTCCGGGGCAGGGATCGGGGCAATTACCGCCGGTACGGTCAAGGGTCTGAAAACCGGCGATATGGATGAAGCGCTGAAAGCGGCAGCCCTTGCGGGAAGCGAAGGTTTCAAATGGGGAGCGATCACCGGGGTAGTTGCAGGGGGCGCGTCAAAAACTATGGAATTTGTTAGAGCAAATTCCAAAATCCCAACGCCGCGGCAGTCGGAGATCGACGTATTGAACAAAACGAAAAATGCGCAGGAACAGGTCTCGTTTTTGAATCGTGAAAAGGTTCCGTACGCGACCCCGAATTCTACAAGACCGGACGTGCTCGTAATGAATGAAAACAATACTTTTCATGCAATTGAGGTCAAAAATTACGACCTGGAGCATAATATGTCCACGCTGCTGAGAGAGCTTAAACGCGAAGTGCAGGACAGAATTGTAAATCTACCTTATAATTCGACGCAGGAGATCGTTCTCGATATAAGAGGAAGACATTACGAGGAAGCATTGGTAAAAGAAGTAGTGAATAAAATACAGACTTCCCTGGTGGATATTTATCCGGATATCCCCGTTTCTATTCTTGGCTGATAAACCAAAAAGAGACCGCCGCCCGCGGTCTCTTTTTCTTGCAAAAAACAAAAAAAGATGATACAATAAAGGCAAAGATTCAGGATCGGTAAGGTGAAAGGTTTGGTGCGGGATACGATGAAGGCAGGGCTGACGGAGACACGGGATTTGTTCCTGCTGCTTCTTTCCTCCGAGGGGGAAGCGGATGCGGTGGCGGCGGAAGTGACGGCGCTGACGGGGCGGCGGGATTTCCGGGTCGTCGGGGTGCCGGTCGGGGACTGGGACCGGGAGCTGTCGCCGTGGCGGGCGAAGGCGGTCTTCGGCGGCGGGGAATTCGGCGGAGGCGCGGAGGAGACGCTGGAGCGGATCTTTCGGGACGTGCTCCCCGGTCTATTGCGTCGGGACGGCACAGGGGAGGGCTGCACGGATGTGGAAGAGTTCCCCGATCCGGAGGCGGGGCAGGGGACGCGGGTCTTCCTCTGCGGGTACTCGCTTGCGGGGCTGTTCGCGCTTTGGGCGGTCAGCCGTCCGTCGGGGGGCGCTTGTCCGTTCGACGGCACCGCGGCGGTCTCCCCGTCGGTCTGGTATCCCGGCTGGCTCGATTTTGCCGCGGCGAACCCGCCCCGCTGTTCCCGCGTCTATCTGAGCCTCGGCGACCGGGAGGAAAAGGCGAAGAACCCGGTCCTTGCGTCGGTCGGAGACGCGATCCGGAAGGAGGACGCGCTTCTTGCGGCGCAGGGAGTCCCGCACGTCCTCGAATGGAACCCCGGCAATCACTTTGCCGCGCCCGAAAAGCGCCTTGCCCGCGGCATCGCATGGCTGCTGAACGGCACGCGGGGGCGTTGAAGCCGGGATGGGAAAGGTCTTCTTCTCTTTGTCGAGGGACTTTCACGGCATACACGTACATACCTGATTTTTGGAAGAGAAGAAACGGCGGGCGCAGCCGACCGAACCCTGCCGTGCCGCAGCCCGTCGCCCCCGTTATCCGGCGTTCCCGGGGACCGGAGAACCGAAAACGGTTCCTTCCGGTCCTTTTTTCGTTCCGTTCGCGGCGTCAAAACGCACGCGGGACGGGAGAGAGGGGAGCGAACGACCGCACCGTCAGACCGTCTGCGGGACGGGAGCGGGGAGAGGGAGAACGGTCACGCTGCCGTCTGCGCCGAGGAACAGCGGCGCGCCGGGCGGAAGGGAACGGGAGGCGAGGCATTCGGCGACGGGATCCTCCGCGAGCCTGCGGACGAGGCGGCGGAGGCAGCGCGCCCCCTGCTTTTCCGCCCCGGCAAGAGAGGCGACGCGGCAGCGCATCTCCCCGGAGACGGTCAGCGGATGCCCGAGGCGCGCGGTCTCGCGTTCGACCTCGTGAAGGAGCGAACCGGCAATGGAACGGAGCACCTCCTCCGTCAGCGGACGGAAGGGGATGACCTCGTCGATGCGGTCGATGAGTTCCGGGCGGAAGAGGGAACCGAGCAGACGCTGCCGCTCGTCTCCGCCCCGGTCGCCGAAGCCGGCGCTCCCCATGCTCCCCGCCGCGCCGACGTGGTTGCAGGTCAGGATCACGACCGCGGAGCGGAAGCTGACCGTCTTCCCGCGCGCGTCGGTGAGCGAACCGGTATCGAGGATCCGGAGGAGGAGCCCGGCAAGATCGGGATGCGCCTTCTCGATCTCGTCGAACAGAACGACGGCGTAGGGGCGGCGGCAGACGGCGTCGGTGAGCTGCCCGCCCTCCTCGTACCCGACGTAGCCGGGCGGGGAGCCGATCAGCCGTGCGACGCTCGCCTTTTCCGCGTACTCCGACATATCGTAGCGGAGCAGCGCGTTCTTCGTACCGAACAGGACCTCGGCGAGGGAGAGCGCAAGCGCGGTCTTGCCGACGCCGGAGGGCCCGATGAAGACGAAGGAACCGACCGGACG
>JAZLIW010000158.1:0-6248 GCA_045617585.1 Eubacteriales bacterium
CCTGACCCCGCGCCCGAAGCGGGGCACGTACGCCTCGCCGGCAAACGCGCAGGGCATCGCCGCGAAGGATCATCTCTGCTGGATCGACGGGACGGACGTCGTGATCGGCGGGGTGGCGTTCGGGCTCGGGCTCTCGACCGCTCCCGCCGACTGTCCGAAGAAGCTGATCTCCTTCGGGACCTATCTGATCGTCCTGCCCGACAAAAAGTACATCGACACCCTGCGCCCCTACGACTGCGGCGATATCGAGGTCCACAACACGACCGAGCGGGTGGGCGCGGTCTGGACGACCGTCTTCACCCCCTGCGACGCGGGCGGCGCCGACGCGATCCCCGACCACGTCTCCTCCGTTCCCCCGACCGGGACGCTGACCGACGGGGAAACGTGGGCCGACACCTCGGTCTCCCCCCACGTGCTGAAGCGCTATTCCGCGGCAAGCGCGGTCTGGACCGCCGTGCCCCGCACCTACGTGAAGGTCTCCTTCCCGGAGATCTCGGCGGGTCTGAACGACGGGGACGGCATTTCCCTCCGGCTGACTCCATGGCGGGGGAACGGGAAATACCGCGTCCCGGGCACGGAAAACTATTTCGACGACCCGCAGCTCGACGCGCTGAACGGAACGCACGTGGTGCGGAAGGCGTACGGCACCTCCTCCGTGACCGGGTGGTATCTCGTGATCGCGGGGATGCTCGACGGGACGGTCAGCATCGAAAACAAGGTGTACGCAGACCGGGAGATGCCCGACTTCGATTACGTCGTCGAGTCGCGCAACCGCCTCTGGGGCTGCCGCTACCGCGGCGACCTCGCGCCGCTGAACGAGATCCGCGCCTGCAAGCCGGGCGACTTCCGCAACTGGAACGTCTTCGAGGGGCTGTCCACCGATTCCTACGCCGCCTCCTGCGGGAGCGACGGGGAATGGACGGGCGCGGTCAACTGCCTCGGCGGCCCGATCTTCTTCAAGGAGGACCGGATGCACCGGGTCTCGGGCGAGACGCCTGCCGACTTCCGCGTCCAGGAGACGCCCTGCCCGGGGATCGAGCGCGGCTCGTGGGCGTCGGCGGCGGTCGTGGACGGGCTGCTCTATTACAAGAGCCGGAGCGGAATCTCCGTTTACGACGGCTCTCTCCCGACCGGGATCTCCGACGCCCTCGGCGACCGGCGGTACCGGAACGCGGTCGGCGGCGCGCACGGCACGAAATACTACGTCTCGATGGAGGAGGCGGAGGGCGGGCACGTGCTCTTCGTCTACGATACGAAAAGGGGGATCTGGATGAAGGAGGACGGCACCGCCGTCCTCGGCTTCGCCTCCTACGGGGACGATCTCTACTATATCGACCGCGCGGACGGGAAGATCCGCACCGTCTACGGCACCGGGACGCCGGAGGAAGCGCCGGTCCGCTGGATGGCGGAGACCGGGGATATCGGGCTGAACGACGGGGCGCGCAAATACGTCACGGCGCTGAACGTCCGTCTGTCCCTCGGAGCGGGCGCTTCGGTGCGGCTCTTTCTCCGGTACGACGGGGCGGGGGAATGGATTCCCGTCTGCGCCGCAAGGAGCATGGGCCTGCGCGCCGTCGATCTCCCCGTCCGTCCCCGCCGCTGCGATCACTTCCGCCTCCGCGTCGAGGGAGAGGGGGACGCGAGGATCTACGCGATCGAAAAAACGGTGGAATACGGGAGCCGGGAATGAAGGACGGATCTTACGCTCCTGCCGCGGTTCCGTATGAAAGGAAATGAACGGAAATGACGGAATTTGAATACCCCCCGATGACGGAAAACGGTCAGGGGGACCCCGGGCTCCGCGCCCTGCGCACCTATCTCTTCCGCCTCGCCGACGCGCTGAACGAGACGGCAAGACGGCTGGAGGGGCGGATCTCGCTGCTTTCGGGCGGCTCGGAGCGCCTGACGGAGCTGCCCGATCTCCCCGAAGGGATCGCCTCCGGCTCCTTTTTCCGCAGCGGGGACGCCTTCCTGCTGGTCAGCGGGACGCGCCTCTTCGTCGGCACCGCTTTGGACGGGCGGATCGTATGGAATGAAAAAACCTGAAAGGAAGATCAAAACCAGTGAAACCAAAGACCTATCGCGTGCCGCTGGATCTGCACAGCCCGGTCTCGCAGGCGCTCCTCGCGTTCACGGCGGGCGACACCGCGGGGCGGGTGATCCTCCTGCCGCGGGAGGACGGGAGACCGTTCCCGCTCACGGGCGTCACGCCGGTCCTCCGGGCGAAAAAGCCGGACGGCACGGTCCTGTATAACGCCTGTTCTGTCGTCGGCAGCGCGGTCGAGTACGAGCTCACCCCGGGGACGACCGCCGCTCCGGGCACCGTCGAATGCGAGCTGACGCTGTACGGTACGGACGGGGAACAGATCGCCTCCCCGCGCTTCGGGCTCCGCGTCTTCGAGTCCCTTTACGGCGACGGTACCGTCGAATCGACCGACGAGTTCACCGCGCTCGCGGAGGCGATCGCCGCGTGTGAAAACCTCGATATCGGGATCGAACGCGACGGCGTGAACTATCTTCTTACCGTCACGCGCAAGGACGGAACGGAGGAGACCGCCGAGGTGCGCAATATCGCTCCGGCGGGCGAGTGGAGCGCGGCGGAGGACTACGGCTGTCTGGCGCTCGTCACGCACGGCGGCAGCTCCTATCTCGCCGCGGATGAGATCGAAGCCGGGACGCCGCTCACCGACCCGAAGTGGATGAAGCTCGCCGCGAAGGGCGATACCGGAGAGATCACCGGCGCCTCCGCGTCGGTCGTCGGCGGGTACGGGACCCCTTCCGTCACCGTCACGCCGGGCGGAACGGCGACCGAGCGCACTTTTTCGTTCGCGTTCTCGAATCTCGTCGGCTCCGGCATCGACCGTATCTCGAAGACCGGGACGTCCGGGCGCGTCGATACCTATACCGTCGTTTACGATGACGGCGATACCGACACGTTTACGGTCACGAACGGGGAGAAGGGCGAAAAGGGAGACGACGGCAACGTGCTTTTCGCCTCGTTCGCGGTCGATCCCGCGACCGGAATGCTGACCGAAACGACGCCCTCCGGCTTCGGCGGCGTCACCTTCGTGCTGAACGCGGCGGGAGAACTCACCGTCCGGATCTGAAACGGACGGAACAGGCAGAACAGACAGAAAGGAACGGAACATGGCAGAAACCATTCTCGGCAAGGTCTCGGTCACGCCGAAGGGCGCGTGGTCGCAGTCGGCGGCGTACGCGGTCCTCGATATCGTCACGAAGGACGGCGGGTCCTTCCTTGCCAAAAAAGCGGTCCCCGAGGGGACGGCTCTGACGGATACGTCATACTGGATGCCGCTCGCGGCGAAGGGGGAGAAGGGTGGTACCGGCGCGCCCGCGCAGATCACCGGAGCGTCGGCGAGCGTCAGCGATACCTACGGCACGCCCGCGGTCACGGTCACGCCGGGCGGCACGGCGGCGGCGCGCACCTTCGCGTTCGCCTTCTCCGGTCTGCGCGGCAACGGGATCGCGTCGGTCGGATCGGAGCACGCCGGCGATAACACAGTCGTCACCATCACAATGGACAACGGCGACGAACTCACCTACGAGGTCCCGGACGGCGCCGTGACGTCGGTCAACGGCAGGACGGGCGCGGTCACCGGACTCACCGAGCAGACCGAGACAGACGAACTGACCGAAGCGGTCGCGGCGCTCACGGAGAACGCGCTGCTGACCGATGAGGACGAAAGCAAAAGCTGCGTCATGCGGTGGAGCGTCGTGAACGGCGCGCCCGTGCTGACGCTTGACGAAATCATGGAGGAGGATGAATTGTGAGCGTTACGAACGTTTTTCCGAGCCATGACCAGATGGACAGGATCATCGGTCACCTCGGGCAGCTCTGCGTCAATACCGGCGGGTACGGCAAAGTCAGAAACTGGCGGGATCTGCGCGCGGCGGTCCGCGACGGCAGGGCAAGAGAGGTCCTTGAGGTCGGGGACACCTTCCTGCTCGACCGCGCGACCGGAGCGGCGGCGGAGGTCAGCGGGCTCACCTCGGCGTCGGTCTCCCTGCCGGAATTCATTTCCGCGGTCGGTTCCGCGGCGGCGGGGACCTACGAATTCACCTACGACGGCGCGGTCTGGCGCTGTGACGGGAAGGTCGTGACGCCCGGCAATTACGGCATTTCCTTCGTCGGGACCCCCTCGGCGGACGCGAAGATCACGGTGACCGTGACCTCGAAGGCGTGGGAGTGCGACGTGCTGGGATTCGACTACGACACGCCCGCCGACACGGCGCTTCATCATTCGGTTTCGATGGCGCTGCGCGATCTTTCGCTTTACGGCGTCTCCTATTGTCCGCGTCAGGCGGTGTACGCGGCGGAAGACGCGGCGCTTCCCGCCGGAGACTACCATTTCCGGGTGACGAATAATCCCTTCGTGTCGGTCGACGTCGGGAAGTACCTCACGTTCCATCTGGATCAGGCGCTTCCGGTCGGAGGTCAGCTCGTCTTAGGCGGATCGTACGACGCGACGATGATCGGGACGACGGTCAAGGCGTACGCGTCCCCGTCCGACGTCACCGAGCTGACCTCCGCCATCCTGTCCGAGGGCGAAGACGGGGAATATCTCGGCGCGCTGAAAAACGCCGGAGACCCGCAGAATCACATGAATTCCGTGGCAGCCTCCCTGATGGGCTGCAACGAATACCGCATCTCCGTCATGCGGCAGTATCTGAACAGCGCCGCGCCCGGCGCCGCCGAGGGAGCCGCCGCGAGCTGGTACGCTCCGCAGACCGCCTTCGACCGTCCGGTGATCACGACCGAGCCCGGCTTCCTTTACGGCGCGGACCCCGCGTTCGCCGCCGTGATCGGAACGGTGAAAAAGCGCACGGCAAAGAACACGGTGGCGGCGGGCGGCGGGTACGCGGACACCGAGGAGCGGATCTTCGCGCTCTCCCGCACCGAGGTGCTCGGCACCGCGAACGGGGACGTGTACGAGACCTCGTTCGGCACCGCCGGGACCGGCGTTCTCACGGTGCCCTACGAGTTTTACGCCGGCGCGTCCGCTGCTGATTATATCAAGCGCGAGAACAGGACGGCGCGCAGATGGTGCCTGCGCTCGCCCGGTGTCGGTCAGGGACACGTGGTCCTGCGGATTGCCGACACCGGCGCGCTCAGCTCGACACTCGGCGCGTCCGGTACGAATTCCGGTTTCGTGCCCGCGTGGGCGATCGTATAAGGGAGGAAAAAGATGAACGATAAATTGAGACTTGCGCGCGCGGAAGCCGCCGCCGCGATGGAACGGGACAACCTCCCGGAGACCGTCCGGAAGAACTATGAGAAGGCGTGCGCCTCTTCCGACGCGGAGACCGCCGCGGATTACGCGCGCCGCATCCGCAACCGCCTCCTCGCGGAGAGCGACGAGAAGGTCGCGCTCGACAAGAACGTCCCCGCGCTTCCGGCGGGGGACGATCCCGCGGCGATCTGTGCGTGGGTGCGCGAATTCATCGCGGTCTCGACCGGACCGTGGGCGGAATACCGTCAGGCGCTGCGCGATCTGCCGGAGCAGGAGGGCTTCCCCTTCGAGATCACGTGGCCCGTGCGCCCGGATGTGAGCGCGGAAGGCTGATCCTCCCGCTTTTTCTGACCGCGGGGCAGCAGAACGGAAAAAGGAGAAACGGAATGTCCGACAAGAAAAAGAAAGAAGACGAATACGGACGCGTTTACGAGGAAACGCGTGCGGCTGCCGACCGGGCGCTTGCGAACGCGATGAACCGGCAGCCGTTCTCGTACGATATCGACGGGGACGCGCTGTACGAGCAGTATAAGGACAAATATACGGCGCTCGGCCGCGCGGCGATGGAGGACACGGTCGGGAAGGCGTCGCAGCTGACCGGCGGGTATATGAATTCCTACGCCGCGACCGCCGGGCAGCAGGCGTACGATCAGTACCTGACGCAGCTCGGCGATCTGGCGCTCACGCTCGAGGACCGGGCGTACGGCAGATACCGCGACGGCATCGGCGACGCCGGGGAGGACTACGGCCTGCTCGCGGAAGCCGCCGACCGCGCGTATTCCCGCTGGCAGGATCAGATCAAAGCGGGCAGATACGAGGACGAGACCGCGTACGCGAGGGAGCAGGACGCCGCCGACCGCGCGTACGACTACGATAAGCTCCTCGCCTCCACCGGCTTCGACCTCCGCACCGACGAGGGGAGAAAAGCGTACGCCGAATCGGCAGCCGAAGCAGAAGCAGCCGCTGCGGCAAAGCTGAAGGAGCAGGGCATCCCGG
>JAZLIW010000159.1:0-27872 GCA_045617585.1 Eubacteriales bacterium
TTTCCCCTCTCATATACATTTTTGCTATTGCTATCTTCTCTTCTGCTTCGATTTTCCTTTTTGACATAAAATAACCCCCATAGTGTAGTCTTGAAATCTTTTTGTTATTTCAAGTGTCTACTCTATGGGGATTATATCAAAACGGAGACGCGCCGGGGGTTTCGGTCGTTTGAGGGGACCGTTATTTGTTTTTGGAGTCGAGATAATCGCAGGCTGCGAGGGCGGCGACGGCGCCGTCGGAGGCGGCGGTCGCGACCTGACGGATCTTCTTGGTCCGGCAGTCTCCGGCGACGAACACGCCGGGCGTTCCGGTCACGCAGCTCTCGTCCGCGACCGCGTAGCCGCGCGGATCGAGCGCAATCAGGGAAGCGAACGCCTCGTTCTGGGGAACGAGACCGATCGCGATGAACAATCCGTCGAGCGGAAGCTCGGCACGGGTGCCGTCCGCCGTTTTTTCGGTCTCAACGCCGGTCAGATCGTCTTTTCCGCGGACCGCGGTGACCACGGTGCCGAGGATGACGCGGACGTTGTCTTTTGCCGCGAGCTGATCGCAGAGGGCTTTTTCTCCGGTCAGGAAGTCGAGGTTCTGGATCACGGTGACCTCCTTTGCCTGATCGGCAAGGAGAAGCGCTTCCTGCAGGGCGGAGTTGCCGCCGCCGACGACGCCGACGCGCTTGCCCTGATAGAACGCGCCGTCACAGACCGCGCAGAAGGAGATGCCGCTCCCGATCAGGTGCTCTTCGTTTTCCAGCCCGATCAGGCGGTGCCGCGCGCCGGTCGCGAGGACGAGCGCACGTCCCTCGAAATCGCCGCCGTCCGTGTGGACGGTCTTGATCTCTCCGTCGGTGACCGACAGGACCTCGGCGGATTCGACCTCCGCGCCCTGGGCAAGGACCTGATCGACCAGCTTTTCCGCGAACTCGTTGCCGGAGAGGGCGGTGAAGCCGGGAATGTTCTCCACCTTCGGCGAGAAGGTGATCTGCCCGCCGAAGACGGCTTTTTCAATGACGAGGACGGTTTTGTTGGCGCGTCTTGCGTAGACCGCCGCGGTGAGTCCCGCAGGACCGCCGCCGATGACAATGATATCGTAGATCATGGCATTATACGTTCAGGAACTTCTTGATGTCGGAGACACCGCAGAACTTGGAGGCGCTGCCGTCCTTGACGATGACGAGCGTGGGGGCCTGCTTGACGCCGAGCTTGACAGCAAGGTCCGCGTGCTCCGCGGCGTAGAGCTTTTCGTAGGCGAAGCCCGCCTTATCGAGGATGGCACAGGCGATCTTGCAGTTCGGGCAGGTCGGGGTAGCGAAGAGATAGACGGCGTCCTTCAGCGCTTCCTCTGCCTCGGGTGCTATGCTTTCCGCTGCGGCAGTCTCATCCTCGGGCTTGTCGTGCTTCAGGTGGGATCTCGAAATATCGTACACGCGGCGATCCTTGAATTCCTGCGTCTTGCCGACGTTCCAGTTCTGGACCGGACGGTAGTAACCGGTGATACGGCTGTAAACCTCGGTCTTTTCGCCGCATTCGGGGCAGACGAAGACCTCGCCCGCGAGATAACCGTGCGTCTTGCAGATCGAGTAGGTGGGAGAGAGGGTGTAGTAGGGCAGCTTGTAGTTTTCCGCGATCTTGCGGACCAGAGCTGCCGCCGCTTTCCAGTTCGGCAGTTTTTCGCCGAGGAAGGCGTGGAAGACGGTACCGGAGGTGTACAGCGTCTGCAGCTCGTCCTGAATGTCGAGCGCGGAGAAGATGTCCTCGGTATAACCGACGGGCAGGTGAGAGCTGTTCGTGTAATAGGGGGTATCGCCCGGCTTCTTAGCCGCGGTGACGATGTCGGGATAACGCTCGACGTCGTGCTTGGCAAGGCGGTACGCGGTGGATTCCGCGGGCGTTGCTTCAAGGTTGTACAGGTCGCCGTACTGCTCCTGATAGTCGGAGAGACGCTCACGCATGTGGTTGAGGACGTCCTTCGTGAACTGCTGCGCTTCCTCGTGCGTCAGGTCTTTTTTCAGCCACTTTGCGTTGAGGCAGGCTTCGTTCATGCCGACCAGACCGATCGTGGAGAAGTGGTTGGCGAAGGTACCGAGGTAACGCTTGGTGTAAGGATAGAGACCGTTCTCAAGGAACTTCGTGATGACCTCTCTCTTGATCTTGAGGGAACGGGCGGAGATATCCATCATCTTGTCCAGACGGGCGTAGAATTCCTTTTCGTCGGCGGACAGATATGCGATACGCGGCATATTGATGGTGACGACGCCGACGGAACCGGTGCTTTCACCGCTGCCGAAGAAACCGCCGGACTTCTTGCGCAGCTCACGCAGATCGAGGCGCAGACGGCAGCACATGGAGCGGACGTCGCTCGGCTCCATATCGGAGTTGATGTAGTTGGAGAAATAAGGCGTGCCGTACTTCGAGGTCATCTCAAAGAGGAGACGGTTGTTCTCGGTCTCGGACCAGTCGAAGTTCGCGGTGATGGAATAGGTGGGGATCGGGTACTGGAAGCCGCGGCCGTTGGCGTCGCCCTCGATCATCGTCTCGAGGAACGCCTTGTTGATCATATCCATTTCGGGCTTGCAGTCCTTGTACTTGAAGTCAAGTTCCTTGCCGCCGACGATGCAGTTCAGCTCGGCGAGGTCGTTCGGGACCGTCCAGTCGAGGGTGATGTTGGAGAACGGTGCCTGCGTGCCCCAGCGGGAGGGAGTGTTCACGCCGTAGACGAAGGACTGGATGCAGTTCTTGACCTCGTAGTAGGAGAGGTTATCGACCTTGACGAACGGGGCAAGGTAGGTATCGAAGGAGGAGAAAGCCTGTGCGCCCGCCCATTCGTTCTGCATGATGCCGAGGAAGTTGACCATCTGGTTGCAGAGGGAAACGAGGTGCTTCGCGGGTGCGGAGGTGATCTTGCCGGTCACGCCGCCGAGACCTTCCTTGATGAGCTGCTTCAGGGACCAGCCCGCGCAGTAACCGGTCAGCATGGAAAGGTCGTGGATGTGGATGTCCGCGTCGTGATGCGCCTTGCCGATCTCCTCGTCGTAGACCTCGGAGAGCCAGTAGTTCGCGGTGATGGCGCCGGAGTTGGAAAGGATCAGACCGCCGACCGAGTAGGTGACGGTGGAGTTCTCCTTGACGCGCCAGTCGTTGATCTTAAGGTAATCGTCGACCGTCTTCTTGTAGTCGATGATGGTCGTGCTGAGGTTGCGGAGCTTCTCGTGCTGCTTGCGGTAAAGGATGTACGCCTTTGCGACGTCGTCGTAGCCGGCCTTGCTCAGGACGCTCTCGACGCTGTCCTGGATCGCCTCGACCGAGATCAGCTTGTCGTTGACCTTGGGCTCAAAATCCGAGGTGACCTTCAGGACGAGAAAGTCGATCATATCGGGGTGGAAGTTCTTATTGCAGGCCTCGAACGCCTTGATGATCGCGGCCTTGATTTTGACAAGGTCAAACTCAACAATTTTTCCGTCTCTTTTTACTACACTATACATAGAACTACTCCTGTTTCTCCGTTTTACGGTTAATTTCCGGCGGTAGTATATCACATATTTTGTATTTTGTCAATAAGAAAACCACAATATCTTGTGGTTTTCTTTGAAAATATTAAGTTGTGCCGCATTTCCGCCCGGCTGTCTGCCTTACAGCCCGCGGACCTCGGCCGAGGGGATGAAAACGCGCGCCGCTTCGAGCATCCGCAGCGTTTCTTCTTTGCCGATCCCGGTCATGGCGGGGTCGATCAGCATCCCGCTGTCAACGAAATTCTGCAGGTAATAGCGCTTGGCGCCGGCGATCCATTCCGCCGCGGCGGCGATATCCTCGGCGGTATGGAATTTCCGCACCAGCGTCGTACGGAACTCGTAGTCGACGGGTCCGGAGAGCAGATATCCGACCGAGGTCATGATCGCCGACATATCGAGGGAGGGCAGTCCCACGGTCGCGGCGTACTTTTCCTTCCGGTTTTTGACGTCCATGGCGACGTAATCGACGAGCCCCTCCTCAACGAGGGAACGGAGCAGTGCGGGCGCGGTGCCGTTGGTGTCGAGCTTGACCGGGTAGCCGAGCGCCTTGACCTCACGCAGGAAACCGGCAAGACCCGGGTCGAGCGTCGGCTCGCCGCCGGTGACCGCGACGCCCTCGAGCATTCCTCTGCGCTTTTTCAGATAGGAAAGGATCTCCGTGTCCGGATACCGTTCGTCTCCGCCGCCGAAGACGAGGGAGGCATTGTGGCAGAACGGGCAGCGGAAGTTGCAGCCCGCGGTGAAAAGCGTGCAGGCGACTTTGCCCGGATAGTCGAGCAGGGTCATTTTCTGAAAACCGTGAAAAATCATGTCTTTTTTCTTCGTTCAGCGTTTTGTGATGACGTTCGAGGAGCAGAGGCTGCCGATCTTTTCTTCCTCGTCGATCAGTTTTGAGAAGCCGTTCGCACGGACGTCGCTCAGGTACAGATTGTCGATCTTTCCGGTCTGGCGGAAGGCAAGCAGGTGCCCGTCGGGCGCGGTCGTTTCGTCACGGACGACGAAGACGTCGCGCAGGACCATATTTTCCACACGGTCGTAGACCTGAATGTAATCGGCGGGCTTCGGCGCGGGGGAATCCTCGATGATCGTCAGCCCCTCGATGAAGACGTTCTGCAGCTTCGGCTGATTGTCCTCCGGGAAGCGGAACTTCATATCGTAGAAGGGAAGACCGAACTCAAAGAGCGGCCGGCTGTCGCGCGGGTTGTGATGGCGGATGTTCTTGCAGGTCAGGCTCTGGATATTGCCGCCGACCGAGAAGAGGAAGCCCTCCCGGTAGTCGTAGACCGGCGGGTCCTCGCGCAGATCGATGTTCTCGAAGAACAGATTGCGGAAGTCGCCGTAGGTCGGACCAGGGAACCAGCAGTTGATATAGAAGCCGAAGGAACGATAGGTCCCGCTGACGTTGCGGATCGTGACGCGGTCGAGGACGCCGTGCTTGTAGGAGAGGAGACGGATCGCCTGGTCCGCGTTCTCAAGGAAAACGCCGTCCACGATGACGTCGGTGATATCGCTCTCACCGTCGTGCTCGTCCGGACCGATGTTCATGAAGTCGTCGCCGACCGTGCCGCCGACGTTTCTGACCGTCAGGAACTGACCGGGTCCCCAGAAGTGGAAGCCGTCCTGATTCTGCGCGTACATCCGGTCGGGCAGATCGAGCCATACGTTTTCGATGAGGCAGTGCTTGAAGTTGCCGATCGTGACCGAGAAGGTACGGAAGTTGCGGACCACGAGATCACGGATCGTCAGATATTCGACCCCGTAGAACTCCAGTCCGAAGACCCAGCGCGACTCGGCAAAATTGTCATGCTCTCTCGTCCCGGGCGTGGGAACGAAATGATGGATCTGATTCTTGCAGTCCTGATTGTAGGTCCCGCCGATCAGCGTCACGTTCTTCGTGGTGCGTTCGGAAAAACTCCACGCCTTGTTGGAAACGATCGAGCGGTTCGAGTCCGCCTTCTGGAAAAAGCCGCAGGCAAGGCTCATGCATTCGATGGTCGTGTTGGAATAGACGTCAAGACCGGAAACGAGCGCCGCACCGTCCATGATGAGACGGATGCCGGTCGTGCCGTCCTTTGCTTCGTCGAGGACTGCCTGCAGGGCAAGGGTATCGTCGGTGCCGCCGCCGCGCTCGACGTCGGAGTCCAGCACCGCAACGCTGCTCGCGTAGATCGTTTTGAATTTCATATCCGTGTCCCGACTTCACTGAAGCGCCGCTTTCCGGAAGCCGGTCCCCCGTATGGGGAACGTCCTTTCTTTCGGTTGATGTCTCCATTGTACCATGCTTTTGCATTTCTTTCAAGTCTTTTTGAAAATTCCGCGGGAAATCCCGTTCCGTTTCCGGTTCATAATCGGGGAACGCCGCGCATAGACTTGGGCAAACGAAAGAACAGTGGGGGCCGAACGATGAACGGGCTATATGAACAGACGGAGGAACGGTGCGTTCTCCTTGCCAGATATATGCTTGAGGAAGACTGTACCGTCCGGGTCACGGCGGCACATTTCGGCGTGAGCAAGAGCACGGTCCACAAGGACCTGACCGAAAAACTGCCGTACCGGAACCCCGCGCTCTACGCGCAGATCCGCGTTCTGCTCGGCAAAAACAAGGCGGAGCGTCATCTCCGCGGCGGGGAGGCGACGCGCGTCAAGTATCTCGCCCGCCGCCGGATGATTGTCCGCCGTCCGAAGACAGCGGAAAGGTAGGCGCAGCAGCGAACGAGGAAAGGCACGCTCTCCCTGCCGGAAAGGCGGGGAAACCGTGCCTTGACGCATCCGTGCCGCGGACCGTCCCGTATTCTTTATTGAGGAAGAGAAACGAAGAGGGACGCGGGGACGGGGATCTTCTCCTCAAAGAGCCGATATTCCGTCAGCGTGTATTTCTTTGCCGTCTCAAGCGTCAGCCCGCCCTGCAGATTGCAGATGAAGACCGAGACGGTCTTGTCCTCGTACCCGGGCTGGAGATCGCCCGAAGTGTCCTTCGCGTGGATCGCGTAAGGCGTGGATGAGGTGGACGGGGAATGCCATTCGCCGATCAGGAAGGAAAATTGATTCCCGCGGACCGTGACGTCCGTGACCTTGTCGGCAACGATCCCCGCGCCGCAGCAGCAGAAGCAGCCTTCCGGCGTGTAATTGTTGACGAACGCACCGCCGAAGGCACGGTCGCAGCCCTTTTCCGTCCGCCAGGGCAGGGTGGAAAGGGTCGCGGTCATGTGGAAATGGGCAGTCGGTGAGGTATAGAACCGGTTGCCGTACGCGACGCATCCGGTCATGTTGGCGGGATCCTCGTTGATCGCGTTCTCCCCGAGATAATCCGGTCCGTCGGGACCGTAGTTGACCGTCTCGTGATCGTAAGCAACGTAGGCGGAATTGCCGAGATTGACGATGAGATTCCCGGTCGTGACCGTGTTCTGCGCGCGCAGGAAGTTCCCCTGATAGGAGGGGTTCAGGTAGCGGAACACGGCGATCACGCCGTCGGTCATGTCAACGAGCATATTGTCCCGGATCAGCGTGTCAGCCGCGAGGCAGGAGATCCCGTCTGCCCACGTGTAGTCGTGATGGTTCGCGTATCCCGTGATCAGGTTCTTTTCGATCAGGTGGTGCTCGGTCGCCGCCGCGGCGATCAGCGTGCCGTGGCTGACCGAATTGGAGATGCGGCAGCCCGAGACCGTGGTGCCGTTCCCCTGCAGAACGACGTTCGTCCCGTTGCCGCCGTGCGCGTGATTGTCCCACGCCGAGAAGCAGCCGTCCACGTAGATCCCGCGCAGGACCGCGTTATCCGAGAGGACGACGAGGTGATTGTCCCCGATCCCGGGCGTCCGGAGCAGACGTGCCATGTTCAGATAGGAGGAGGGATCCCCCTCCGTGGTCAGGACGCAGCCCTTCGGCAGGACGAGCACGTGATCGATCAGGACGAGCGTGCCGGGCTTCAGTGCGACGGCCGCGTTTTCCTTCAGCTTTCCTTCCAGTTCCTTCTGCGTCATGACGTCCCCGCCGGTCCAGCCCTCGGTCGAATCGGAGATCCAGTAGTAAGGACCGTTTTTGATGCCGGGGAGCAGCGCGGAAAACTCCGCGGTCCCGGTCAGCTCCCGCACGAGGAACTCGGGATCGGTGCCGGAATGCTTCCCGATCTCGGTCTCGTCCGGGTCGCGGCTGAAAATGCCGCGGTAGACCGCGAAGACGGCGGCACGGTCGGTCAGCTTCTGGGCGAAGAACTCGTCCGAGCCGTAGACCTCGCAGGCGATCGCGGTGAGGGTCTGAACGGAAAAACCCTCGCTTTCGATCCTGCCGTACAGACGCGTGAATTCCTCGCCTTCCGGCGCGCGGGAAAGTCCCTCGGTATAGAGCTTGCCGATGAACTGGGCGCCGCCGCAGTTCGCGGCGTTCTTATCGACCGTGACTTTTCCGGTCTGCGTCAGCCCCGCCGTGCCATGACCGGGATCGGCAGGCAGGATTTCCTCCGTCGGACGGGCATAGCTTGCGTTGTCCCCGCCCGTATAGGTCTTCATTTTTCCGCCGGGCAGCGATTCCGTCCAGCTGCCGCGGAAATCAAGCGCACGGTCGATCCGCAGCACCGATGCCTCGGCGTGACGGTTTGCCGTCTGATAGCCGAGCCGGTCACGCAGGAAGGACGTGACGGCAAAAAGCGTCACGCGCGGGCTGGTCCCCGCGATGAGAAGCATATCCTCCGCCGTTCCCACGCGGTAGGTGAATTCCGGGCAGTCGGCGAGAAACGCTGCCGAAGCCGGGTGAGCGGTCTTTCCGACGAGGATCAGGTTCCGTTCCCCTTCTTTGACCCAGAGGTCCGCGGTGACGGGATAGTCGCACCCGGTGGTCGCCTTCAGCGCGGCGGCGAGCTTTTCCGCCGCTTCCTTTTCATAGACGCCGTCCGCCGGATATACGACGCGGTATTCCGTGCGTCCGTTTTCGGCGAGGACCAGAACATCCTCCGCGGTCTCTTTTTCCGATATCGTCATGATCTCGTTTTCCTTCCTTTCGGTTCCGGTGTCGGCAGGGGGAGCGGTCTCCTCCGACGCGGCAGTGCCGGTCTCTTCCGTTCCGGGGTCCGTCCGGGCACAGGAGACGGGACAGAGGAGAAGCAGGGAAAGGAACAGCGCCATTGCCCGGAGGCACGATGCGGTCCGATGGTCTTTCATAAATCAGTCAAGCTTTGCAAAGCGGTCCAGCAGATCGTTCAGCCCCTGCTCGTACGCGCTCTGACGGGAGGCGTAGGTCGAGGAGAGGGCGATCGACTGCTCCGCCGCCATTCCCGTGATCGTGCTCTTGATGCCGCCGATGTCGAACATGAAGCCGGTGTCGTAGTAGATCGAATCGAAGATCAGGCGGATGGTGGACTCGGATTCGTCGTCACGGGACCATTTGGAGATCAGCGAGGTCTCGATATACGCGGGACGCAGGAGCTGTCTGCCGCTGTACGCCATCGCTTCGGCAACGATGCCGGTGCGTTCCGTATCGGGATTCGACTTCGGGATGACCATCATCGCCGCGACATCCTGATTGACCGTGTGGTGATAGTTCGTCTGTTCTTCGTTGTATTTCGGCATCGGAAGGACGCCGAAGGCGGGGATCATCTCGCGGAAGGTGGAAATGACCCAGAATTCGGTTGGGATGAACAGAAGCTTGCCCGAGGTGAACTGCGTGGAGGCGTTGACGTGCGTCACGTCCCAGTTGGCCCCGTCGTTGTAGAGATAGTAGACCAGTGTATCGAAAACGTCGGTCGTATGCTGATTCATAAAGGAGAGCTCGAGGGAGGAACGGTCCGCCGTCGGCGTGACGAAGGTGCATTCCCCGGCGATCAGCATCTGGTACAGCGTGTCTCCGCAGTAAACGATGCCCATATAGTCGTCCGCGGGATTCAGCCCGTCCCCGTCGATATCGCGGTTGGCCTGCTGCGCGAGGGTGAACATATTGTCAAAGGTCCAGGAGCCGTCGTCGACCATCGCGTAGGGATCCGCGATCTGCGCGTCGGCGGCGAGCTGTTTGTGGAAGAAGATGACGCTCGTCGAACGGAGATAGTTGTAGCCGATGTCTCCCGCGGCGATATAGAGCTTGCCGTCAACGGTGAGACCCTCGACGGAGTTCTGATCCCACCACGGGGCTTTCAGATCAAGGTAGGGCACGTCGTACAGATTGATGAAGTCTCCGTCCTGGATCATGCCGCTCGCTGCCTTCGGGGCGACAAAGCCGATATCGTACAGATCGTCACCGGAAGCCGCGATCTGCTGCATCCTCGTGATGACGGGATTCTCGTAGACCGGCGTGATCTCGATCCCCAGCAGCTCGTTCGTGCGCGCGATGCGCTGGAAAACGGCGGCGTCCAGAGGGTTCGCCGTGTCCTCGTAGGTGAAGTCCACGTCCGACCATACGACCGTGGAGGGGTCCGCGACCATGACGCGGAAGGTATAACCGTCGTAGTTCCGTTCCGGGATGCCGAGCGGATACTCGGTCTCGGACGGGGCGGTCACGCTCTCGGAAGGAGCTTCCGTTTCGCCGGAGGGCGTTTTCCCGTCCGTGCAGGCGGGAAGGAGCGCGGTGAAGAGAAGAGCGGCAAGCAGGATCAGAAGAACCGGTTTTTTCATGGCAGTGATTCCTTTCCCATTCGTGTTTGATTACTGTTGATTGAAACATGAGTGTAAACGATTACATTATCATCTTATCATATAGCACCGGAAATGTCAAGGCGGGAATTGTGAATATTTCGCCGGGATTACAAAGAGATAATAAAAAACAATTGCTTATTCCGGAACGGTGTGATATAATGAAAGTATCAAACGTACGGAGGCAGCGCCTTGACGAACATCAAAGAAGTGGCAAAGGAATGCGGCGTTTCGGTCGCGACGGTCTCCCGCGTCTTCAGCGGGAGCGATCCGGTGCGCCCGGAGACGAGAGAGAGGGTTCTTGCCGCGGCAAAAAGGCTCGGTTACAGCCCGAATATGCTGGCGCGCGGACTCAAGAAGGCGCGGACGCAGACCGTCGGCATCATCGTTCCCTCGATCGACAACAGTTTTTATCTCGGGATCCTCAAGCAGATCGAGATCATCCTGAGGGAAAAAGGATACCGGATGCTCGTCAGCTTTCTCCAGCACGGCGGCACGAGCGAGCGGGACGCGATCTCCCTGATGGCGTCCTCCCGCGTGGACGCGCTCGTGTTCACGCCGCGTGACCGATCCAATGCCGACCTGATCGGCGCGCTGCGGGAAAACACCGGACTGTTCCAGCTTTTTACCGATACCTACGAAACGATCGACAGCGTGACGGTGGACGACGCGGGCGGCGTCCGGGAGGCGGTAAGCCTGCTTCTGAAGGAGGGACACCGCAGGATCCTGTACGTCGGCGGAGATCCCCGCGTCTCGGGATATTACCGTGCGTACGAAGACGCCGGACTGACGCCCGGGAAAGGACTCGTCTGTCTCGACTGGTCTGCGGAGGAGGAAACGATACGCCGCATGATCCGGGAGAAAAAGCCGACCGCAGTGCTCTCCGTCGCGGGACAGTCCGAGAAGGTGTGGAGCGCCGTCCGGAGCCTGTCCCTGAGGGTGCCGGAGGATATCAGCCTGATCGTTTACGACGATTCGGTCTGGGCAAGGCTGCTCGGCATTACGGCAGTCGCGCATCCGCTGGAGGAGATCGCGGAAAGGCTGTGCGAGCGGATCTTCCTTCGTCTGGAAGAAAACGGGACGGCGGGAGAGGGCGGAAACATCACGGTCTCCCCCTTTCTCATCGGACGGGATTCCGTCGCGCCTCCCGCGGCAGAGACGGGAAACGAATGAAAAAAGGCAGTCTCCCTGCAAAAAATGCGGGATAATAATAGTGAAATGCGGCATGTCCTTCACAAAACCGCGCCATTCAGCTCATTTTGAGAAAAAGTCAGAATGAGCTGAATTTTTTTAACAAATGTCTTGCATTTTGTGAAGACTTCATGTATAATGGATTCATGCACCGCTTTATCATAATAAAGGAGTAAAACAGATATGAAAAAGACATTATCCGCGCTTTTGATCCTTGCGCTTGCCTGCCTGATGCTGCTTTCCGGCTGCGGCGACGCGGCAAAGAACATTCAGGTCGGCACCGGCGGCAACACCGGTACGTATTACTCGTTCACCAACGCCGTCGGCTCGATCCTTCAGAGCAAGACCGGGCTGAACTTCAAGGTCGTCTCCACCGGCGGTTCCGTTGCCAACATCAACGGCATCAACGCGGGCGACTACGGCATGGCGATCGTCCAGAACGACACCATGATCAACGCCTACAACGATCTTGACAAGGACAACTTCAAAAACGGTGCCGTCACCTCCTTCTCCGTGGTCGCAGAGGTCTATTCCGAGGTCGTCCAGATCGTCGTCCGCGGTGATCTCAAGGACACCGTCAAGACCCTTGCGGACCTCCGCGATATGCGCGTCTCGGTCGGTGACGCGGGCTCCGGCGTTTACAAGAACGCGAAGAACCTCTTCGAGTCCTACGGGATCGACATCGACAAGGATATCAAGCAGAACAACCTTTCCGTCGGTGACTCCGCAAGCGCGATGAAGGACGGTCAGCTCGACGCGTTCTTCTTCACCTCCGGCGCTCCCACCACCGCGATTACCGAACTCAATACCGCGATGGATATCTTCCTCCTTTCTCTTGAGGATTCCGTCATGACCAAGTTCATCGAAGATCATAAGATCGGCGGTCAGTACGAGGTCTATTCCGTCCAGTACATCACGCACGATCAGTACGCCTGCATCCCCGAGGGTGCTCCCGTCGCGACGATCGGTGTAACCGCGACCTTCATCGTTTCCAACAAGCTTTCCGAGGATGACGTTTACGCCATCACAAAGGCACTGTGGGAAAGCAAGGACGAGATCGCGAAGGCACACGCGGTCGGCTCCGGTATGGACGTGAACAACGCGTTCGTGACCGTCGGCAACGTGCCGCTGCACGCGGGCGCAGAGCGCTACTACAAGGAGATCGGTCTGATCAAGTGACCGGCCGCCTTTTTCCCGCGAACAATGAATGACCGCATGACGGCGGAGCCCGATCTCGCTCCGCCGTCATGTCCCTATTTCTGACCATTGGAGGAAACCGTTTTGAATCAACCCGCAGCTGAAAAAACCGCGGAACAGCTGATGCAGGAGCTTGACCGCGACAGCACCAACCGTATCCTGACGGGAAAGAAAAAGCTGATCGTCGATATCATCTACGTCGCGTTCGCGGCGGCGATGCTGATCATGACGCTCGTCGTTTCCGGCGCGACCCCGCAGACGAGGCAGCCGCTCTTTCTCGGCCTCGTCCTTGCCGTCGGTTTTTTGAAATATCCTGTCAGCAAAAAAGATCAGGGAAGGGACGATTACCTGCCCTGGTACGATATCCTGCTCTCTTTGCTTTCGATCGCCGTTTATTGCTATTACGTGATCAATCAGACGAAGATCATCATGATGGCGCAGATCATCGGTCCGATGGAGATCGTCATGGGGATCCTCGGGATCCTGCTCTTAATCGAGCTGACGCGCCGCGCGGTCGGTATCCCGATCCTCTGTGTCGCGGGCGCGTTCCTTGTGTACGCGGTGTACTATCTGGTCTCCAACAATCCCGCCACCGCGCTCCGCAATCTGATCTTCAGCCTGTTCTACGACGTCAAGTGCGGGATCTTTTCCACACCGATCACCGTCTGCGCGTCGTTCATCGTGCTCTTCATCATCCTCGGTTCCTTTTTGGAGAAGACCGGCATCGGCACCTTCTTCGTCGATCTCGCCAACTCCATCACGGGCGCGCAGATCGGCGGTCCCGCGAAGGTCGCCGTCATCTCCAGCGCGTTCGAGGGGATGTATTCCGGTTCCTCGGTCGCGAATACGGTCGGTTCCGGCTCCGTCACGATCCCGACGATGAAGCGGACCGGCTACAAGCCCGAGTTTGCCGCTGCCGTTGAGGCGGCGGCGTCAACGGGAGGACAGATCATGCCGCCGATCATGGGCGCAGCCGCGTTCCTGATGGCGGAGATCACCGGTTATTCGTATTTCACGATCGTCATCGCGGCGATCCTGCCCGCCATCCTGTATTTTACGGGCATCTTCATGATGGTCCACTTTGAGGGGAAGCGGCTCGGGCTCAAGGGTCTGCCGAAGGAAGCGATCCCGAACTTCTTCAAACTGCTGCTGAGGAACGGTTATCTCCTCCTGCCGATCGTCGTACTGGTCGTTGCGATGAATCACTACACGCCCGGTACCTCCGCGAGCCTTGCGATCCTTGCGGCGCTCGTCGTCAGCCTGATCGATACAGAGGCGGTCAAGCGCCTGTTCAAAGGAGAACTGAAGGGCGGCCGTGACGCGCTCAGCCTGCTCATCCCCCTGATCCCGGTCACCGTTCTGCTTGTCCTGTGGTTCGCTCTGAAGCCGAACGTCGGTCTGCCTATCTTCTTCGCGATGCTTGCCTGCGCTGCCTGCAGCTTCATCACGAAGGATGCGATCCTGAAGCCCGTACTCGTCGTCGAAGGGCTGAAGGGCGGTACCAACAGCTCGATCGGCGTTGCCGCCGCCTGCGGGATCGCGGGCATCATCTCGGGCGTCGTTTCGATGACCGCGCTCGGCTCCACGCTGATCAGCGTTATCGTGCCGCTCGCCGAAAAGGGGACCTTCATCGCGCTCTTCCTGACGATGCTCTGCTGTATCGTCCTCGGGATGGGCGTTCCCACGACCGCGAACTACGTCATCATGGCGACCATCACCGCGCCGATCCTGATCAAAATGGGGATCCCGACGCTGGCGGCGCATATGTTCGTCTTCTATTTCGGCATCGTCGCGGATATCACGCCGCCGGTCGCTCTCGCCGCCTACGCGGGCTCCGCGATCGCTCATTCCAATCCGCTGAAAACGGGGATCCAGGCGACGAAGCTGGCGATCACGGCGTTCATCGTCCCTTATATTTTCGCCTATTCGCCGAATATGCTCCTCGTGATCGAGGGCTATCAGCCGACCGTGCTCCAGATCGTCGAGATCTGTCTGACCTCGTTCTTCGGGATCTACGCGATCTCGGCGGGCATGGAGGGCTATCTGCATCACCATACGCCGGTCTGGCAGAGGATCCTGCTGATCGGAGGCGGGCTCTGCATGGTCGTGCCCGACCTTACGACGGACCTGATCGGTCTGGTCGCGGTCGCCGCCGTCGTGCTCCTGCAGTACGTGATCGAACCCAAACTGAAAAAGAAAACGGAATCGTGATCTCGGCGCGATAAAAATCACGGAACGGGTCATGGCGGCCGCACGTCGTCATGCCCCGTTTTTTTCGGAAGCAAAGAAAAACCGGGACCCTGCCGAAATCACGGCCCGCACTTGACAACCGCCTTCCTTTTTTGTATAATGATAAATAACGACGTAACGATAACGAAAGGAAATCACAGTCAATGAAAAAGATCATATCGCTTCTTCTTGCGGCGATCCTTCTGACGGGTGCGCTCGTACTGACCGGCTGCACCGGGAACGGAACGGGGGATCCGAAGGATACCGCGCCGGAAGCACCCTCGGACGGGCTGCAGCTTGTAAAGGACGGCACGCCGCTGTATACCGTCATCCGTCCCGAGACCGCCCCGAAGGCTACGGTGGACGGCGCCGTGAGTATCAAAGCGGCGATCGCCGCGGCGACGGGCAAAGATGTCGAGATCGCGAGCGACTGGGAAAAGGATACCGCGGAAAAGAAGCCGGAGATCCTCGTCGGCGATACGAACCGTGAGGAGAGCGCTGCCGCGAAGGAAGGCCTCGGTGAAAACGAGTACCGTATCTGCGTGGTCGGCAATAAGCTGTGCGTCGTCGCGGACGGCGACAAGGCGATGAAGCTGGCGGTCGAGGCGCTGCTGAAGGAGCTGCTGCCGACCGAGGGTGCGATCACCGAGCTGAACGTGCCGAAGACGATCCGTCTGACCGGCGCTTACGTCTGGCCGGGACCGACGCTCAACGTATATACGAAGGACAGCAAGCTGAATATTTCGCCGCTGGAGGCGGTCTTCGACGATCCCGACAGCGTCCGGCTGGAGGATGTGAAGACCTCGATCGGTAAGGACCTCGGGATGCATTTTGCCGATTTCCTCGTGATCGAGGACGAGATCTGGGCGTACTATATCGAGTGGATCGACGGGGAGGCGGGCGTTGGGCTCGCGACCTCGACCGACGGTGTGAAATTCACCAAGAAAGCGACCGTGCTCCGTCCCTCCGAGGACGGGGAAGACTGGGACGATAAGATGGCATCCTTCCCGGGCATCTGGTACGAAGACGGGACCTACTACCTCGTTTACGAGGGAAGCGGTGCCGATAACCGCGGCGCGGTCGGGCTCGCAACCTCCAAGGACGGCGTCAACTTTGAAAAGCACGGGATCATCGTCGATTATCATCACGACGGCAAGGGGCTCTACGGCGCCAACGTCGGTACGCCCGATATCATCCGTGTGGACGGGACCTGGTACGTGACCTTCCATGCCTTTGACTGGACCGACTGCATGATCTGCTACGCCTACGGGGACGACCTGATGAATCTGGAGATTGCGGAAGAGAACCCGATCATCCCGACCGATGCAAAGAAGGACGAGATCGCAAGCGGTACGACCGGACGCCGGGATCTGCTCTGGTACGACGGCTGGTTCTATATGGTCTATGAGATCTCTACCGATCAGCCGTACGATAACGCGCACTGGTGCCATATGTTCGCGCGGTCGGAGGATATGATCCATTGGGAAAAGGGCGGACCTCTCGTTGAGCAGACGGAAAGCGGCTACGGCAACGACGGTCCCGCGTTCCTCGTGATGAACGACGAGATCTACGTGTACTACCGCGTCGGCGGCAGTATGTCCAGATACCGTCTTGCCTGCTGAATGATCTGCTGACGGAACCGGGCTGTTTCACCTGTGTGGGACCGCCCGGTTTTTGGACGGAAAAACGTCCGGAACCGAGATTCGTTGTGAGGACAATATGAAAAAAACGGAAAAACTGTTTTTTGAGACCCGGATGACGTGGAAAAGGGTCCTTCTGCTTGCGGTCGGAACCGCCGTACTGACCGCCGTGCTGCTGATCCTGCCGTTCACGAAGGACACGTCGTTTGAGAATATCGGGGTATCGTTTGAAAGCTGGATCCTGTTTGCGCTCTTCGTGATCCTGAACTGTGAAAAGCCCCTCGAGGCCGGGATAAAGACCTTCGTCTTTTTCCTCGTCAGCCAGCCGCTGATCTATCTGCTTCAGGTCCCGTTCTCCTCCCTCGGCTGGGGGCTGTTCGGTTATTACGGCAGATGGTTCGTGTGGACGGTCCTCTCTTTTCCGGGCGCGATGCTCGCGTGGTACGTGAAGGAGGACCGGTGGTACAGTCCGCTGATCCTTTCGGCTGCGACCGGGTTCCTCGGATGGGAATGCGTCGGCTTTGCGCGTACCGCCGTCCGTTCGTTCCCGCGGTATCTCCTCAGCGCGGTCTTCTGCGCGGCGCTCGCGGTCTTCCTGATCCTCCTGATCCTGAAGGGAAAGAAGCGGCTTGCCGCCTTTGCCCTGACGGCGGCGGTCGTCCTGCTCGTCCTCCTGCTTCCGGCGTTCGGAGATTCCGGGAGCACGCGGCTCGAATATGACCTGCCCGAAGGAAACTGGGAGATCACGGAGACGAGGGGTGACGCGATCGGGACCTATTCCATTGCTGAGGGAACGGGAAACGTACTGGTCGCCGAGGTGAACGCCCGCGGCATCGAGGAGCTGCTGCTGCGCGGTGAGGACGGGCAGGAGCTGACCGTCACCGTCAGCAGTGACGGCGGATTCCCGGATATCACGGTACAGGGACCCTGAAACCGTCCGTCGGAAGGAACGTGAGAAAATGCCGGAGCATATCTGGAACCCGTGGCACGGCTGCCGGAAATACAGTGAGGGCTGTGCCCACTGTTATATGTATTATCTCGACGCCGAGCGCGGGCGGGACGGCGGAGAGATCTACCGCGTCCGGACCGGCTTCGATCTTCCGCTGAAAAAGGACCGGGCAGGGAACTATAAGATCCCGTCGGGAGCCGCGGTCCACGTCTGCCTGACGAGCGACTTCTTTTTGGAAGAGGCGGACGAATGGCGGGCGGAGGCGTGGGAGATCATAAAACGGCGTCCGGATCTTAGGTTCTGGCTTCAGACCAAGCGCGCGGCGCGCGTTCGGGACTGCCTTCCCGCCGATTGGGGGGAGGAGGGCTGGGAAAACGTCAGCCTCTGCTTCACGGCGGAGAATCAGCGCTGTGCGGACGAGCGTCTGCCGATCCTGCTCTCCCTTCCGTTCCGTGAAAAGAACGTCATGTGCGCGCCGATGATCGGCGAGATCACGCTGGAACGGTATCTTGCCTCCGGGCAGATCGGAAGGGTATTGGTCGACGGGGAAAACTACGACGGCTTCCGTCCGCTGCACTGTGAGTGGGTGGAAAAACTCTATTCCGAGTGCCTTGCGGCGGGTACGGCGTTCGATTTCGTCGGGACGGGCAACCGCTTCGTGCGGGACGGACGGGAATACCGCATTCCGAAGGCGTATCATCGGGTCATGGCACTGCGTTCCGGACTGCAGATCCCGGCGCGGGAGAAAGACGTGCCCGTCATGGGGCGATGCCGCACCTGTCCCCGCCGCGACCGCTGCGGCGGATGCCGGGCGTGCGGAAAATGCAGCACATGATAAAATCGGAAAGGAATTCTGAAAATGAAAAGAAAAGAACGGATGAAAAAGACGCTGCCGGCGCTCCTGATCCTTTGCGTCCTCGTGACGCTGCTGCTGAACGGCTGTGCGCTCTTCCGGAGCAGACTGAACGATCTGAAAGGGTCGATCACGGGCAATACTTACGAGTGCCGGTTCTATTCCAATTCCGGCGAGAATTTCATGACCGTGAGCGGGACGAACATCGACATCGAGGCAAACGTCGTCAGGGAACGGGTATTCACCGAGGAGGGCTCGGGATACGCGGATTCGCTTTCGAGCGTGATCTCCATCACGGTAGACGGTCATCAGATCGAAAGCTGCGGTGCCTCCGTTCTTTTCTCTGAAAAAGGGCTGACGCCCGACGTCGATTTCATGCAGGAGAAGATCGATATCGTCTCCGAGGGAGAGGGGATCGGGGACCTCGTGTTCATCGCCAACGTCGTGAACCGCTATCGGAACGCGTTCGGCAAGGGCGTCGTCGTGCTGATCCAGTCACAGCTCGGCGATCCGATCTGCGCCTACTCCGGGGACGAGGTGTACTGGGAGGTCTGCGAGGATCTGCCGAAAACGACGAAGCTGATGATTGACGGAAAAGCGCTGTACGTCCACCGCGCGAATTTCCAGATCGTTGATAAAGCCCTGCTCGGCTGAAAGAACGGAAAGGAACGGAAACAGAATGAGAAAAAATTTCGGCATCAAAACGTATCTCTGTCCCCAGCCGGTCCTCGTGATCGCGACCTACGACGAAAAAGGCAGACCGAACGCGATGACGGCGGCATGGGGCGGCATCTGCGATTACGACAAGGTCATAGTGGATCTCGGCGACCATCAGACGACCGATAATATGAAGGTGACCGGCGCGTTCACCGTTTCAATCGGCGACCGGGCGCACACCGCCGCCTGCGACTACGTCGGGATCGTATCGGGCAGGGACGAACCCATGAAAATGGAAAAAGCGGGCTTTACCGTCGAAAAGAGCGCGTTCGTCAACGCACCGCTGATCCGTGAGCTTCCGCTCGCGCTCGAATGCGAGCTGATCGAAACGCAGCCGGACGGCAGGTATCTCGGCAGGATCGTCAACGTTTCCTGCGATACGGCGTTTCTCGGCGGGGACGGGGAACCGGACCTTACGAAGATTCTCCCGATCGTTTTCGACCCGGTGCATAACGCCTATCTGACCCTCGGAGAAAAGGTCGCTGACGCGTTTGAAGCGGGAAAAGCGCTTTGCTGACACCCTTTTTTCCAAAAAAGGAAAACCGGGAAAGGATTTTTTGGAAAAGACTTGACAAACGGCCGCCGATGTGCTATAATCCATAATACTGAAATGCGGATTTAGCTCATTTGGCAGAGCGCGACCTTGCCAAGGTCGAGGTGGCGGGTTCGAGACCCGTAATCCGCTCCAGAAAAAGACGGTTGCGAAAGCAGCCGTTTTTTCGTACCGGCGTTTCTTACGGACAGGAGGTCAGAGATGGATATCCTTGAGCTTGCGGAAATCAGGTCGGTGAAGGAACTGAAAACGTATCTGGACCTTCATTCGATCGAATACTCGAAGAAATACGGCTGCGTGAGTTTTGAGACCGTTCTTGCCGACGTACCGTTTGATGCTGACGCGCATACCGGTGTCAACGGCTTTACGATCGTCCTTCAGGCAGGGACGGATGCGTGCGGGTATGAAAAATTGGCTGATAAAATACTTGAAATCAAAGACCGGCTGATCTCCGTTCTGGGACAGCCGACGCTGGACAGCACCAATCACCTGAACCGGAACGATATTTCCGTACAGTTTACGAAAGAACGTATCGACTGCAGTCTGTGCTGCACGAATGACAGGGATTACGATTATCAGCGGGCAATGATCATCCTTTCCGACTCTTCTGCGGCTTCCGAATCGGGTAAAAAGGGCGGAAAGAGATCCGTTCTCAACCGTTCCGTCGGGTTGGTGCTGATCTCGCTGATCGGCGGCTTTTTCTGGGGGCTTGCCATGTTCGGATTCATGGAGCTCGCGTTTCACGACTTTTCACTCTCTTCCTTTGGACTGTGGATGCTGGGGGGATTCATATTCGGTGTTCTGTTTGCACTCGCGATCGGCGGGACCGCTTTCACGGGAAAGAGCCTTGCCAAAAAGAATTACGGCAGCTTATATAAAAAATTTGAACTCAAAAAAGGTCCCGAAGTCTTTCCGGGAAATACGGTTTGCCGGTATTATGATAAAAAGGGCAAGCCGCGGTCATACGATCGTCCCACCTTGCTGCAGATCGCGGACAGCGGCGTTATCCTGCATTTCCTGAACAAAAGCAGAAAGCCCTTTTCACAGAGGATCCCGCTCGCGGATGCCTGCAAAGAGTCGTTGTTCGGTCTGATCGGATTCGAGACGGAGAACGAAAAATATCAGTTCGTTATCGGCGAGCCTTCTCTCGGAAAACGGCTGGAAGACGAACTGTTTTCACGGGTGATCGACAGACGTCAATTTGATTCCTTATTCGAATGCTTCAAAACGGTGGTCCGCGGTTACGATCCGTATTCCATTTACTGCATGAACGCAAGCGACGTTCTTGATGCGGAGATCGGCAGGATCACCGGCGCGTTTCTGATTTCCGGTCGAATGACCGAAGCACGATTATTACGGCTGATCCGGGACACGTTTTCATATAACGATTTTACGACCGAGGCGCTTGCCGGACTGCTGCGCGAAGCGTACACGGAGTGGAAAAACGGATAAACCGGCCCCGACCGCCGATCAGAAAAGCGGCGGTCAGCGGACGCGATTATTAGAAAGGGGCTGTTGCAAATTGAATTTTTGCTCGGTTGCCCTATACAAGAGAAACAAAAATCCAGAGGTGTCTATCCTGCATCTCTGGATTTTCTTGTAATAATTGCACAAGCCGTTCACGGTTTGTTCATGCCATGCAACAGCCCCTTTTTGAGTGATGAGGTCGGCGTTGGCGGTCAGAGGAGCGTATAGCAGCCGCTGCCCTCGGCGCGGACCGAGGAAAGGAAGGCGGCGGTCAGCGCTTCCTTCAGGTATCCGGTGTCACGCGCGCCAGCGGTCTCGTAGGAGGAATGCATCGCGAGCTGCGGCAGACCGATATCGACGGTGTTGAGCGAAACGTGTGTATTGGAAATATTGCCGAGTGTGCTTCCGCCCGCAAGGTCGGAGCGGTTGGCAAAATACTGGAAGGGAACGGACGCCTTTTTGCAGATCAGTTCAAATAGCGCGCAGGAAACGGCGTCGGTCGTGTATTTCTGGTTGGCGTTGAACTTGATGACGATCCCGCCGTTCATCACGGGACGGTGCGTCGCGTCGGCGTATTCCGGGTGGTTCGGGTGGACGGCGTGCGCGTTGTCCGCCGAGATCATAAAGCCGTTCGCCAGCATCACCGCAGGATCGGTGCCGAGTGATGCGCAGATCCGGGAGAGGACGGATTGAAGAAGATCGGAGTCCGCGCCCTGCTTGGTGCCCGAACCGACCTCCTCGTTGTCGAGGATCGCCGCGACGGCGAGCGCAGCGGGCGTTTCAGCCGCGATCAGGGCGGAAAGAGCGGCGTAGGCGCACTGCAGATCGTCCAGACGGGGCGCAGAGATAAACTCGTTCTCCGCACCCCACTGCGTTCCCTTCATACGGTTGTACAGGAAGAGATCGGCAGAGAGGATATCGTCTTCTCCGACGCCGAGCTCCGCGGCGAGCAGACGGCGGTACGCGCCTTTGCTCTTTCCGCTGCCAAACAGCGGGACCATGTCCACCGCCATATTGTAGGCGTAGCCGCTGTTCACGGCGCGGTTCATGTGGATCGCCACGTTCGGGATCAGGAGCAGATCGCGGTCAAAGCAGACGAGGCGTGTGGCGATCCCGTTCCCGGTCCGTACCACGGCGCGCCCCGCGAGGGAGAGCGGACGGTCGAACCACGAGGAACAGATCATCCCGCCGTAGGGCTCGGCGTTCAGACGCAGGTAGGTATCGTTCGCAAGCTCGGCATTCTCCTTGATCTTGAAGGTCGGGGAATCGCTGTGGGCAGCGGCAAGCATGATGCCTGCCGGTTTTTCTTTCGGGATCCGGAACGCGATCAGCGCCGAACCGTTGCGGTCGGTATAATAGGCATGTCCTGGCAGGAGCGTCCACTGTTCCGCCTCTTTCAGCTCCTCAAATCCTGCCGCCGCGAGCAGGTCTTTCCCCGCCTGCACGGCGTGGAAGGGGGAGGGGGAAGCGGCGAGAAAATCGAATAGTTCCTTGACTTCTGCGTTCATTTCGTTCTTTTTCCTTTCTTTGTCCGTTCGGGCTTCCTTCCGGTTCCGGTCAGGTCCCGGTATTTCGAGAAGGCGGAGGCAAGGGCGTAGGTTCCCTCGATCTCCTCCGGTGAAGCGAGGAGCAGGGGGACGTTTTCCGCCTGCCCGCATTCGATGAGATATCCGGTCATATGCCATTCGATGTGGGTGAAGATATGTACGGCGTCGGTGATCTTCTTAACCGAGACCGGACGCATCCCGAGAAATTCGGCTGCCCGTTCCGCTTCCGCGGGGGAAAGAACGCCGGGAACGTTCGGGAACTCGTACAGCCCGGCAAGCAGCCCGTGCTCCGTACGCTTCCGGATCGCGTAGGTCCCGTCGGGGCAGGAAAGGAGCAGTACGGTCAGGTCCTCGATCCGGCGCGGCTTTTTCGCCGCCTTGACCGGGAACTCATTCTGCCTTCCTTCCGCTCTTGCGGCGCATACGCCCTCCCAGGGGCAGGAGGAGCACGCGGGCGCGCCGTTCGGCTGGCAGACCGTGGCGCCGAGCTCCATCAGCGCCTGCGTCAGGAGGGATGCGCTGTCGGGATAGGTCTCATAGACGCCCCGGAGCAGATCGGAAAACGCCTTTTTCGTCTTTTCGTCGGTGATCTCCCGCCCGTCGGCAAACAGACGGGTGAGGACGCGGAGGACGTTCCCGTCCACGGCGGGCTCGGGCAGACCGAAAGCGATCGAGGCGATCGCACCGGCGGTATAAGCGCCGACCCCGGGCAGGGAAAGGAGCGCGTCACGGTCCGCGGGGAGGGCGCCGCCCCACTTTTCCACGATCTCGGCTGCCGCTTTTTTCAGGTTCCTTGCGCGGGAATAGTACCCGAGCCCTTCCCACAGCTTCATCAGCTTTTCGTCGGAGACGGCGGCAAGGGAGGCGATGTCGGGGAGCGCTTCCAGGAACGCCGCGTAGTATGGACGGACTGCCTCCACGCGGGTCTGCTGCAGCATGATCTCCGAGATCCAGACGTGATACGGCGTCGGATCGGAGCGCCACGGCATCACGCGCGCGGATGCGCGGTACCAGTAGAGGAGCTCCGGGACCCGGGCACGCAGAAGGTCTTGCTTTTCGTTGTCGTTCATGATCGTAACGGAAAAGGGGTATCAAAACACGTCACGCGTTTTTACACCCCTTCTTTTTGTTTCGTTTCTTCTTATTCGGCTTTTTCGGCGTTTTTGCGCTTTTTCTTTTCGGCGAGCGCGGCGGCACGCTTTTCTTCAAGTTCCGCTTTCTTCTTCTGATCCTTGCGGTACTGATGCAGGATCGGGAGACCGACCGCCGCGGCAAAGAGCAGGATCACGAAGGCGAAGATCAGATAATCGAGGAAGCGGGGCGCCTCGACGTCAAAGAGCGCCGAGAGGATCAGACTGGTTTTCTGCGTTCTCGTCGGGATCAGCAGGATCGAGGTCTCACCGCCGTATTCCGTGACGTCCTTCAGCGTTTCGGCGGAGGAGCCCGCGCGGATCACGTTGTTTTCCTTGATCTTTACCGTGGGGGCTTCGAGCGCGGCGGTCTTCGCGTTGACGGTCAGATCGCAGGAGGCGACCGAAAGGGAACCGGGGCTGAAGATCGGCGCGTTTGCGGTCAGCCTGCCGTTGTTGATCTGTACGGTCGCGCCGTTGATCGCTTTTCCGTCCGCGTCGGTGATATTGACGGTCAGATCCGTCGTTCCGCCGAAGATCACGGCGGGATACTCGGAATATACACCGGTCGTTCCGGCGTCGATCGTGATCCTGCCGCTGTTGAATTTGAGGGAGGCGGTCTTGTCCACGCTCATCATTTTCAGCCCGACCTCGCCGGCGACCAGATGCAGCGTTCCGCTGCCCTGCACGGTCAGCGTTCCGATCGCCGTCAGGGCGATGCGGGAAGCGGAGATGTAGTTGTCGCCCTTCAGGACGAGCGTCGCGTTCTCCGGGATGCGGAAGCCGTATTCCGCGTCGGTCTCGAGATACAGATGGTCGAACGTCATGATATTGGTGCGGTTTGCCCATTCGTAGCCGCTGCCTCTCGCGTTCTGTTTGACCGTCGAAAGATCGACCGGTTCGGTCAGGATCTCACGGTCCGCCGCTCCGGCAGGGAGCGGGCAGAGCAGCGCGGTGACGAGAAGGACTGCGGCGAGCAGAGCCGACAGAATGTTTCTTTTCATAAAAAACAGGACCTTTCTTCGGTTTCCGGTGTTCCGGACGCACGTTCGTCCGGTTCTTATCAGTATACCATAGATCGGGAGGAAATGCAATACTTTTATTTTTGAAAAGAAGTGAAAAAAACGGAAAGGGTATTGCGTTTTCCCTCTGAAATGTGGTATAATTATCATGTATGATTATGTTTACCGGAGATCGGAGGAGCGGAATGGAAGACGTAAGGAAGCGCATGGAGGAACTGACGAAAGAGGTCGCCTACCACGCAAAACGGTATTATGAAGACGACGCACCGGAGATCTCCGACTACGAGTACGACGCGCTCTTCCGCGAACTGCAGGAACTGGAGGCGGCGTACCCGGAGTACGCGGATCCCGCTTCCCAGACGCACCGCATCGGCGGCGCGGTGCTCGATAAATTCGAGAAGGTCACGCATACCGTCGTGATGGGGAGCCTGCAGGACGTGTTTTCCTACGCGGAGCTGAAGGACTTTCTGCTGCGCGCGGGCGAGGCGGACGAATATTCGGTGGAAGCGAAGATCGACGGGCTGTCGGTCGCGCTCCGCTACGAGAACGGACTTCTCGTCCGGGGAGCGACCCGCGGCGACGGTACGGTCGGAGAGGACATCACCGGAAACGTGAAGACGATCGCGGGCATCCCGCTCCGCATCCCCTATTCCGGGACGCTGGAGGTGCGCGGCGAGGTCTATATGCCGCGGCGCGTCTTTGCCTCCCTGAACGAAAAGCGGGAGAAGGAAGGGCAGCCTCTGTTCGCCAACCCGCGCAACGCGGCGGCGGGCGCGCTCCGTCAGCTCGACCCGAAGATCACGGCGTCGAGGCGGCTGGACATTTTCGTCTTCAACCTCCAGTATTGCGGCCGCGCGTTCACGAAGCATGACGAGACGATGGAATTCCTCAAAGAGCAGGGCTTCCGCGTGATCGAGTTAAGGAAGACCGTCCGCACGCCGGACGAAGCGGTGGAGATGATTGCGCAGATCGGCGGGATGCGGGACGAGCTCCCCTACGATATCGACGGCGCGGTGGTCAAGGTCAACGATCTGAAGACGCGGGACGTCATGGGCATGACCTCGAACACGCCGCGGTGGGCGGTCGCCTATAAATATCCGCCCGAACGGAAGGAAACGGAACTGCTCGACATCGTCGTGCAGGTCGGCAGGACCGGCGTGCTGACGCCGAACGCTGTGCTTTCCCCGGTCCGTCTCGCCGGAACGACGGTCAGCCGCGCGACCCTGCACAACATCGACCGGATCCGGGAACTGGATCTGCGCATCGGCGATACCGTTACGGTGCAGAAGGCCGGGGATATCATCCCGGAGATCGTCGGCACCGTGCCCGGAAAACGGCGCGAGGGCAGCGTACCCTACGAAATGCCGCGGTTCTGCCCCTCCTGCGGGGAACCGGTCGTCCGGGACGAGGAAGCGGCGGTCCGCTGCACGAACGGCGCCTGCCCCGCCCAGCTCGTCCGCACGCTGATGCATTTCACTTCCCGCGACGCGATGGACGTCGAGGGGATGGGGGAGGCGCTTGTGACCGCGCTCTGCGCGGAGGGTCTCGTCCGCACGCCGGCGGATCTGTACGCGCTGACCGAAAAGGATCTCGTTCCGCTGGAGCGGATGGGGGAAAAGTCGGCGGCAAAGACGGTCGCCGCGATCGCTGCGTCGAAGGAACGAGGGCTTTCCCGTCTGCTCTACGCGCTGGGCATCCGTCAGGTCGGAGAGAAAGCGGCGAAGGTGCTGGCAAAGGAATTTACCGATATCGAGCGCTTCTTCACGCTGACGGCGGAGGAACTGACCGCCGTTCCCGACGTCGGGCAGATCACGGCGGATTATATCGTGAACTTTTTCGCGCATCCCCAGACGAGGGAAACGGTCGACCGCCTGAAGGAAAAGGGCGTCGTCACGACCGGGACGGTCGAGGTGATCGGTCAGAAGCTCGCGGGGAAGACCTTCGTCCTCACGGGGACGCTGCCGCATCTCACGCGGGATGAGGCGGGCACGATGATCGAGGCGCAGGGCGGAAAGGTCTCCTCCTCCGTCTCGGGGAAGACCGATTACGTCGTCGCCGGTGAAAAGGCGGGCTCCAAGCTGACGAAGGCGGAGCAGCTCGGGATCGCCGTCCTTGACGAGGACGGGCTCCGGAAACTGCTGGAAGAGTAAGATAAGAAACAGAGAAGAAAAGGAAACGGAAAAATGCTGATCGACCACGTAAAACTGTACGTCAAGGCGGGCAACGGCGGAAACGGCTGCGTTGCCTTTCACCGCGAAAAATACGTCTCCCACGGCGGACCCGACGGCGGGGACGGCGGGAACGGGGGCAATATCGTCCTGACGATCGACAAGGGAACGAATACCCTTCTGAATTACAAATACCGTCATAAATTCGTTGCCGGCAACGGCGGAGACGGTGCGAACAAAAAATTTCACGGCGCAAACGCGGAGGACCTGGTCCTTCCCGTACCTGAAGGCACGGTCGTGAAGGATGCGGAGACCGGAGACGTGATCTGCGATATGTCGGACTGCGGGCCGTTCATTCTCTGCCACGGCGGCAGAGGCGGCTGGGGCAACCGCCATTTCGCGACCGCGACCAGACAGATCCCCCGGTTCGCCAAAAGCGGAACGCAGGGGGAAGAGCGGGAGGTCCTGCTCGAGCTGAAAATGATCGCGGACGTCGGTCTTATCGGGATGCCGAGCGTCGGCAAATCCTCGATCCTCGCGGCGATCTCCGCCGCAAGACCCAAGATCGCGGAATACCATTTCACGACGCTTTCCCCGAATCTCGGCGTCGTCTCCGTCGGAGAGGGAAAGGGCTTCGTCGCCGCGGATATTCCCGGTCTTATCGAGGGTGCCTCGGAGGGCGCGGGCCTCGGGCACGATTTCCTGCGGCACGTTGACCGCTGCCGTCTGCTGCTGCACGTCGTGGACGTCGCGGCGACCGAGGGCAGGGATCCCGTCGAGGATATGCGCATGATCAACGGGGAACTGGAAAAATACAGTCCCGAGCTTGCCTCCCGCCCGCAGATCGTCATCGCCAACAAATGCGATCTGGCGACGGAGGAGCAGATCGAAACACTGAAGGCTGCTTCCGCGGGGACGCTCGGCTTCCTTCCGGTTTCGGCATTGAACGGAGACAACCTCGGCGCGATGGTGCGCGAGGTCGCGCGCGTCCTTGAGACGCTTCCGCCCGTCAGGGTCTACGAGACGACCTACGTCAAGCCGGAGCAGGTCATCGACCGCAACGATCACGAGATTGAGATCACCGTCGATCAC
>JAZLIW010000160.1:0-46034 GCA_045617585.1 Eubacteriales bacterium
AATTCCCTTTCAGGTCGATCGTTCCCTGTGACAGTATATTCATGTTCCGGCTATTGCTTACCGTCACATCTCCGTTTACCGTCAGGTGCGCGTCTGCCGTCTGCATCCAGATCGGGCCGGTCAGGTTCAGATCCCTGCCCACGTCCACACTGTCGTATATGTACAGGTGTCCGACCGTCAGATCGCCGCACACTTCTACCGCATCGGAAGCGTTCAGGTAGTCTGCCGTCAGGTTACCCGATACATGCACCGAGGCGTTTGCAAACATTTCTCCGGCTTCCATGTCGTTTTGAACAGTCAGCGTTCCTTCATTTTCCGTCGTCACGTTGACGTAATCGCCGCTCAGACCCATGACCGTGAGATTCCCGTTGACAACAAACGTCGAACCGCTGCTTATAACGTCCAAAGGTCCGATCTTCACGTTCCGGTCCGGCTGAGTGTTCACCGTCAGGATACCGCCGTCCAGATCGACGCCGTTCAGCAGGCGGGCTTCGGGATCCGTAATATAAATGATCCTCCCCTCCGCGTTTCTGTACATGGCAGATGAACCGATTTCGGTTTTATAGATCGTCAGACTTTCCCCGCTGCCCACGTTGAGCGCTGCACCGGAAGACGCGTCGATCAGCGTATCGACAAGCGTACTTTCGGCAAGAAGCCAGCGTTCTTCCAGCATCTCGGCGTCGTCCGTGATCCCGAGCGTATTGATCAACCTCCCGACGACGGAATCGGTCGTGGCGAAAAGCATCTTGTATCCCAATTCTTCGGCGAGGAGGGTGATCCGCTTCAGAAACATCAGGTCGTTGACGACAAGCGCCGCATACTGCTCTGCCTCGTCTGCCTGCGCCTGCGTGGAAAAACCTTTGTGGCGCTCGTACGCGATCAGGTCGTTATGATACGCGTCTATGGCGTAATTTCTGATCCTGTCAAGATATTTCAGTTCAACGATCTTTTCGCAAACGCCGTCTATTCCGGTCGCGGCGTCAACAATTGCCGTCGTGGCGCTGATCGTTGTCGATAACTCTCCCGCGGTTTTGTACAGTGAGTGGATCGTTGACGTCCCCGCCAGTTTCTGATCCTTCATAAACTTGACCAGACCTTTGGAATTGACGTTCTTGCCGATCCACTTGTTCATCGAAGAATTGACAGTCGTCATCGTCGTCATGAGCGCGGAAGCAAGGACCTTCTGTGCTTCCGATCCGGATTCCAGATCGATCAGATCCAGATACTGCCCGGCAACGCGGTGAAAGCTGTTATCGCCGTAGTTGTCTCCCACCAGTCGGATCCGGCGCAGCGTGTCACTCATATCCTCGCTCATATCGATCAGACGCTTTGCGTAGAGGTAATTGTCCGCCATGGATGCCGACGTTCTGACGAGCGTGAGTCCCTCCGACAGTGCGTCCGAAATCCCGCCCCAGACGCTCTCCGCCGCAACGGATTTTTCCCATTCGGAAAGGACTTCGTCTTCTTCCCCGAAGACGACCTTGTGCTTCAGATTATAGAACTCCAATTTTTCTACGGTCGTCATGGTCTTATCTTCAACGTCATCGTAGAACCGCACGGTCTCATCCAGATAATCGTCGATCGAATGGGCGTAACCGGGAAGCTTATCGTAAAGGAACTCATACTGTCTGAGTGTGATATCGTCGTCCACTACGTCAATGAGCGTTTTCCCGTTCGACACGAACTCTTTGATGTTTTTTGACGCGCTTTGGAATGATTTCAAGGTTTCATAACCGGAGATCTCTTCGCCGAGCGTGTTGCCGGTCAGAGATGAATATTCGGACGTCAGTACCGCCTGCAATACGTTCGCATAATTCTTATTCTTTGCTCCGGCGATAAAGTTCGACCACGAATATTCGTTCAGAAAAATGTCCGCAAGCGCAGAAGGGATCTCCGCGATGACGTCACCGGTGTTTTCTATCGTATAGTAGATGTTCACCGCTGCCCTCATCACGGAATCGTTCTCATACTTGTCCACGATGTCCTTGAACATATACTTCTGTACGTACCCGTAGGAAGAAGCAGCGGGATTATCGAACGAGGTGCCGCTCCCGGTAAAGGTATCGATCACGTACGGCCGGTGATTCAGGACGTCTTCCAGAATCGCCGTATTGACTCCTTTCCGGACCTCTTCCGTGCCCATTGCAGGGACAGCGGCGGAAAATAACAGCGCCGCACACAAAAGGATCGCGGATATCAAACGGACTGACTTTTTCATAACGGACTCCTCCCAAAGCGATTAGTTTCCCGATTTTCATTGTAGCAATTCAACGGCGGTTTGTCAATATGAATTCACCTCTGCCGGAAATCTTTTTCCGCGTTTCCGGTCGGTTACCGCCCCTCCCACCGGACGATAACGGAATCTCCCGATCGTGATGATCCGGCAGCGGAAAACATCGGCCGCGCGAAAAAGTTTTCGTCGATTTTGAATTGACAGAAAAAATCTTTTGTGCTATAATAAAATGAATATTTATCTTTTTTCCGATGTTAATCCGGGTCCCCGGACCCGATCGAAGTGAGGTCTTTCCGTGTCCTGTCTGAATCCCGTTTCCGTCGCGTCGGTCCGCCGCCGGTGCGAAGAATTTGAAAAGATCCGCGGCAGAAAGCCCGGTTATCTCGTCCGCACCTTCGGCTGTCAGCAGAACGAGGCTGACGGCGAGCGCATCGCCGGAATGGCGGAGGAGCTCGGCTACGTTCCCGCCGCAAGCGAAGCGGAGGCGGAGCTTATCGTCTTCAATACCTGTGCCGTGCGGGAGCACGCGGAGCTCAAGGCGCTGTCCCTGACCGGGCAGCTCAAGCACCTGAAAGCGAAGAATCCCGCGCTCGTCACCTGCGTCTGCGGCTGCATGGTCGCGCAGGAGCACCGGCTGAACGAACTGAAAAACAAATATCCCTATATCGATATCCTGTTCGGGACCGGAGCACACGAGTGCTTCCCCGATTATCTCGCCGAGGTGCTCCGGACGAAAAAGCGGGCGTTTTACCCCGATCCCGAGGTCATGACGATCGCGGAGGACGTTCCGGTCCGCCGGGAATCCTCCTTCCGTGCGTGGGTCAGCATCATGTACGGGTGCAACAATTTCTGCACCTACTGCGTCGTGCCTTACGTCCGGGGAAGAGAGCGGAGCCGCAGACCGGAGGACATCCTGAACGAGGTCCGCGGGCTCGTCGAAAGCGGTTACCGGGAGATCACGCTGCTCGGGCAGAACGTCAACTCCTACGGGCGCGGCTGCGATTTCGGCGGCGGCGTCGGCGCTTACGACTTTGCCTCCCTGCTTGAGGACATCTGCAAAATCTCCGGCGATTACTGGATCCGCTTCATGACCTCGCATCCGAAGGACGCGTCCGACCGTCTGATCGCCGTCATGGCGGCGCATTCCGCCGACGGCTCGCGCCCCCGCATCGCGAAGCAGTTCCATCTCCCGGTGCAGGCGGGCTCCGACCGCATCCTGCATAAAATGAACCGGCATTACGACCGCGCCGCCTATCTCGCCCTCGTGGAGCGTCTGCGCGCGGCGATCCCGGATATCGCGCTCTCGACCGACGTCATCGTCGGCTTCCCGACCGAGACCGACGGGGAATTCGGGGAGACCCTTTCCCTGCTCCGTACCGTACGGTACGACGCCTTCTTCTCGTTCATTTACTCCAGGCGCAAGGGGACGCCCGCCGCGGTCATGGAGGGGCAGGTCCCGGAAGAGGAGAAAAAAGACCGCTTTGCCCGTCTGCTCGCCGTGCAGAACGCGATCTCGCTGGAAAAGAACCGCGCGTTCGTCGGCAGAGAGATGCGCGTCCTCGTCGAGGGCTTCAGCAAGACCGATCCCACCCGTCTGACGGGAAGGAACGAGCACAACCGCCTCGTCCATTTTCCTTCCTCCGACGCGTCCCTGATCGGTTCCTTCCGTTCCGTCCGAATCACGGACGCCGATACCTATACGCTCTCGGGCGAACTAATCCCGGAGAAAGGAGATCACTGATATGGCACTCAGTCCCCTGATGCAGCAGTATCTCGATCTGAAAAATCAGCACAAGGACGCCATTCTGTTTTATCGGGTCGGCGACTTTTACGAGATGTTTTTCGAGGACGCGAAGACCGCGTCCCGCGAGCTGGAGCTGACCCTGACCGGAAAGGACTGCGGTCTGGAGGAGCGCGCCCCGATGTGCGGCGTCCCCTATCACGCCGCCGATACCTACGTCGGCCGTCTCGTCGCCAAGGGCTACAAGGTCGTCATCTGCGAGCAGATGGAGGATCCCGCCCTCGCCAAAGGGCTGGTCCGGCGCGAGGTCATCCGCACCGTCACGCCCGGTACCGTCATCGACAGCACGCAGATCCCGGACGACCGGAACAACTATCTCTCCGCGATCTGCTTCGGCAGCGGAGAGGTGACCGCCGTCGGGTTCGCCGATATCACGACCGGTGACTTCTCGGTGACCTGCTTCCGCGGGGAGTCATCCGAGCGCCAGCTCATGAACGAGCTCGGCTCCTTCCTGCCCCGCGAGATCCTTCTTGACCGTCCGCTCCCCGAGGGCAGCGCCCTTGCCCCGTTCTTCAAGGAACGGCTCGGCGCTTACGTTTCCTGCGATACCGAGGGAAAGCGCTTCGATTACGTCCATACGCTCGCCCTGACCTCAAGACAGTTCGGTCCGGACGCGCTCGATCCGAACGCAGTCCCCGCCGAGGTCATCCGTGCCGCGGGCGCGCTGCTCGACTACGTTCTCGAGACGCAGATGACCGACGTCGCCAATATTTCCAAGATCAACTTTTACGAGGAGGGGCAGTACCTCGAGCTCGACGTCTCCACCCGGCGAAATCTGGAGCTGACCGAGTCCATGCGCTCCCGTGAAAAGCGCGGCACCCTGCTCTGGGTCCTCGACCGCACCCGCACGGCGATGGGCGCGAGGCTGCTGCGCAAATGGATCGAGCAGCCGCTGCTCAACGCCAACCATATCGTCCGGCGGCAGAAAGCGGTGGAGGAGCTGACCGGCAGCTTCATGGTCCGGGAAGAGCTTTCCGCCCTTTTCGGCGACGTGCGCGACCTGGACCGCCTGATGACCCGTCTCGTCTACGGAACGGCGAACGCGAGAGATCTGCGGGCGATCCACACGACGATCTCGGTCCTGCCGGAGGTCAAAAAGCTGCTCGCCGACTTCACCTCCCCCGAGCTTGCCTCCATCGCCGCCGGGCTCGACACCCTCGACGATATCCGCGATCTGATCGCCGCTTCGATCGTCGACGATCCGCCCTTCTCGATCCGGGAGGCGGGCTTCATCCGCCCCGGCTTCAACGCGCAGGCGGACGAGCTGCACGATATCGTCTTCAACGGCAAGGACTACGTGGAGCGTCTTGCCGCGGAAGAACGCGAAAAAACGGGGATCAAATCGTTAAAGATCGCGTACAACCGCGTTTTCGGCTATTATATCGAGGTCACCAAGTCCTTCCTGAATCTGGTGCCCGACCGCTATATCCGCAAGCAGACGCTGGTCGGCAGCGAGCGCTTCATCACCGAGGAGCTGAAGGAAAAGGAGACCGTCATCGTCGGCGCATCCGACCGCCTTGCCGCGCTCGAATACGAGCTGTTCACCGGCATCCGGAACAACATCACCTCGAAGATCGAGCGTGTCCAGTCCGCCGCCGCCATGCTTGCAAAGCTTGACGTTTATCTTTCCCTCGCCGAGACGGCGGTACGGTACAACTACGTCTGCCCCGAGGTGGAATACGGTACGGTCATTCAGATCAAGGACGGCAGACACCCGGTCGTCGAGCGGTTCTGCGACGACGGCTCCTTCGTCCCGAACGACACGCTGCTCGATACGAACCACAACCGCCTCGCGCTGATCACCGGGCCGAACATGGCGGGCAAATCGACCTATATGCGTCAGGTCGCGCTGATCACGCTGATGGCGCAGATCGGTTCCTTCGTTCCCGCCAGAGAAGCACGCATCGGGATCGTGGACCGGATCTTTACCCGCGTCGGTGCCTCGGACGACCTTGCCTCCGGTCAGTCGACCTTCATGCTGGAAATGAACGAGGTCGCCTACATCCTGAAAAACGCCACCCAGCGTTCCCTGATCGTCTACGACGAGATCGGGCGCGGGACCTCGACCTACGACGGTATGAGCATCGCGCGCGCCGTCGCGGAATACACCGTCGGCAAAAGGATCGGGGCAAAGACGCTGTTCGCCACGCACTACCACGAGCTGAATGATCTCGCAAACGAGCTGGACGGGATCGTCAACTACAATATCGCGGCAAAAAAAACCGGCGACTCGATCATTTTCCTGCGCAAGATCGTCAAGGGCTCGGTGGACGACAGCTACGGCATTGAGGTCGCCAAGCTCGCCGGGATCCCGAACGAGGTCATCCGCCGCGCCAAGGAGATCTTAAAGGCACTGAACGATAAGGGCGCCGTCCGGAAAGAACCGGAAAAGAAAGAAGACAACGCCAACATCACCTTCGACGATTACCGCGCAAACGACGTAAGGATGAAGCTGCTGAACACGGACGTCAATATCCTGACCCCGATCGAAGCGCTGAATCTGCTGTACGAACTGAAAAAACTGGCGGAATAAACGCCGGAAAGGATACAGTCATGCCGATTCATTTTTCACGGTCCCGGCTGGAAGCCGTCGCGGAAGCACACGAACGCTGGTGGGAGGGGACTCTGGACCGTCCGCTCCTGTCGGTCATCCTTCCGGACGCCTATCCGGCGGACAGAAAAGCCGGTCCCCTGCTGACGCAGGCAAACTGCCACGAGTTCGACCGATCCCCGGAGGACGTCATCGACGCGTGGGACGCCTGGTTCTCCTCCTTTGAATTCCTCGGCGACGCTTACCCGACCGTCAGCCTCGACGTTTTCGGTCCCGGGGTCCTCTCCGCCTTCTGCGGCGGGCTCCTCGACAACTCAAGCGGTCAGGTCTGGTTCCGCCCGAAGGAAAAGAAAGACCTGAAAGATATCAGCGTCCGATACGATCCGGACAGCCCGTGGGCAAAGCGGATCCGTGCGATCTGCCGCGCGGGCGCCGAACGCTGGGAAGGGCTCGTCGTCATCGGGATGCCCGATCTCGGCGGCGTGCTCGACGTTGCCGCCTCTCTGCGCGGGACGTGCGATCTGCTCACCGATCTGATCGACGAACCGGAGGAGGTAGACCGCCTGCGCGAAGAGATCCGCCGCGCTTGGTACGAAGCGTACCGCGATTTTTCCGCAGCGATGGGAGAGGGAACGCTGTTCACCGACTGGAACGGCATCCTCAGCCGCACGCCCTCCTATATCCTGCAGTGTGATTTCAGCGCGATGATCGGTCCCGCTTCCTACGACCGCTTCGTCCTGCCGGATATCAGAAAAGATACCGAAGCGCTTGGCCATACGATCTATCATCTGGACGGGACCGGTGCCCTGCACCATCTCGACAGTATCCTTTCCCTCCCTTCCCTGAACGCCGTACAGTGGGTGCCGGGGGCGGGCGCGCCTCCCTCCGCTCACTGGCCGGACGTCTTCCGCCGGATCGGAGAAGCGGGAAAGCGGTACATGATCGTTGACGGTCCCGATCAGTTCGTCTCCCTTCAGCGGGAGCTGCACGGCACGCCCTTCTGCCGCTGGTACCTCAGCGCGGCGGACCGGCGGGGAGCCGAAGAACTCCTTACCCTGCGTTAATACCGGTCAGACCGGATGACAGAAACGAGAATCCATGGGAATCATTAACGTTCTTGACTTTTCGGTCGCGAATCTCATCGCCGCCGGAGAAGTCGTCGACCGCCCCGCGTCCGCCATCAAGGAACTGATGGAAAACGCCATCGACGCGGGCGCCACGAAGATCACCGTCGAAACGAAGAACGGCGGCTCCGTCCTGATGCGCGTCACCGACAACGGCTGCGGGATGTCCGAGGAGGACCTTGCGGTCTGTATCCGCCGGCACGCCACGAGCAAGATCAGAAGTGCCGCGGATCTGGACGGCATCATGACCCTCGGCTTCCGCGGAGAGGCGCTCGCTGCGATCGCCAGTGTTTCCAAACTGCGGATCATGACCCGCCGGCCCGGGGAGGAGATGGGGCATCTGCTCTCGGTCGACTGCGGCGAGATCGTCGGTCTTGAGGAAACGGGCGCGGCGATCGGCACGACCGTCATCGCCGAAGAGCTCTTTGCCAACGTCCCCGCGCGGCGGAAATTCCTGAAAAAGGACGTTTCCGAGACGACCGCCGTCGTTGCGGTCGCGGAAAAGATCGCGCTTTCTCACCCCGACATTTCGATCCGGCTGATCACCGACGGGCAGATGCGGTTCACCTCCGCCGGAGACGGTCAGCTCTGGAACACCATTTATTCGGTCCTCGGCAGAGACTTTTCCAAAAAGCTCGTGCAGGTCAACGACGTGACCGCCGAAATCGGCGTATCCGGCTTCGTCGGCAGACCCGACAACGTCCGGGGGAACCGCAACTATCAGAACTTCTTCATCAACGGCAGATACGTCAAGAGCACGACCGCCGCCGCCGCGCTTGAGCAGGCGTTCGTCTCCTATTGCCCGCCGGAGCGCTTCCCGGTCTGCGTGCTGAATCTTCAGCTGCATCCGGCGCTCGTCGACGTCAACGTCCACCCGGCAAAGCTCGAGGTCAAATTCTCCAACGAAAAGGCGGTCTTCGAGGCGGTCTACTGCGCAGTCCGCAACGCACTGATCCACAGCGTCGAACGTCCCGAGGCGGCTTTGCCGGAAAATCGCGACGTCTCGGCGGACGATCTGCGCGGCGTCGGGGATCTGATCGCGCAGAAGCTGGAATCGGCGGAGGCCGCGCGGCAGGCAAGCCTTGACCGCGAAAAGCTGACAGGAAAATACGAGCAGATCCGGGCGGATCTGCGGGAACCCGACCGGACGCCGCGTGAGGGGATCTCTCCCGCCGTGATCCGTACCCACCCCGAGATCCCCGGCTCCCGTTCCTGGCAGGTACGGCCCGAGGAACCGGAGCGGGGCCGTGAGGAAAAGGAAAGAAAAGCCGCGCGCCCTGCCACGTCGGAGGAGTTCGGCATTTTCATCCCCGGGTTCGACCCGATCGCTGCCGAAGAGGATCAAAGCAAAACGGACGCGCCGCAAAAAAACGGGAAGGCGGAGACCGGACGGGCGGAACGTTCCTTCGTTCCCTCCGAAACCGGACGTCCCGCACCGACGCCGGACGGAGAAAAAGAAAACACCGCGGCCGCGGTCCCCGAGAGCGCCGTCCGCACCTCCGATTCCGATCCCGATCTCGTCCCTCTGCCGTGGTACCGTATCTCCGGCGTGGTCTTCAACTGCTACGTCACCGTCGAGCTGGAGGACCGGATGCTGCTGATCGACAAGCACGCGGCGCACGAACGGATCCTCTTTGAAGAAATGAAAGAAAAGCAGAAGCAGAGCGCTGCCGCCTCCCAGATCCTGCTGATCCCGATCGATCTTCCCCTCTCCCCCGAGGAGACGGAGGCGCTGACCGAATACGGGGACGAGATCGGGAAGCTGGGGTTTGCGTTCACCCTTCTGCCCGAGGAAAAAACGGTACGGATCGGACAGATCCCGGCGGAGCTGAACGCGAACGAGGCTTCCGCCATGTTCGGCACCCTTTCCTCCGCGCTCGCGGAAGGAGGCGCCGCTCCCGGCATCACGGGAGAAACGCTGTACGAGAAGGCACTGTTCCAGGCGTCCTGCAAGGCTGCCGTCAAGGCAGGCAGGGAGGACGACCCTGAAAACATCCGCTGGATCGTTGAAAACGTCCTCACCCGAAAGAACGTCCGCTTCTGCCCGCACGGCAGACCGGTCGCCTTCGAGATGACGAAAAATCAGGTCGAGCACCTGTTCAAACGCTCATAATACATAAAGGGCGTGCGGCTGGTTTCCGCATCTGCCCGGAAAAGAGAGAATGATCATGTCTTTCACCCTGCTCAAAACGGACGGAAAAGCAAGACGCGGCAGAATGGTGACCGTTCACGGCACCATCGAGACCCCCGTCTTCATGAACGTCGGCACCTGCGCCGCGATCCGCGGCGGCGTTTCCACCATGGACCTCCGGGAGATCGGATGTCAGGTGGAACTTTCCAACACCTATCACCTCCACATCCGCCCCGGCGACGAGCTGATCCACCGCCTCGGCGGGATCCACCGTTTCTTCAACTGGGACCGCCCCGTCCTGACCGACAGCGGCGGATTTCAGGTCTTTTCCCTTGCCAAGCTCCGCAAGATCACCGAGGAGGGCGTCCGCTTTGCCTCTCACCTCGACGGCAGACGGATCTTCATGGGGCCGGAAGAGAGTATGCGCATTCAGTCCAATCTCGCCTCCACCATCGCGATGGCGTTCGACGAATGCATCGAAAACCCCGCGGAATACAAATATACGAAGAACTCCTGCGACCGGACCTATCGCTGGCTGGTGCGCTGCAAGAACGAGATGGCGCGGCTGAACAGTCTGCCGGAGACGATCAATCCCTCCCAGCTACTGTTCGGCATCAATCAGGGCTCGACCTACGAGGACCTGCGCATCGATCACATGAAGCGGATCTCCGAGCTGGATCTGGACGGCTACGCCATCGGCGGCCTTGCCGTCGGTGAGACCGCGGACGAGATGTATCACACCATCGAGGCCGTGGAAGAATATATGCCCGTCGGGAAGCCCCGCTACCTGATGGGAGTCGGAACCCCCTGCAACATTCTGGAAGCGGTGTACCGCGGCGTCGACTTCTTCGACTGCGTGATGCCGAGCCGCAACGCCCGCCACGGCAATCTGTTCACCTGGGAGGGCAAGCTCACCATCCTGAATGAGTGCTTCAAGTACGATACCCGTCCGATCTCGGAGCGCTGCGGCTGCCCCGCCTGCCGCAATTACAGCCGCGCCTACATCCGGCATTTGCTGAAGGTAGACGAAATGCTCGGGATGCGTCTGTGCGTCCTGCACAATCTGTATTTCTATAACGAGCTCATGGCAAAAATACGTGAAGCGATCGACGAGGACCGCTACGAGTCCTTCTACCGCACCTACCGCGAGATCCTGGGACAGAAGGTCCCGCAGTGACGGCAGACCGCGATTTTTATAAATATTTGAAAAATCATCATACAGTTTTCACATTGTACGATTATAATAAGGAAAATCGAAGCAGATTTTTCTTATCGACCCGTATCGATCCGTCAACGTTGTAACAGAAAGAAAGGACGGCATTCCGTATGAATAACAGCTGGAACCCCACTGATCAGGATCAGAATCAGAATCAAAATCAGAATCAGACCGAGCAGGGCGCAGAGTCCCTCTCCGCCGCGGAAAGCACCCCGGCAGAGAACTTGACCGGAGCCGATCAGCCCGCACAGCGTCCCACGCTCGTCAATCCGCAGACCGGCAGCACCGTACAGCAGACGCCTCCCGCTCAGCAGACGCAAGGCGGCTACTATCAGAGCCCTCTGTTTGCCCCGCAGGGCGTGCAGCCGGAACAGCAAACGGCGAATCAGCAGTCCGCAAATCAGCAGCCCGTGAATCAGCAGCCCTTGAACCGGCAGCCCTTCGGTCAGACGTACGCCGCGCAGGGTCCGTCCTTCGGTCAGCAGGGCAGCGGGACGTACGGCGGTTACCGTGCGCCCTATACGGCGCCGCAGTACGGCAGCACGTCCGCGGGCTACGGCGCACAGCAGGCGCAGCCCGGCGTGGGCACGTATCAGGCCGGGACGCAGGGCGCGCCGATGCAGGGCGGATACTATCAGCAGCCTGCCGGAGCGTACGCTCCCCAGCCCCGCAGAAAGGCCCCCTCCTATGCGTCGAAGACCGCGCTCGTCTGGTGTACGGTCATCTGCATCCTTCTTTCTCTGCTCCTCGCCGTCGGCGCGTTCCTGATCGGCAGAGCGACCGCCGGAAAGACGACCTTCCTGCCCGGGAAGGCGGCGAACGTGACCGTCGAACAGTACAGCGGCAACCCGATCAAATACGAAAAGGGTGACGGCTCCTACGCCTCCGTGGTCGCGGAGATCAAGGAAGCGGTCGTGGAGATCACGACGGAAACGGTCAGCACCTCCAGCCTCTTCGGCCAGTATATCACGGGCGGTGCCGGATCCGGTGTCATCATCGACAAGACCGGCTATATCATCACCTGCAATCACGTGGTCGACGGTGCCAATTCCATCACCGTCAAGCTCACGACGGGCGAGACCTTTGAAGCGGAACTGATCGGCAAGGACGCGCAGACCGATATCGCGGTCGTCAAGATCAGCAGCGACAAGGATCTGCCCTACGTCGCCTTTGCCGATTCCGACGCGCTTGCAATCGGTGAAGAGGTCATCGCCATCGGCAACCCGCTCGGTTCCCTCGGCGGCAGCGTGACCAACGGCATCGTCTCCGCCACCGGCAGAGAGATCGAGATCGACGGTCAGCTCTATACCCTGCTCCAGACGAACGCGGCGATCAACCCCGGCAACTCGGGCGGCGGTCTGTTCGATATGAACGGCCATCTGGTCGGCATCGTCAACGCCAAGAGCACCGGTGAGGATATCGAGGGTCTCGGCTTTGCCATCCCCTCCAACATGGCGCGTGAGATCTCGTCCCAGCTGATGTCGAACGGCTATATCAAGGGCCGCGTCAAGCTCGGCTTCTCCCTCTTTGAGGTCCGGAGCCAGGAAGACTACACCCAGTGGTGGCAGTACCATCAGTACGTGACCGATTACGGCGTTTATATCGCGGAGTCCACGCTGAGTCAGGACTTCCACGTCGGCGACCGCATCGTTGCCTTCAACGGCACCGAAATCTCCACCATCTCGGAACTCAAGGCGGAACTGAACAAGTGCAGCGTCGGCGACACGGTCACGATCACCGTCTCGCGTTACGATCCTTCCGTCCAGAAGAGCACGCTTCTTCCGATCGACATCACACTCGCCGAAAAGACCGCGGACGACTGATCCCGCGGCAGCGGACATCCATCCAGCAGGAGGTACCCATGGGATATTCCCTTCTTGTGACCGACGACGAAGAAAACATCCGTAAACTGATCCGCAAATACGCGGAATTTGAGGGGCACACCGTCACCGAGGCAAAGACCGGGATGGAGGCGGTGATCCTGACGCGGAGCCAGAGTTTCGACGTCATTATTCTCGACGTCATGCTCCCGGAGCTCGACGGGTTTTCCGCCTGCCGGGAGATCCGGAAGTTTTCCGACACGCCGATCATCATGCTCTCCGCACGCGGAGAGGAATATGACCGCCTCAGCGGTTTCGGCTTCGGGGCGGACGATTACGTCGTCAAGCCCTTCTCACCCAAGGAACTGATGTCGCGGATTGACGCGATCATGCGCCGCGTCGGGAAACGCGCCGACGCGCCGGCGCCCGGTCCCGTACACGACGAGTACGTCGACGGCGGGCTGCGCGTGGATTTCACCGGGCGGCTGGTCTTCATCGACGGCGTCCGCGCGGAACTTTCCCCGAAGGAATACGAACTTCTCTTCTATCTGCTGAAAAACAAAAATATCGCACTGTCCCGCGAAAAGCTGATCACCGAGGTCTGGGGCTACGACTTTTTCGGGGATGACCGGACGCTTGATACCCATATCAAGCTGCTCCGCAAGTCTCTCGGCCCGTACAGTTCCCGCATCGTGACGCTGCGCGGCATGGGGTACCGATTTGAATCCGATCACTGAAACGAAAAAGGCGAAAAGGAGCCGCATTTCCCTGCGGTGGAAACTCCTTTTCGCCTTCGGGCTTTACGCGGCGATCATCCTGACCGTTCTGTGGCTGTGCCAGGTCGTCTTTCTCGATACGATCTACAAGGAGATCAAGGAGGCGGAGATCCGTTCCGCCGCCGGAGAGATCCTCGGCGAGACCGACAGAGAGAGCCTGAAACAGACGGCGGAGCAGATCGGGGAAAGCCGCCAGATCTGTCTGCGCATATTTGAAATGCCCGACCGTGAGACCGCGCGGCAGATCGTCAACGTGGACATCGGGCAGCGCTGCCTGATCCATCACATGACGCAGGACGGGATCTTCAAGCTCTACGACTTCGCGGAGGCCGCGGGCGGAACGCTGCTCCAGAGATACCGTTACAGTCTGGAAAACAAGGCGTACTACGAGATCAGCGGCAGCCGCGACCGCTCCGAGGATGAGGAAAGCATCGTCTATACCGTGATTTCCGGGAACCGGCTGTACATTTTCAATTCCGTCACCTCGCCGGTCTCCTCCACCGTGCAGACCATGCATTATCTGCTCACGGCGATCTCGGTGCTGCTGCTCCTCCTTGCCATCCTCCTGACGCTGATCCTGTCACGCCGGATCGCAAAGCCGCTCGAGGGCATGAACCGTGCCGCCAAGCGTCTTGCGGGCGGCGACTACGCCACTGATTTTTCGGGCGCGGGATGCCGGGAACTCTCCGAGCTCGGCGATTCCCTGAACCACGCCGCCTCCGAGCTTTCCAGAACGGACGAGCTGCGGCGGGATCTGATCGCCAACGTCTCGCACGATCTCCGCACGCCCCTGACCCTGATCTCCGGCTACGCGGAAATGATGCGCGACATCCCGGGGGAAAACACGCCGGAAAACGATCAGATCATCATCGACGAAACCGCGCGTCTGACCACCCTCGTCAACGATATGCTCGACCTCTCAAAGCTGCAGTCCGGGACGCAGACGCTGAACTTCACGGTCTGCGATCTGACCGCTCTGCTCCGCTCCGCGCTCGACCGCTACAACAAGCTGATCGAAAAACAGGAATACCCCATCGTGTTCGAGCCCGCGTTCGACGCGATGGTCCGCACCGACGAGACGCGGATCCAGCAGGTCTTCTTCAACCTCGTCGGAAACGCGCTGACGCATACGGGACCCGACCGTACCGTCACGGTCACGCAGATCCTCCTGTACGATCCCGCGACGGATCTTCCCTCTCACGTCCGCATCAGCGTCACCGACACCGGAGAGGGCATCCCCGAGGAGAACCTCCCCCTGATCTGGGATCGGTATTATAAAGTGGATAAGCTCCACAAACGGGGCGCGCTCGGCTCCGGGCTCGGTCTCTCGATCGTCAAAACGACGATGGAACAGCTCGGCGGCGGATACGGCGTCTTCAGCACCCCCGGCAGCGGCAGCACCTTCTATTTCGATCTGCCGCTCTGCCCTCCCCCCGCACCATCTTCCGGAATCGAAGGAACCACCGTATGAAAGATAAGTCTTCTCCGTTTTTCTCCGGCCTCCGGGACGGGATCCCGATCGCGCTCGGTTACTTTGCCGTTTCCTTTGCCCTCGGCATCACGGCGAAAAAGGTCGGTCTCTCCGCCCCCGCGTCCGGGCTCATGTCCGCACTGATGATCGCCTCCGCCGGAGAATTCGCCGCGCTGAATGTCATCGCGGAATCCGCGCCCTATCTTGAGATGGTCGCCGCCATGCTGATCATCAATCTGCGTTATCTGCTTCTCTCCTGCTCCCTCTCCCAGAAATTCAGCGAAAAAACGCCGTTTTTCCATCGGTTTTTCGTCGGCTTCTTCGTCACGGACGAGATCGCCGGCATTTCGTTCGCACGGGAAGGGCATCTGATCCCGTCCTACGTCTACGGCGCGGCGGCGATCTCCGTCCCCGCATGGGTCGCGGGAACGGTCCTCGGCGTGCTGGCGGGAGAGATCCTTCCTCCTGCCCTTTCCTCCGCGCTCGGTGTAGCCCTGTACGGGATGTTCCTTGCCATCATCGTTCCGCCCGCGCGCAAGGAAAAATTCCTCGCGCTGCTGGTCGCGGTCTCCATGCTCTGCAGCTTCGCCGCGGAACGGCTCCCGGTCGTCGGTTCCCTTTCCTCCGGGATCCGGATCATTCTGCTGACCCTGCTTCTTTCCGCCGCTGCCGCGCTGATCAAACCGAGGAAGGAGGAGGCGTGAAATGGAAAAGAACGTTTATCTGTATCTGTTCATCGGCGCCGCCGTCATCTACCTGATCCGGATGCTGCCGCTGACCCTGATCCGGAAAGAGATCAGAAGCACCTTCTTCCGTTCCTTTCTGTTCTACGTCCCCTACGTCACCCTTGCCGTCATGACCTTCCCCGCGATCCTCACGGCTGCGAGCTCCCCGTGGTCGGGTGCCGCCGCGCTGGTCGTCGGGCTTCTGATCGCCTTCTTCGACGGAAATCTGTTCCGCTGTGCCATCGGCTGCTGCGGCGCCGTGTTCCTCGCGGAACTGTTACTGAAATAAACCGGAGGTCTCTATGCTGTACACCGAACTCAAGCTGAACGAAACCGCGTATCTCAAGGGAATGATCCCGAAGGACGACTTCGACGGGAGGGACCACGGCAAAGCGCGCACCGCGCTGCTCGTGATCCCGGGCGGCGGATACGCGATGGTATCCGACCGGGAGGACGAGCCGATCATGCTCCCCTTCCTCGCGCACGGATACTGCGTCTTCTCCCTGCACTATTCCGTCGGGAAAAACGCCCTCTTCCCCCGCCCGCTGGTCGAAGCCTCCCGCGCCGTCGGCGAGATCCGCGCCCACGCAAAGGAGTGGAATATCGATCCGAACCGCGTTTTTGCCGTCGGCTTTTCGGCAGGCGGACATCTGACCGCCTCCCTCGGCACCTTCTGGCACCTCGACGGGATCGCGGAAGCGGCGGGGATCCCCGCGGGCTCCAACCGTCTGACCGGAATGATCTTAAGCTACGCGGTCCTGACCGCGCACGAAAAGGCGCATAAGGGCTCCTTCTATAACCTGCTCGGCACTGCCTCCCCGACCGAAGAGGAACTGTCCCGCTGGTCGATCGAGGAACACGTTACCGACCGGAACCCGCCTGCCTTCTTCTGGCACACAGCCGACGACGAAGGAGTGCCCGTGGAGAATTCTCTGCTGACCGCGATGGCGTACGCCGCGAAGAAGATCCCCTTCGAGCTGCACGTTTATCCCCACGCGCCCCACGGCTCCGCGCTGTGCAATTCCCTGACCGCCTGCGGCGTCCCCGGCTTTGTCAATCCGCGGATCGCCCGCTGGGTCGAGGACGCGTACGAATGGATGGAGGGCATCCCCTCCCTGACCGACTTCTGATCAAAAACCGATCATCATTCATTGGAAAGGACGATACATATGATTATCGAAAAGAACGACCGCATCGTTTTCGCGGGTGACTCCGTCACCGATATGGGCTCCGTCAATCCCGTTGCCGAGGGCTTTATGGAGGAGCTGGGCAGAAGCTACGTCCACGTCGTCGATGCGCTGCTCTCCGCCGTCTATCCCAACCGCTTCATTCAGGTCACAAACTCGGGCGTCAGCGGCAATACCAGCCGCGATCTCCTCAACCGCTTTGACCGTGACGTGCTGAATCTGGATCCCGACTGGATCTCGATCTGCATCGGCATCAACGACGTCTGGCGTCAGTTCGACTGCCCGTCCATCCCGCAGCGTGCCGTCTCCCTTGAGGAATACGAACAGAACATGGAGAGCATGATCTCCCGCTCGGTCGAAAAGGCGAAGGGCGTTTTCGTCATGACCCCCTATTACATGGAGCCCAATCCCGCCGATCCCATGCGCGCGAGAATGGACGAATACTCCGAAGTCTGCCGGAAACTCGCGAAAAAATACGGTGCCGTCCTGATCGACCTGCAGGCGATGTTCACCGAATATTTCAGCGTCCGCCATTCCACCTACATCGCCTGGGACCGGATCCATCCCAATCAGACCGGCGCAACGCTGATCGCGCTGGAATTCCTGAAGAAGATCGGTTTTGAGATCGGCTTCTGATCAAAAGGAAAAGCCGCTCCGCGTTCCGGGCTCGTCCGGGAGGGGATTTCACATATGGTGGTGTAAGCATCTGCAAAGCCGTCCCCATTTCAAAGACAATAGTGGAGTTTTGCCAACCAGGGCAAGACTCCACTATTTTAACTATCCATCCGGGATATTGAGCGTTTTTCTCGTTTTCAGCGCTTTTTGAGTTCTTCGGTAAGCGCAAGGATCTGTCTCGCGTCGGTGACGGTACGGTCTATCCGCACTCCGCCGGGATCCTTTTTCCCGGAAGGGTCGAACAGACAGCAGCGGATTCCCGCGTTGTTCCCGCCGCGCATATCGCTGGTGAGGGAGTCGCCGATGATCCAGGTATTCCGGTCAAAGCCGCCGATCGCCGCCGCCACGCGGTCAAAGAAGCGGATATCCGGCTTTTCGTACCCGATCCGGTCGGAGATAAACACCCCGTCGAGCAGCGGAAGGATGCCGGAAAGGCGCAGCTTTTTGTCCTGCGCGATCACGGTCCCGTTGGTCACGGCGTACTGTCTGACGTCCGGATCGCCGTGCAGAGCGGTCAGCGTCTCCTTCCCGCCCGGGAAAAAGACGCAGGTATCCCCGAGGCAGAGCTGATAGTCGTCGTTGAACGCCTCCGCGACCGACGCGTCCAGCCCCTCCGAGGCAAAGAATTCACGGAATCTGCCGGTCAGCACCTCCCGCTTCGTGATCTCGCCGCGCTCCAGCTTCTCCCAATAGCGGCGGTTGATCAAGGAGTAACGCGCGATCATTTCGTCGGTGCAGACGCCGAGCCCGTGCAGATCAAAGCATTTGCGGATCCCCGCCCGTTCCGCCGCAAGGAAATCGAGCAGGGTCCCGTCCACGTCCCATAACAGTGTGATCATATCGTATCCTTTCTTCAGGTCAGCGTTCCCTGCGGGCCGCCGTGGCTCTCGAACCGGTCGAGCGCTTCCTCCGCCTCCCGGATCAGCGCGGCGCTTTCCGGGTCGGGCTCCTCCTCCGCGTAGCGGCAGAGGATGAACAGACGGGTCAGCGCGTTGACCTGACTTTCGGTCAGGGAGGAAGCCTTTTTCCGGATCTCCTCCGGCGTATCCGACGGACGGATCCGCACGCCGAACGCCTTCCACATCCCGAGCGTCGCACGGTAGAGAACGCGGACCCTCTTTTTCTGGTCGGTCTCACGGTCGTATTCCGCCCGCCACGAGAGCGCTTTTTTCTTTTTCGCGCCGTTCAGCGCGTCCGGATCCATGCGGACGCTGGTATCGACGTAATCGACCGTCGGGTCATCCTCCTCGTCGTTGAGGGGCGCGTTTTTCATATAATGAATTGCGTTGCGCAGGAAGTCGATCAGCTCCGCCCAGAGACGCTTCAGGAACTCGCTGAGGCTGAAGCGGTTTTCCCGGTTCTTCGCGCGGAAGAAGATGAAGAACACCGCAGCGCCGATCACCGCCGCCACGAAGAGCCCGAACAGAACGCCCATCGTGCGGGAGGAGACCATCGTGAAATCGGTCCTGCCGAAGACGCGGTCGGAGAAAAGCTGCGCGTTGCTTTTGCTGTCGGTCGGGTCAAGGCTCTTCCGCCCGCCGACCCGGAGCGCGATGAAGTAGAGAAGCATCCGTCCGAGCGTCGTCAGCCCGCCGAGCGCGGTCAGAACGAGGACGAACGCGGCGGCAAGAAGGATAAAGCAGACCGCGACCATCCCGACGTTGAAGCGGCGCATTCCCCTGCCGGTCGTTCCCGACGTCGTCCGGTCTGCCGCGGCGGAAAGATATCCCTGATTCATCACGATCACGGTACAGATCAGCCACAGAGCGAAGCAGACCGCCAGAAAGAACGCCGGAACGCCGAACATCCCGCCAATCAGGAAATTCAGGAAGAACGAGACGCCCATCCCGAGCACGCCATTCGAGGAAACGATCCGGTGATAGGGGTAAAACCATAAGGCACTGCCGAACACCGTGATCCCGACCGTCAGAAGCATGACGAGCCACGGGATCAGCGAGTTTTTGTCGTAGAGCACGCCCTTCGTCGATTCCGCCCACAGCCGCATCCCGGTCCGGGTCAGGAACAGGACCGCGACGCCGATCACGACGGAAACCGCGATCGGAAGAAGCGCTTTTTCGGGCCGGAACAGTTTTTCGGTCGTTTCGTAGCTGCCTCTTCCCGTGTCGCGGCGGTACCGGATCGTCTTCCCGTACAGTGCCTGCAGCCCGTACCCGGAAATCACGAGCAGCGGCGTCAGCACGACGGAGATCAGATACGAGAACTTGCCGAGCCCCTGATACAGAAGCGTTTCCATCCACGGGACGATGCAGAGGATCATCACGGTAACTGCGAGCCGTTTGAGCGTCCGCTCCGAACGTTCGTCCGTCATGAGACCACCTCCCCTGTATGCGTACGGAAGGCAACCGGGATCCCGTCAGGGACGGCGACCGCGTTCCGGTTTCCTCCGGTCACGAAGAAGGAGACGCGGACCCCGTTCCGCTTCATCACGTCGTGGAAGACGATCATCCGCTCGTCCAGATACGAGGAGACGAAAACGAGATTGCCCCCGCGGGAAAACAGCGCGGGTTCCGCGGCGAGCAGATCCATCATTTCCTCTGCCCGGCAGGAAAAGCGCATCGGGAGCGCGGCAAGGAGCCGCAGGGAATCCAGCGTATCTTCCTTCCCGACGAATTCCCGCGTAACGAGCAGATCCTTCCCCTGCGGCAGGATCGCGTCGGCACGGGTCCGGTCCTGCCATTTTTCCAGTTCTTCGGTCGGCACGTTCGCAAAGAGGCGCACGGGCTGCCGCTTCGCGGCGAGCGCGTCGAGCACCGACGCGACGACCGTGATGCAGAGCTCCACGGTGTTCACGTCGCTCGGTTCCCCGCTCGTCTGTTCAAACGGGCGCGACTGCAGATTGAGGATCAGATTGAAGCAGTTCTTTTCGGTATATTCTTCCTCGTTGACCATCAGCCGCCCGTGCGCGGCGGTGGACTTCCAGTTGATCCGGTTCATCGGATCCCCGTCGGTGTATTCCCTCGCGCCACAGATGCGCGTCGGGTCGGTGAGCAGCCCGCGCGGCACGGTCTCGTCCCCGTCGGTCTCATCCGAGACGGTAAACGTCTTCTGCAGATTGATCGTACGCGGAAGGACGGTCACGGTGTTCTCCCGTGACGCCTCCGTTTCGATCCGGCGGGATTCGGTCCCGGTGCCGAAGAGATCGCCGACGATGATCAGCGCACCCTTCGGATGGTACACGCCCCGCTTTCCGCACTTGACGCGCCAGCGGCGGCTGATCTTCTCCCCGCCGTGCAGGACGAACACGCTGGAGGCGGTGGCGCTCAGCTTCTCCACCGTTTTTTTGCCTTTTTTCTCATGGAGGCGGAAGGAAAGCCCTTCCGGCAGCTCCGCTTCGACTCTTGCGTTCGGGAGCGGAAGCGTCTTGCCGTTTTCCAGCTCCTCGTAGAGGAAGATATCCTCCCCCTCAAATACTTCGTCGGTGCTCATCCGGACGCGGTACCGGAGGTCGTCGAAGGAGTGTTTTGAAAACAGTCTGCTCTGGATCACGTAAACGACGACCGCGGCGAGCAGAATGGCGATAAAGATCATACCGCTTCAGATCGGTGCCGGCACCGTGTCGAGGATGGTCTGGAGGATCGTCTCGTTCGAGCTGACGAGACGGACGGTGCTCTGCGATCTGGAGATCACGCGGTGCGCGAGAACGGGGAGCGCGACCGCCTTGACGTCGTCCGGCAGAACGTAGCTCCTGCCGGAAAGCGCCGCCCACGCCTGCGCCGCCCGCATCAGCGCCAGCGTTCCGCGCGGGCTGACCCCGAGGCGGATCGCGTCGTTCTTTCTCGTCGCGTCGGAGATCGCCACGACGTATTCCTTCACAGCGTCGCTGACCGTCACGCCGCGCACCGTTTTTGCCGCGTCCAGCACCTCTTCCTTCGTACAGACGGGCTTCAGGTCGGCAAGGGGGCTGCGGTCGGTATAGCGGTCGAGCATCGTTTTTTCGCTCGGGTTATCGGGATAACCGAGCGACAGTTTCATGAAGAAGCGGTCGATCTGCGCTTCCGGCAGCGGGAAGGTCCCCTGCGATTCCACCGGGTTCTGCGTCGCGATGACGAGGAACGGCTCCTCCATCGGATAGGTCACGCCGTCTACGGTGGTCTGGCGTTCCTCCATGCATTCGAGCAGCGCCGCCTGCGTCCGCGGCGTGGTACGGTTGATCTCGTCCGCGATCACCACGTTCGTGAACAGCGGTCCCGGACGGAACACGAATTCCCCGGTCTTCTGATAAAAGAAGTTGATTCCCGTCAGGTCCGACGGCAGAAGGTCCGGAGTGAACTGAACGCGCTTGCAGCCGCAGTCCACCGATCTTGCCAGCGCGCGGGCAAGGCTGGTCTTCCCGGTACCGGGAATATCGTCCATCAGCACGTGCCCCCCGCAGAACAGCGCGCAGAGGATCAGACGGATCTTCTCCTCCTTGCCGTAAATGACTTTTTCCACGTTTTCCGTAATTCTGTCCGCGAGCGCGCGGACCGATCCCACCGTTCCCATCGTTCTTCCCTTTCTGCGTCATTCTCCGCCCAAAGCGGCTTCGTTTTTCTCATTCTATCATAAAAGCGTTTCTCTGTCAACAGCGGAACGCGGCTCCGCCCGAAAGCAGCAGGAAAATCCAATGTCAAGATGCGAAGTCGGGAAGGAATAAATGTCACGATACCTTGATTTTTCCCCCTTTTTGTGGTACAATAGGGGCAACGATATACCCGGAGGACATTATGAAACCTTTCATGGACGAGGACTTCCTGCTCTCCACCGAGACCGCGAAGATCCTGTATCACACGTATGCCGAACCCCTTCCGATCCTGGATTATCACTGCCACGTCAGCCCGAAGGAGATCGCAGAAAACCGCGGGTTCTCCAATATCGCGGAGGTCTGGCTGGGCGGCGACCATTATAAATGGCGTGCCATGCGTTCCTGCGGCGTTGAGGAACGCTGCATCACCGGAGACGCCTCCGACTACGAGAAGTTCTTTGCTTACGCTTCGGTCATGCCGAAGCTGATCGGGAACCCGCTGTATCACTGGTCTCATCTGGAGCTGCGCCGCTACTTCGACTGCGATCTTCCCCTTTCTCCCGCGACTGCAGACGAGATCTGGGCGGTCACGGGCGAAAAACTGAACGGCGAGGGCTTCCGCGTCCGCGACATCCTGAAAAAATCGAACGTAGAAGCGCTCTGCACGACCGACGACCCGACCGACACGCTGGAATATCACCGCGCAATCAAGGTCTCCGACACGGAAACCGACGTTTACCCCGCCTTCCGTCCCGACAAGGGGCTGAACTGCGACCGGAAGGGCTACCGCGATTATATCGCCTCCCTCGGCGCCGCTGCGGGGATCCGGATCGAAACGCTCTCCGATCTGAAAGCGGCGTACGAAAAGCGGATCGCGTTCTTTGACGAAAACGGCTGCCGCACCGCCGATCACGGTCTTGACGAAACGGTCCCGTTCGCGCCCGACGCGACCGAGGCGGACGCGGACGCGATCTTCCGCAGCGCGCTGCAGAGCGACGGCGGCGTGAGCCGTCAGGACGCCGACCGTTTCCGCACGCATCTGCTCCGCTTCCTCGGCGGGGAATATAAAAAGCGCGGCTGGATCATGCAGCTCCATTTCGGTCCGCTCCGCAACGTCAATAAGGCGGCGTTCCGCGTGCTCGGTCCGGACAGCGGCTACGACGTGATCGGCGGCAGAACGTCGATCACCGAGCTCGCAGGACTGCTCAACTTCCTGCGTCAGTCGTCCTCTCTGCCGAAGACGATCGCGTACTCCATCAATCCGGCGGACAACGCGCCCCTCGCCGCGCTGATCGGCGCGTTCCAGGAGCGGGACGAGGACGGGCTCCCCACGCTCTATCAGGGCAGCGCGTGGTGGTTCAACGACCATATTCACGGAATGCGTGAACAGCTCACCGTTTACGCTGCCGACAGCTCCCTCGGCTTCTTTCCCGGAATGCTGACCGATTCCCGCAGTTTCCTCTCCTATCCCCGCCACGAATACTTCCGCCGTATCTTCTGCGATCTCGTCGGCGGATGGGCGGAGGACGGGCAGATCCCGCTCGACTGGGATCTGCTCGGCGATCTCGTGCAGGATATCAGTTACTGCAACGCCAAGAATCTGTTTCATATCTGAACCGCAGCGCAAAACCGCCCTCCGGGATCTTCCGGAGGGCGGTTTTTTTACGTTTCCGCGGCGTACAGCAGAGAGGGATAGGAGGCGGGCGGGGTCCCGTATTCCAGATGATACAGGTTCCCTCCGACGGTGACCGTGGTCAGTCCCTGCTCCCGGACCGTGCCGTCCCCGTATTCCACGCGAACGAGGACGCTGTTGCTTCCGGGCGGGATCGGTTTCTTCCACTTTTCCCCGATGCGGAAGGAAGCGAGCCACGCAAGATAGTCGGGCAGCTCCTCTTCGTCCACGGGGATCCATTCCCCCGGTCCTTCCCGGAAGGATACCGACACGATCCCCTCCGTTTCAAAAACGGGTTCCGTCCGGTCGGGTCCCTTCCCGGAGCACCCGAAGCAAAGAAGGAGGCAGAAGACGAGCAGAACCGATGGGATCGATTTTTTCATTCGTTATACCGTTTATCCTTTCCCCGGCTTCATGCAGCCGGATGTGCCTTGTCGAATTCGGCAAAGAATTCCTGCTCCATCGCCCGGTAGGTGCTTGCCAGCCCGCCCTCGGTCAGGTCCGTATCGACGGGACCGGAGCAGAGCGCGCGGAAGGCGTCAAGCTGATCTGCGGTCAGGGCGGCACGGGAGCCGAAGAAGGTCAGATATGCCCGCCCGTTCCCGTCGTATCCGGCGGAGATCACGGGAGCGATCTCTGCCGCGCCCTGATAGGGCATTGCCGTGCAGAACACTGCAGCCTCGACGGAAACGAGGGAGACCTCACCTCGCTCGGTTTCCAGCCCGGAAAGGAAGGCGGTCAGTGCCTCATCATCAAGAACGTGACCGATATCAAAGGCAGTACTGCCCCCGATCAGAGCCGTCTTCCCGATAAAGAGGTCGGCGGCATACGGATGGGTGAAGACCGTTCCGTTCCCGATCAGCGCGTCGGCGTCGGTGATCCCCGCGATCTCCGTCAGTTCCGGAAAGAGGCGGTCCCAGACCTCTTTCAGTTTCCGCGCGTTGTAATTCGTCAGATACCGCTTTCCCTGATATTCCGCAGCCGTCATCCCTTTCAGTTCTACCCCGATTCTCTCGGTCAGACGGATCCGGATTTCCTCCATCCGTTCTCTGTCGTACCCCCGGTCGACAAGGTCCTCAAGGCGGTGCGAAAGGGAAAGCATCCCCTTCGCCCAATCCGTACGTTCCCGATCCCCCTCGGAGATTCCGAGCGCGAGGTCCGTCTCCATGGAACGGAGGTCCAGCGGATCGGTCACGTAATACCCGGTCGTCATCCGTAAAAAGGCGTTTGCCATCCGTCCGGCGATCAGATCGAGTTCACTTTCCGTCCGGAACGTGCTTTCATACGCATAGGCACGGAAATGACGGGACCAGCCGTCCTCAAATTCCGTTTCACCGAGCCCGTTGTACGCACGGAGCACGAGCGCGGCGTCCACCTCCGCGGCTTCTCCTCCGTACGTTCCGACGATCCTCAGCGTGGGGAGCATCCGCTCCGCGATCCCGGCAAACAGCGCCGCTTCCTCCGCTCTCACGTGTGCTTCCTTTTCAAAGTACGTTTCCAGGAGAGGGATGGCAACAATCCGCACAAGCTTCACGTAGCGGTCGGTTTCCGTGATCCGAAGCGGTGAACCGTCCACGGTGTAATAGGAAAGGACGTTTTTCACGTTGCTGTCAAAGATTTCAAGCATCGAGGAATTGCCGGGATACAGATCGGGAAGCCGGAACTTCCCGCCTTCGGCGGCATTCAGGAACGCTTCGCGGTCAAAAGCCGGCGTTCCGACCCGGCAGTAGGTGAGCAGCAGCGTCTTTTCCGTGTCGTCGAGCAGCAGCGTGAAGGAGATCCCGTTCAGTGCTCCGACCGCCTCCTCAAATTCCGCGGGGAGGGAAAGCAGGGCACGTTCCATCGTCATGAGGTCGATCCCCTCGACGCCCTCTCCGGTCAGCGCGAAGAGGAAGCGTCCGTCGGCAGTGAGGGCGGTGGCAAGCACGGTCTTCCCTTCAAACAGAGCAGTCGTTTCTCCGGTACGGAGGTCGATGCGCACGGTACGGTCATCGTTCAGAAGATACGCGCCGGAGCCGATCGTTTCCAGTGCGTATTCCTTCGTAACGGAAAAGCCGTATGGAAGGCTGACCCAGACGTCCTTCCCTTTCACGGAAAGGAGGGCAAAATCGGCAGAGTCCCCGGGCAGTTTCCCGTTCATGCCGAAGATCCCGCGCAGTTCCCCATCGGTCACAAAGGCGTTTCCCTTTCCGTCCGAAATGCAGGTCATGCCGTCCCGTAACGAATACCAGACGTAGCCGCCGGTCCTCCTTGCGGGCGCGAGCGGTGCGCACGCGCGCGGATCCTTCTGTCCAAGCGCTTCGTTCAGGCAGGTCATTTCCGCCCCGCTTTCGTCCAGCGTGAACAGCAGTACGGCGGATGCCTCGTATTTCGGCTCCACCTGTCCTTTTTGGCTGACGATTTCCAGTTCGGAGACGTAGTACGGTACGGTCACGAGGATCCGGCTGTAATTCCCTTCGATCAGAACGCCGCTTGCCAGCGACAGATCGGGTGAAAGGCCGGTCGTGCTTTCGGCATAGGTATGGTCAAGGCATCGCGCGACCCCGACCGATTCCCCGTCGATCTTCGTGAAGGTCTGCGCGGAAAAATCGTAGACGTAACAGCCGAAAACGCCGCTTCCGTCCGGGCAGTACAGCGTAAACAGGCAGTGCCCGGGATCCTGCCCGTATTCAATCACCTTCACCTCGGGATAACGGAAGGAAGCGACGGCGGCGCGTCCCGCCACGGTGTCCGCCACGGTCCCGGTCAGCCCCAGTGTCTCCACGGTCGGATGATCCAGGGAAGCGAATAGGTTCAGCGCCGTTTCGCTATACAGAAGCGTGTAAAGCGTCCGGTAGGTCTCCCCTGCCTCTCCCGCCAAAAGGTCGGAAACCGGGATCATTCCGTTTTCGATCAGGCAGCGGACGCAGGCGTCAAGATACCGGGGATCCTTGTGCATCTTCTCCCGCAGGAAGCAGGAGAGGCAGAAGACCTCGTCCTTTTCGAGATCGTACCACACGCTGTCGCAGGTTTCGTGAAGTTCCGTTCCCGCCGCAAGGCGCATCAGAGAACCGGTGAATCCGTTCACCCGGTTCGACGGAGAGAGGGATACCGGGATATTCACACCCGGGAAAACGAAGGGTTCCGACCCGTTTCCGACGGGATCGGTTTCCGCGGGATCGGTCCCATTTTCATTATCAAGACGGTACCCTGAGCGGTACGACACGACGCGGTTGTCTTCCGTTCCGTCGTCCCTTCCGCGGAAGGAGACCGTTTTGAAGGAAAAATCCGACCCTCTCCATGGAGGAAGGATCGCCCCCGGCGTTTCCTCGATCGGCGGCACCTCCGGCTTCGTGCTTCCCCCGTTCAGCAGCGGCGGAAGCAGCAATCCTCCGGCAACAACAATCGCCAGCATTGCCGCCGCGGCGGGAAGGAAGCGCAGCAGCGCCGGCTTTTTCTTATCTTTTTTCGTTTCCATACTGCGGTAGGCATCGTCCGCATAGGGCTCGGCTGCGGCGGACAGCGCCTCAAACAGAGCGTCACCGCCCGTTTGTTTCCGGTCTTCGTTTCCGTTTTTGCTCATTTCGTTTTTCCCTTTCCGCGTTTGAGCAGTTTTTCCAGTTTTTTGCGTGCCCGGTAAAGGCGGGTGACGACGGTGTTCTCACTGACCCCCGCCGCCGACGCGATCTCCGAGGGAGAATGCTGATAGAGGTAGCGTGAAAGAAACCAGTTTCTCGTTTCCTCCTCCAGAGAAGCAAGAAAGGCGGAAAGCGTTTCCTTCAGTTCCCCGTCCCCTTCGGTCAGTCCCTCGGGATCGGGAACGCACTCTTCCAGTTCATCCAACGAAAGCATCCCGTCCTCACGCCGCTTTTCCCGCGTCAGATACCGATAGCGGCTGACGGCGATGCGGCAGGCGATACGGCTGATATAGGCGGGCAGACAGGAGGGGCGGGCAGGAGGGATCGCGTTCCAGAGCGCCATCCACGTATCGTTGACGCATTCCTCCGCGTCTCTCCCGTCATTCAGGACGCGGCGGACCGCCGCACGGCAGAGCGCGCCGTATTTGCGCTCGGTCTCTGCGACCGCCCTGTCAGAGCGCGCGTCGAACAGCGCAAGGATCTCATTGTCTTCCATGCTGCATTCTCCTTTCACCCGTATTGTCGCTTTCGCAAAGGGAATCTGTCGCAAAAACAGAAAAAATTTGGTCTTTCCGAAAAAAAGAGGCTGTCGCAGCGGCAGCCCCTTTCGGGTTCAGAGGATCACAAGAAAACGAGCAGTACGATCAGACCGAGCAGGATCCGATACGCGCCGAAGATACGGAAATTGTGCTTCTTGATGTAATTCATCAGGAACCGCACGACCGCGAGCGAGACGAGGAAGGCAGTCAGCGTACCGACGATCAGGACGGCAAGCTCTCCCTCGGCAAACGCGAAATCGTATTTCAGCAGCTTGATCGCGCTCATCCCGAACATGACCGGGACCGCGAGGAAAAACGTGAATTCCGCCGCCGCCACGCGGGAGACCCCGATCAGAAGCGCCCCGAGGATCGTTGCGCCGGAGCGGGAGGTGCCGGGAATGATCGACAGCACCTGAAACAGCCCGATCAGAAGGGCGTCCCGGTAGGTCAGATCGTTGAGGGTGCGCACCCGCGGCTTTCTCTTTTTGTCCTCGATCACGAGAAACGCGATCCCGTACACGATCAGCGCGAGCGCGATGACCACCGGCGTGCTCAGATGTTCCTCGATCCAGTCGTCAAACAGCAGGGTCACGACCGCGCCCGGGATGCAGGCGACGACGACCTTGAACCAGACGGTGAAAATGTCCTTTTTGATCGGGAGCCCGCGGGCCTCCCCCGCGTCCCCCTCTCTGCCGAAGGGCCACATTTTCTTCCAGAAGATCAGCACGACCGCGAGGATCGCACCGAGCTGGATCACGTAGAAAAACATATCCTTGAAGGAATCGGTCACGTTCAGGTGCAGGAATTCATCCACGAGAAGCATATGCCCGGTGGAGGAAATCGGGAGCCATTCCGTAATTCCCTCGACAATGCCGAGGAACAGCGCTTTCAGACATTCGATCAACTGCATGGTTCTTCTCCTTTGTATTCCGTCTTATTCTTCCGGTTCGGATGCGGGTCCGGTCTTCTTCCGTACGACCCGTTCCGGCTGATCCGCGAGGATCCTTTTCAGATACTGCCCGGTATAGGAGCGTTCGCATTCCGCGACCTCCTCCGGCGTTCCCGCGCAGAGCAGCGTGCCGCCCCGGTCCCCGCCCTCGGGTCCGAGGTCGATGATATAATCGGCGGTCTTGATCAGGTCCAGATTATGCTCGATCACGATCACGGTATTCCCCGTATCGACCAGCCGCTGGAGCACGTCGATCAGACGGTCCACGTCGGCGGCGTGAAGTCCGGTCGTCGGCTCGTCGAGGATGTAGATCGTCCTGCCGGTGGCGCGTTTGGAAAGCTCGGTCGCCAGCTTGACGCGCTGCGCCTCGCCGCCCGACAGCGTGACCGAGGACTGACCGATCTTGATATAGCCGAGCCCGACGTCGTTGAGCGTCCGCAGCTTGCGCGCGAGACGAGGCAGATTCTCAAAGAACCGCAGCCCTTCCTCCACTGTCATATCGAGCACGTCGTAAATATTCTTGCCCTTGTATTTCACCTCGAGCGTGTCGCGGTTGTACCGTTTTCCCTTGCAGACGTCGCAGGTCACGTACACGTCGGGGAGGAAATGCATCTCGATGCATTTGACGCCGTCGCCCTGACAGATCTCGCAGCGTCCGCCCTTCACGTTGAAGGAGAACCGGCCGGGACCGTAGCCGCGCTGCTTCGCGTCGGGCGTCGAGGCGAAGAGCTCCCGGATGTCGTTGAACAGTCCGGTATAGGTCGCGGGATTGGAACGGGGCGTTCTGCCGATCGGGCTCTGGTCGATCGAGATCACCTTGTCCAGATTTTCGATCCCCTCGATCCGGTCGTGCTTTCCCGGATGGGTGAAGGCACGGTTGAGATCGTGCGCGAGCTTGTTCAGCAGTACCCCGTTGACGAGCGACGACTTTCCGGAGCCGGAAACGCCGGTCACACAAATAAACGTCCCGAGCGGGAAAGCGACGTCGATCTTTTTCAGGTTGTGCTCCTCCGCGCCGCAAACCGTCACGAACTTGCCGTTCCCCGGTCTGCGTTCCGCGGGGATCGGGATCGTTCTCTTATGGGAGAGATAGAGCCCGGTCAGAGAAACGGGATTTTTCATGATCTCCGCGGGCGTTCCCTGCGCCACGATCTCCCCGCCGTGGATACCTGCGCCCGGACCGATATCGACGATATAGTCGGACTCCAGCATGGTTTCCTCGTCGTGTTCGACGACGATGACCGAATTGCCGACGTCGCGCAGTTTTTTCAGCGTTTCGATCAGCTTATGGTTGTCCCGCTGATGCAGACCGATGCTCGGTTCGTCAAGAATATAGAGGACCCCCATCAGAGAGGAGCCGATCTGCGTCGCAAGGCGGATCCGCTGTGCTTCTCCGCCGGAGAGGGACCCCGCTTTTCTGGTCAGTGTCAGGTACTCCAGACCGACGCTCTGCAGAAAGCCGAGACGGGAACGCAGTTCCTTGACGATCTCGGCGGCAATGGTCTGCTCGGTCTTCGTCAGCCGCAGCCCGTTCACGAAGTTCAGCGCCTCGGTCACCGACATCGCGCAGAACTCGTGGACGTTCTTCCCTCCGACCGTGACCGCGAGGATCTCCGGCTTCAGACGCATCCCGCCGCATTTCGGGCAGGTCACGTCCTCGATGAATTCCTCGTAGTATTCGTTCTGCCCCATGTCGTAGCGGTCCTGGATCATCCTGAGAACGCCCTCGAACCGGGTCAGCTGGCGCTTGGGAACGTTTTCGTAATACCGCGTCACGTCGTATTTCTCGTCTCCGGTCCCGTACAGGATGGCGTTCTTTGCGTCCTGCGAAAGACGGCAGATCGGAGTATCGAGATCAAAGCCGTGCGTTTTTCCCGCCGCGATGAAGAGCGGACCGTTATAGCTGTACTCGTCCAGCGTCTTGAAGCCGTTGACCTGGATCGCGCCGTCCCGGAGCGTCAGACTTTCGTCCGGGATCACGCGCTCTGCGGAGATGATCCGCTTCTCGCCGAGCCCGGAGCAGGCGTCGCAGGCGCCGAGCGGGTTATTGAAGGAGAACATCCGGGGCGACAGTTCCCCGACGCTGATCCCGTGCTCCTCGCAGGCGAAATTCTGGGAGAAGCGCAGCTCGGTCTCCCCGTCGAAGATCTCCCCCTCCCGGAGAACGACCGAGATCACGAGATTTCCCTCCGCGAGGTTGAGCGCGGTCTCGACCGAATCGCTGAGACGGGAGCGGATGTCCTCCCGGATGGAAAGACGGTCCACCACGATCTCGATATCGTGCTTCTTATTCTTTTCCAGCCCGATCTGCTGCCCGAGCTCGGTCATGATCCCGTCGACGCGCGCACGGACGAATCCGTTTTTCGCGGCGTTCTCAAAAACCTTTTCGTGCATTCCCTTTTTCCCGCGCACGACCGGCGCCAGCACCATGAAGCGCGTGCCCGCCGGAAGCTCCAGGATCCGGTCAAGGATCTGATCCACCGACTGCTGCCGGATCTCCCTTCCGCAGATGGGACAGTGCGGGATCCCGATCCGGGCGTAGAGGAGACGGAGATAGTCGTAGATCTCGGTCACCGTGCCCACCGTGGAACGGGGATTGCGCGAGGTCGTTTTCTGGTCGATCGAGATCGCGGGGGACAGCCCCTCGATCGAGTCGATATCCGGTTTGTCGAGCTGTCCGAGAAACATCCGCGCGTAGGAGGACAGCGATTCCACGAAGCGGCGGTGCCCCTCGGCGTAGATGGTATCGAACGCGAGAGAGGACTTTCCCGAGCCGGAAAGTCCGGTAAAGACCACCAGCTTGTCCCGCGGGATGGTCAGCGTCACGTTTTTCAGATTATGGACCCGTGCTCCGCGCACGGTCAGTTCCTGTAATGCCATTTCGGTTATCCTTTTTTCCGTTTCGTTCCCGTTTTTTTCGTGCCCGTTCCTGTCGGCTTTCCTTTGAAAGCCGGCTTGCCCCCGGGTGCCGGTGCTTCGGGCAAAAAGTCGGACAGCGGCGGGCTGCTTTCCAACGCACGGATCCGGTCGCGCAGCCATGCCGCGCGCTCGAATTCGAGTGCCTTTGCCGCTTCTTTCATTTCCTTCTTCATTTCCTCGATCAGGGCGTTCCGCTCGGCGGGGCTCTGCGGGGCGTTCCCCGCCGTATCCTTCCGGTCCGCAGCGGCGCGTTCCGTCCGCCTTCTCCGTCCGTCCTCTTCCTTCGCCTCTTTGAGCCCGATCTCGATCAGCTCGCGCACTTCCTTCCGGACGGTCTCCGGCGTGATGCCGTGCGCTTCGTTGTACGCTTGCTGGATGCCGCGCCGGCGGTTGGTCTCGGCAACTGCCTTCCTGATCGAGTCGGTCATCACGTCGGCGTACAGCAGGACCTTGCCGTCCGCGTTGCGCGCCGCGCGTCCGATCGTCTGGATCAGCGAGGTTTCGGAACGGAAGAGCCCCTCTTTGTCCGCGTCGAGGATCGCGACGAGCGATACCTCGGGCAGGTCCAGCCCTTCCCGGAGCAGATTGATGCCGACGAGGACGTCAAAGACCCCGAGACGCAGGTCCCGGATGATCTCAGTCCGTTCCATCGTCTCTATATTGTGGTGGATATACTTGACCTTGACCCCGTTCGACTCCAGATACTCGGTCAGGTCCTCCGCCATCCGGGTCGTCAGCGTGGTCACGAGGACGCGTTCCCCGCGCTCCGCGCGGACGCGGATCTCACCGATCAGGTCGTCCACCTGACCATCTACCGGACGGATCTCGATCTCCGGATCGAGAAGCCCCGTGGGGCGGATCACCTGCTCCACGACCTGCGCGGAATGCTCCCTTTCGTATTCGGCGGGCGTCGCGGAAACGTAGACCGTCTGCCCGACCTTCTGCTCGAATTCGTCAAAGAACAGCGGCCGGTTATCGTACGCCGACGGGAGCCGGAAGCCGAAGTCGACCAGATTTTTCTTTCTTGCCCGGTCGCCGCCGCTCATGCCGCGCACCTGCGGCAGCGTCACGTGGGATTCGTCCACGAACAGAATGAAATCCTTCGGGAAGTAATCGAGCAGCGTATAGGGCGTGGAGCCCGGTTCCCTGCCCGAAAAAACGCGGGAATAATTCTCGACCCCCGAGCAGTAGCCGATCTCACGGATCATTTCCATATCGTAATTCGTGCGTTCCTCGATGCGCTGCGCCTCGAGGAGCTTGCCCTGCGACTTAAACCAATCCACGCGCTCCGTCAGCTCCGCCCCGATCTCGGCGATCGCGCGCTCCCGCTTGTCGTCGGTCGTCGCGTAATGCGTTGCCGGAAAGATCGCGACGTAGGAGAGCAGGCGAAGAAGCTCCCCGGTCAGGACGTGGATCTCCGAGATCCGCTCGATCTCGTCGCCGAAGAACTCGACCCGGATCGCCTTGTTGTCGGAGGAGGCGGGAAACACCTCCACGACGTCCCCGCGGACGCGGAACTTGTCACGGACGAAGTTCACGTCGTTCCGCTCGTAATTGATCGAGATCAGGTGACGGATCAGCTCGTCCCGGTCGAGCGTCATTCCAGGACGCAGGGAGATCATCAGTTCCGTATAGTCCTCCGGACTGCCGAGGCTGTAAATGCAGGAAACAGAGGAAACGATGATCACGTCCCGCCTCTCAAACAGAGAGGAGGTCGCGCTGTGCCGCAGCATATCAATCTCGTCGTTGATCATCGCGTCTTTTTCAATATAGATATCCTTGCCGGGGATATACGCCTCCGGCTGGTAATAATCGTAATAGGAAACGAAGTATTCCACCGCGTTCTCCGGGAAGAAGGCGCGGAATTCCGAGCAGAGCTGTGCCGCCAGCGTTTTGTTATGCGCGAGAACGAGCGCGGGACGGTTCAGCCGCGCGATGACGTTCGCCATCGTGAAGGTCTTGCCGGAGCCGGTGACGCCGAGCAGCGTCTGCCCCTTCATCCCGTTCTTCAGCCCTTCCGTCAGTTTTTCGATCGCCTCCGGCTGATCGCCCGTGGGCTGATAATCGGAATGCAGAATGAATCTGTCCACGTTCGTTCCTCCTTTTCCGCACAGATGTTCACGTTAGTATATCACAGAACGTGCAAAATGTAAAGGGCTTTTTTCTGACGGTTTTGTCACCTCCGATCATAGGATCTTTCTCTCCGATCATCTGCGGAGAAGGGATATTCCCTTGACACCGGGACGATCCTTTGATATAATGGAAAAAAGAAAAACAAAAAAGGCAGGTGCCGTATATGATCCAGTATCAGCCGGTCCGGAACGCGGAGGACGCGGAAAATGTCCTCGCGCGGTACCGTCAATTTGAAAACGCCGTTCTCCTTTCCGCGTCCTTCACGCGGGACCGCGAACGGGACGGGAAGGACGCAGTCTCCGACCTGACTCTATGCCTCCTTGCCGCGGGAGAAGGCGCCTCTCCGGTCACGCTCCTCTTCACGGGAGTCACGGGAGCCGCGCTCCCCGACCTTGCCGCGGCGGACACCCTCTTTTCCCTTTATTTTTCGTTCGGTGAAGACGGCGAGATCCTCTGCATGGAGGATCCGGAGCAGGACCCCGAAAACGGTCTGATGATCACGGCGTCCGGTCTCTTCTTCGGAGAGGACCGTTTCCCCCGGGACGACCGGAATCCGCTGCGGCAAACCGAGGGCGGGACAGTGGACTTCGTCAAGTGCGATCCCGCGATGCTCCGCTCGATCGAGGAAGCGTACGGCATCCGTCTGCCCGGCGCTCTCGTCAACTACTTCACGGTCTATGGCATCCCGCGGGAACGGACGGAGGCGCACGGCTTCCGGTTCCCGCACTGGTACGACTTTTCCCCGGCGAACGTTGCCGCGATCAAGCGCAGAATGGAAGCGCCCTACCGCTGGCTGAAGAACGAGGCGCTCGACTGGTACTGGAACCCCGCGTGGGGAGAAGCGCCGGAGGATCCCGACGCGCGGGAGAAAGCGCTCGACGCGCGGATCGCCGCCGCGCCCGTCATGCTTCCCTTCTTCTCGCACCGCTGCCTGCCGCTCTTCGACGGGAATGACGACCCGCCCGTCCTATCCACGGTCGGCAGCGACACGATCGTGTACGGAAAGGATCTGCGCTCCTATCTGGAGGCAGAATTCGGTCCCGCCCGCGGAGACGGCCGCAGGGAAGAAGCAGATCCCGACGCAATCCCCTTCTGGAACGATATCCTGAAATACAACTGACCGCCGGGATCCTCCCGGAGAAAGAAGAAACGCCATGAATGAAAAAATCGCATTGAACTGGACCCTCGCCTCCTCCGAAACGAGAGAAGGCACCCTCTCCGCACCGATCCCCGCTTCCGTCCCCGGCTATATTCAGGAGGACTGCAGAAAAGCGTTCGGTCTGCCCTCCATCCACGAGGGCAACAACGAGGACAAGTATTACGGTCTGGAAGACAAATACTGGCACTATCGGACGTCCGTCACGGTGAAAGAAGACGGCTGCCCCTTCCTCGTCCTCGAAAGCGTCGAATACAAATACGAGATCCTGATCGACGGCGTGAAAAAAGCGGTACACGAGGGGATGTTCACCCGCACCGAGGTCGACCTCGCGGAATACCGCGGGAAGGAGATCTCGGTCGAGGTCGTGATCGAGCCCGCGCAGAAGCTGCCCGGAGAACCGATCAACGAGGGTGTCGGCTGGGAAAGTGCCGAAAGCTGCATGCCCGCCTTTGAATACGGCTGGGACTGGGCGCCCCGCTTCATCGTCCTCGGCATCGTCGGCGACGCCTACGTCGAATACCGTCCCGCGGCGCGCCTGACCGGTCTTGAAGTCTCCTACCGTCTGAACGACACGGTCGACAGAGCGGAGATCACAGTCTCCTTCCTTCCCACCGCCGACGGCGACGCGGTGCTGACTCTCACCGGGCACGAGGGTGAAACGCTGATCTCCGAAACCGCCTCCGTGACGGGCGGGGTGTTCTTCCGCCAGACGCTTTCCCTCGACCGTCCGCCTCTCTGGTACCCGCACAACCACGGCGCGCAGCCGCTCTGCCTCCTCCGCGCAGAGCTGAAGCGGGACGGGAAAACGACCGACGAAAAGACGAGAAAGATCGGCTTCCGCCGCGTCCGGATGGTCAACAACGGGAACACGGTCCACAACGGCGATCACGTCGACCTCCCCGCCACGATCGAGATCAACCGCGAAAGATGCTTCGGGCAGGGGAGCAACTGGGTCCCCTCCGCACTCTCTTACAGTGAGGTCGAATACGGTCACGTAAAGACCCTGCTCACGCTTGCCAAAGAAGCGAACATGAACATCCTCCGCCTCTGGGGCGGCAGCTTCATCCAGCCTGACTGGTTCTACGACCTCTGCGACGAGCTCGGCATCATGCTGTGGCAGGAATTCCCGCTCGCCTGCGCTCATTACAGTGAAAAAGACGGCTATCTCGCCGTTCTCGAGCAGGAAGCGACCGCGATCGTCAAGGCGCTGCGCACGCACCCGTGCATCGTCCTCTTCTGCGGCGGCAACGAGCTTTTCTGCGGCTGGAGCCGCTGCATGACGATGCAGTCGAAGGCACTCCGTCTGCTCGACGCGGTCACCTACCGGAACGAGCCGGAGGTCCCGTATTGGCATTCCTCCCCGCTGCCCGGCGTCAAGCACGGTGCCTATTCGGTGCTCGCGGGCGGGACCGAGATCCTTCAGACCTTCTACGTAAGCGACTACCTCGGCTACACCGAGTACGGCTGCGGCAGCGTCTCGGATTATGAAACGCTGAAAGCGATCCTCACCGAGGAACAGCTCGCCAACCCCACTGCCGACCCGATCTGGCAGGCGCGCCACGGACAGAGATGGGCGGCGTTCTCCATGACCTCGAAGATCACCGGCATCCCGGAAAACGCACCGCTTTCCGAAATGGCGGCGGCATCGAACGAGGTGCAGGCAAACTGCTACCGCTCGCTCTTTGAAACGGTCCGTCAGAAATGGCCGCATTCCTCCCTTGCGATCAACTGGGACTACAACGAGCCGTGGGAGACCCTTGCCGGAAACGAGTTGGTCTACTATCCCGCCCGTCCGCGTGAGGCGTACTACGCCGTGAAGGAAGCCCTCCGTCCGACCCATCTTTCCCTCGGCTTCCGCAAGCTGCGCTGGAAACCGGGCGAACGGATCACGCTCACGCCCTATCTCCTGAACGACAGTGCCGCGGAGGCGCCCGCCGCGGAGGCGCAGATCACGCTGAAGGACGGGGAGACCGTTCTCTCTTCCTTCCGCTTCTCTCACCCGGCCGTCGCGCCCCGCACGAACTACGCGTCAGCCGCGCTTTCCTTCCCCGCGCCCGCGGTCAGAACCGGAAAACTGACGCTCACGGTCGAAAGCAGCACGGAACCCGCCTGGAACGCGTCCTATACGCTCTACGTCCATCCGTAAATCGAAAATATCAATTTTAGGAGGTTCGGTATGAAAAGAGCCATGTCTCTCCTTCTCTGTTTTCTGACCGCGGCGGCAGCGATCCTGCCCCTCTCCTCCTGCGGCAAAAGCGGCACTCCCTCGGATACCGCACCTGCCGACACGCAGCCCGAGGTAAATGAAACCGCGCCGGAGGATACCGCACCGGAAGAGACCGAAGCGCCGGAGGAAAAGGGCACGGAGCTGATCCGTGACCTGAAGCTGGAGGGCGGAATGACGCTGCTCAGCCAGAAGGATCACTCAGCCGGCGACGCGATCACGGTCCTCGGAACGCACAGCTTTTATCAAGGCAAAGAAGCAGCGTCCCCGGTCTGGAGGCTGGCACAGTGGGATTCCGGCCCCTGCCTGATCGAAAATCAAATCGACGCCGGCGTCGGAGCGATCACCGACGGCGAATGGAGAAGCTTCTCCTACGATCCCGACGAAAACGTCATGTCCTTCCTGCTTGACACCTCTCTGTACTATCAGGGAAAACCGGCGGTGCAGGGCGACTACTGGCCGCACCTCCTGATCGAGCAGGACGACTTCGGCTATTTCTCCCTGCCCGAAGAACAGAAAAAGGCGTACAGCTGCGCCTCGGATCACCTGATCTTGTCCATGGACGTCCGCATGGACGTGTACCAACTGACCAAGATCCAGGGCGACTGGGTCCGGGCGGCGCAGTTCCTGCTCTATTTCTACGTCAAGGGGACGGAGACCAACGATTTCTGCTGGTTCGGCGTCCAACTATTCGACAACCGCACCAAATACACGCAGAATTACGTGGCGTACGACGGCGGGAAGCCCGACGCGTCCGGCGCCATGATCTACCTGATCGGCACGGAGACGACCTATCGGGTGGACGGTGAGAACGTATGTCCCTTCTGGAACAAGGGCGTTCCCGAAGCGAGCGACGACTGGCTCCATATCGAGATCGACCTGAAGCCGTATCTTGAGGATATGCTGGAAGCGGGCAAAAAGGACGGCTATTTCAAGGCCGACTCGCTTGAAGGTCTTTGCATCAACGGCATGAATCTCGGCTGGGAGACGATCGGCACGTTCTACCACGAGATGTCCGTCAAGAATCTGTCGCTTCGTTCTTATACGGACGGGGAATAACGGTTAACCGGTATTACGCCCTGCCCTTCATCCTCGTATGGCTCCTGATCCTCTTTCTGATCGAAAAAATTCATTTGGTTCTGAATGAAAACGCTGCCTGTGTTCCCTCGGGAAGCACGGCAGCGTTTTTTTGCGGTCATGGTACGGCATCGGCAAAGGCGGAACGCAAAAAGAGGAACCGTTTCCGGTTCCTCTTTCGGAACTGATATGGAATCAGTGGATGACGATCTTTTCGGTATCCTTGTCGAAGATGTGGATACGGGAAGCGTCGAGCGCGACCTTGATGGTATCGCCGGATCTTGCGGTGGAACGGGAAGAAACGCGGGCGATCAGGTTCTGCTCCTCGGAGACGAGGTACAGATAGATCTCGGCGCCCATCAGCTCGGTGACCTCAACGAAGGCCTCGATGGTGGTGTCAGCCATAGCGGAGAGGTACATGGGCTCGTCATGCAGACATTCGGGACGCAGACCTGCGATGATTTCTTTTCCGATATACTCGGCAAGCGCGGGGTTGGAAGCCTTCTCGGCAGGGAGCTTGATCTCGTTTCTGCCGAACTTGACGAACACGTCTTCGCCCTTCTTGATCAGAGTGGCGTTGATGAAGTTCATCTGAGGCGTTCCGATGAAGCCTGCGACGAAGACGTTGCAGGGCAGATCGTACAGGTTCTGAGGAGTATCGACCTGCTGGATCAGACCGTCCTTCATAACGACGATTCTGGTCGCCATGGTCATAGCCTCGACCTGGTCATGCGTAACGTAAACGAAGGTGATACCCAACTTCTGATGGATCTTGGTCAGCTCGGTTCTCATGAGAGCACGGAGCTTCGCGTCCAGGTTGGACAGAGGCTCGTCGAGAAGGAAGACCTTCGGCTCACGGACAATCGCACGACCGAGCGCGACACGCTGCTTCTGAACGCCGGACAGAGCCTTCGGACGTCTGTCGAGCAGGTGGGTGATATCGAGGATACGGGCTGCCTCTTCGACCTTACGCTTGATCTCTTCCTTCGGGACCTTGCGGAGCTTCAGACCGAACGCCATGTTCTCGAAAACGGTCATGTGAGGATACAGAGCGTAGTTCTGGAACACCATCGCGATATCTCTGTCCTTCGGGGCAATATCGTTGACCAAACGGTCACCGATAAAGAGTTCACCTTCGGTGATCTCTTCCAGACCCGCGATCATACGGAGGGTCGTGGATTTGCCGCAGCCGGAAGGACCGACCAGAATCAGAAACTCCTTATCCTTAACTTCGAGACAGAAGTCGGAAACAGCGGTAACGCCGCCGGGATATTTCTTATAAATGTGCTTGAAAGACAAACTTGCCATTGGATTTTCCTCCTGCGTTTTATGCGGCGCTCCACCTGTCGCGGATGACTGCCGATATTATTTTTCCTTTAATATTCTACCAAAAACCGTTCAAAAAAGATAGGGGTTTATTCTCCAAAATTTCATGTTTTCATTTATGCAATCTGTCCAAATATTTTCGACCCCGCTCGGGAAAACCGTTGACGAAACGCGCTCATTTCTCTAATATATTAGTTTTTGATCCCCTTCATCGAGAGCGAGATCCGCTTCTTCTGCACGTCGACCGAAAGCACGCGGACCGTGACCGCGTCCCCGATGGAGACGACCTCGCTCGGGTGCCTGACGAACCGGTCGGAGAGCTGCGAAACGTGGACCAGCCCGTCCTGATGCACGCCGATATCGACGAACGCGCCGAAGTCGGTGACGTTGCGGACCGTTCCTGTCAGGACCATGTCGGGCTTCAGATCGTTCAGGTCGAGCAGATCGGAACGGAGCTCCGGCTCCGGGAAGGAATCGCGGATATCGCGTCCCGGCTTTGCAAGCTCGGTCACGATGTCGGCAAGCGTCGGTTCCCCGATCCCGAGCTCGGCAGCCAGCTTCTTCATCCCGTACTTTTCCGCTTCCCGCTTCAAACGGGAGGAACCGGCGGAAAGCTCGGTCGCCGTCAGTCCGAAGCGTCCGATCACGCCGCGTGCCGCCTCGTAGGACTCGGGATGGACGCCCGTGTTGTCGAGCGGCTCCTTTGCGCCCGGGATACGGAGGAAGCCGGCGCACTGTTCAAACGCCTTGTCTCCGATCCGCGGCACCTTCTTAAGCTGGGAACGAGAGCGGAATTCCCCGTTCTCCTCACGGTATTTCACGATGTTCTTCGCAGAGGCGGAATTGATGCCGGAAATATAGGAAAGGAGGGACCAGGACGCCGTGTTGACGTCAACGCCGACGCTGTTGACGCAGTCCTCGACGACGCCGGAAAGGGCTTCGTCCAGCCGGGCGGGCTTCATATCGTGCTGATACTGCCCGACGCCGATCGCCTTCGGTTCGATCTTGACGAGCTCCGCGAGCGGGTCCTGCACGCGGCGCGCGAGGGAGACGGCGCTCCGCTGCGTGGCGTCAAAATCCGGGAATTCCTCCGCGCCCAGCCTGGAGGCAGAGTAGACCGAGGCGCCCGCCTCGTTGACGATCAGATAACGGACCTTTCCGCCGTAGGGGCGGATCGTATCGACGATGAAGATCTCGCTTTCCTTGGAGGCGGTCCCGTTCCCGACCGCGATCACGTCCACGCCGTATTTATCGATCAGACGCCGGACGATCCGCGCCGCCTCCTCAGTTCGTTCCTGGGGCTTTGTCGGATAGATCACCGCGGTGTCGAGCACCTTGCCGGTCGGATCGACGACCGCGAGCTTGCAGCCCGTGCGGTATCCGGGGTCAAGCCCGAGCATGGTCTTTCCCTTGAGCGGCGCCTGCAGGAGCAGATGCTTCAGGTTGTCCTCAAAGACGGTGATCGCGCCCTCGCACGCCCGGTCGAAGATCAGCCCGCGGATCTCGCGCTCGATCGACGGCGCGATCAGACGGTCGTAGCCGTCGACGATCGCGCGGGAAAGCAGAGGATACGCCGGGCTCTTCGGATCGGTGACGATCTCAGCGAACAGCCCGTTCAGGATCAGCTCGGACGGCGCGTCCAGCGTGACGCGGATGACCTCCTCCGCCTCTGCGCGGTTCAGCGCCAGGATGCGGTGCCCCGGCAGCTTCGCGATCGGCTCGGAAAACTCGTAATAGTTGGCGTAAACGCCCTTCGGGTCCTCCCCGATCTTCTTCGAGGAGAGGCTGCCGTGCGCCTCGGTCAGCTCGCGGATCTGCTTGCGCAGATCGGCACGGTCGGAAATATCCTCAGCAAGGATATCGCAGGCGCCGTTCAACGCGTCCTCCGCGCTCTCTACGCCCTTTTCCGGGTCGATATAACGGGCCGCTTCCTCCTCAAAGGAGCGCTCGTACCGTCTTTCCTGCGCGAGGATCAGCTTTGCCAGCGGTTCCAGCCCGCGTTCCCGCGCGACGGAGGCACGGGTCTTGCGCTTCGGTCGATAGGGGCGGTAAATATCGTCAAGCTCGGTCATAGTCGCCGCTTCCGCGACGGCTTTTTCCAGCTCGGGCGTCCGCACGCCCTGCCCCTCCAGCAGAGAAAGGATCTCTTCCCTCCTCTTTTCCAGCCCGCGCAGCGCCGCGAGCCGTTCGGAAAGGGTGCGCAGCGTCGTATCGTCGAGCGAGCCGGTGACCTCCTTGCGGTAGCGGGCGATAAAGGGCACGGTCGCCCCCTCGTCCATCAGCGCGGCGGTTTTTTCCACCTGCTCGGGGCGGATGTTCAGTTCTTTCGCAATGATCTCGAAAATCGTCATAACAGCTTCCTTTATATCAATCGTGTTCGGTACGTTACAGTTCAATCCCGATCCCGCCGCCGTCCTCGGTCAGCGTGATCTCCTCCGACCAGAGGAAGGAGGCGGTTTCATTCCGCTCAACGGTATAACCGGAAAGATCGTTTTTCGTATGCAGCACGCGCGGGAAGGGTCCGAAGCGGACGCGTGCCTTTTTGATCCCGTCCGCCGGAAACACGCAGAAGGAACAGGTCCTCTCCGCACGGTCGTGAGCATAGGAAAGGTTCACGCGGTGCACCGTCCCGTCGGAGTCGGTGACCGGAAAATTTTCGACCGTCATTCCGGTCCATTCCCACGGCAGACGCGGACAGACGGTCAGGACGCCGTCCTGCATCGAGATCCCGGTGACCATCGCGACCGTCTTCAGGGTTTCCGCCGCCTGCACGAGATTACCCTCGTCCCCGTCGTTGTCGGCGACTCCCTTTTCGGGGTCCGCAAAGGTACCGAAGGTATGGTCGAGGCCTTTTTCGTAATTCTCAAAGGAGAAGCACTCGTGCAGGATCCACGGGTTCATTTCGTACGCCATCTGCTCAATAACGCCGCCGTCGTAGGCGAGGCGGGAGATCCCCTCCAGACACTTACCGTAGGTGTTCACGTCGTCCGCCATCAGCGCCGCCTGCGTGAAGTAGTTCTGCCCGTAGCCGCACATCGTATCGTCGTGCCGTCCGCCCGAACCGCCGAAGCAGGTATTGGAGACGAAGCCGTACTTCCGGAAAAACGGGCTTTTCGCCATTTCGTGCCTTAAATAATAATAGGAAGAAAGATGCGTCTCCTTCAGTTCGTCCTCCGGCAGCGTCCCGATGCCGATATCGAAGAGCTGACCGTAGGGAGCCTGCCTCGTCCAGTGCGTGATGCCGAACCTCGCGCCGAAATGCGCGGTCTCGTAGGGCGTACCGTCCTCTTTCCTGCCGTTGATCCATACCCCGGCGGGAACGGTCGACTCGACGCTTCCGACGGAACGGAGCAGCGGCAGGAGCGACCGCTTCAGCCGTCCGGCAAGCTCCGTCAGCTCCGCTTCCTCTGCTTTTGCCCCGATCCCCCGCGCGAGTTCAGCAAAACCGAGGATCGAGACGTAAGCGCCGTAGTTCGGATAGATCGCGTACACCGGGATCGGCTCGCACGGGTTCCCGGCAAGCTCCGAAATGCAGGGGATCAGATCACCGATCGAGCAAGCGTCCATGCAGCGTCCGAACCAGCGGAACACCGGAAGGCACCCGTCGAGAAAACGCCGTCCGAGTGCCCGGTCCCGCCCCGCGGCAATCCATGTCTGCCGGATTCCGTTCAGGATATGGGTATTCCCGTCCAGTTCGTAATCGACGCCGATGTCGCGGTCGACCAGTCTGCCCCAGTGATCGCCGAAGTTCTTATGGCTGAGGAGGTACGAGGCGACCGAAAGCGCCTCCTCCGGGAAGCCCCATCTCGCCAGCTCCTGCAGTCCCCTGCCGGAATCTCTTGCCCACACCTGATCGTAATAGCAGGTGCCGGGATGCGGCACGGTCGAAGTATGCAAAAAACCGCGCGGGAAGCTGCCCTCCCGCCCGTCATCGACCTTGGCGCGCAGATCGGCGAGATTCTCGGTAAAGATCGTTCCCATGCGATGCGCGAGGTCGCTGCCTTCAAAGCGCACGATCGGCTTGATATCCATACGTTTCGTTCGTCCTTTCTTTCCGGACCTTTTGTCCGAGACCGGCACCGCGGAGCGGATCGCGGAAATACGCCCGTTCCCTTCTATACACATCCCGGTTTTTTTCATTGTATCACATTTCCCGCCGGAATGATATTGACACTTTCGCCAAAAATAGGTATAATATCTGTCGTACATCATCATGAACGAAGGAGCGTGATCCAATGACGCCGGCATATCTGACGCCTGTCTCCGTCCTGCCCCTGCTCGGCAGGCGCGCGAGAGATTCCCACAAAGGGACCTACGGCACCGCGCTTCTGCTCTGCGGCTCGGTCTTTTTTCGCGGCGCAGCCTCCCTGAGCGCGGAGGGAGCGCTCCGCTGCGGCGCGGGCATCGTCCGCCTTGCCTCGGTGGACGCGGTCGCCGACGCCGTCGCTGCGCGGCTGCCCGAGGTGACCTTCCTCCCTCTGCCGGAGAACGGCACGGGCGGCATCTCCTCCCACGCGACCGAAGCGGTGCTCGACGCCGCGTCCCGCGCCTCCGCTGTCCTTGCGGGCTGCGGGATGACGAATACCGAGGACACGCGGGTCCTGACCGAGAACCTGCTCCTGAACGCGCCGTGTCCGCTCGTCCTCGACGCCGACGCGCTGAACGCGATCGCCGCGCATCCGCAGGTCCTTTCCTGCGCAAACGAAACGCCGGTCGTCACGCCCCATCCGGGAGAAATGGCGCGGCTGACGGGGAAAAGCGTCTCCGACCTGCTTTCCGACCCAGCTTCCGCGGCGCTTGCCTTTGCGGAGGAGTACGGCTGCGTCACGGTCCTCAAATCTCACCGGACCGTGATCGCCTCCCCGGACGGGGAACTTTTTGAAAACACGACCGGAAATCCCGGTCTTGCGCGCGGCGGCTCCGGTGACGTCCTTGCGGGGATGACCGTCGGCTTCCTCGCACAGGGGAAAAGCCCGCTCGACGCGGCAAAGCTCGCCGTTTTTCTGCACGGGCTCGCCGCCGACCGCGCCGCCGCGGAAAGATCGGAAACAGGGATGCTCCCCTCCGACCTCTTCCCCGCGCTCTGCTCCGTCTTCCGCGAAGCGGGGCTATGAACCTTACGACGTTTCCGATCAGAAAAGGAGATATGAACATCATGGGTTACCGTTACGAAACACACTGTCACACCAAAACCGGATTCCCCTGCGGCAGAAACACCGGCGACGAGCTCGCGCGCTGGTTTGCTCTGCTCGGCTACGCCGGCTTCTTTCTTACCGACCACATCCTGCGCGACGAGGTCGTGAAGCTCGAGACCGCCGCCGCGTGGGAGGAGCGCGTTGACCGCCTCTGCACCGGCTACGACGCCGCCAGAGCGGAAGCCCGTTCCCTCGGCATCACCGTCCTTCAGGGATGGGAATACGGCTACGGCTGGAACCACTATCTCGTCTACGGTCTTGACCGCGACTGGCTGATGGAAAACCGCGACACCTTCTGCCTCGGTCCCGTCGATTATCTGAAAAAAGTCCGTCAGGACGGCGCCGTCGTCGTCCACGCGCACCCCTTCCGCGAGGGCGTCACCTCTTCCCTGCTGATCCCCGGGGAGACCGACGGCGTCGAGGTCCTTTCCGGGATGCGCAGCGACGAGGCGAACCGTCACGCCGACGATTACGCCGCCTCCTACGGCAAATTCCGTCAGGCGGGCACCGATCTTCACTGGGTCAATCACTCCCGTCTCTGCGGCATGGAGCTTGACCTGCCCGCCCTCTCCGTGCGTGAGTTCTTCGACGCGGTCCGCGCCGGCTCCGCCCGTCTCTTCGATATCGCTCCGACCGTCAATCTGTAACGAAGCGGTCTGATCCCGTCCTTTTCAGCCCCGGTCTGACGCACCGGGGCTTTTTTCATCCTCCCTTCCAACCGCGTTTTTCCTCTTTTTGTAAAAAATGAAAGAATTCCTTCGTTCTTCCGGGAAACCCGAAAAATTTCCTCGGAATCTTTCCGAATATGATTGACAAGCCTGCCCTTTATGATGTATAATAAAGTGTATTATAAAATTCACAAGGAGGGCTTTCCATGGCTCATTTGCAGGAAGGAGCAGTCAAGCTCATCAACGAGATCTGCGACAGATACGCTGACGAGACTACTCCGCTTATGATGATCCTGAGCGACATCCAGAAGGAATACGGTTATA
>JAZLIW010000161.1:0-21330 GCA_045617585.1 Eubacteriales bacterium
GACCCGCGAGCTCTGCGCGCGGTACCGCAAGGTCGTCGCCGTCGAGATCGACCGGACGCTGATCCCCGTCCTCGGGGAGACGCTCGCCGACTTCGGCAACGTCACGGTCATCAACGAAGACGTCATGAAGACCGATCTGAACGCGCTGATCGCAGAGCATTTTGCCGGGATGAACGTCACGGTCTGCGCCAATCTGCCGTATTATATCACGACGCCGATCCTCATGAAGCTGTTGGAATCGGGCGTCCCGTTCGATCACATCACCGTCATGGTGCAAAAGGAGGTCGCCGTGCGTCTGACCTCCCTGCCCGGCAGCTCCGAATACGGCGCGATCACCGCCTCCGTCGGCTGGTACGCCCGTGCCGAACGTCTCTTCGGCGTCTCCTCCGGATCCTTCGTCCCGGCGCCCAAGGTGGATTCCGCCGTCGTGCGGCTCGATCTGTACAAGACTCCGCCTGCCGAGGTGCGCGATCCGCAGCTCCTCTTCCGCGTAATCAAAGCAGCGTTCGGACAGCGAAGAAAGACCCTGATCAATTCGGTCTCCGGTTATTTCCCGGAGCTGAACAAAAGCGAACTGGAAGAGGTGATCCGCCGCGCCGGTTTCGATCCCGGCGTCCGCGGCGAGACCCTCTCCACGCTCGACTTTGCGGCGCTTGCGGAAGCCTTCCGTGACGCGCTCGACCGGTAAACGGTCAAACGGCTGTTATCTCTTCTATTTTTTTCAAACAAGAAAGGAAATGCACAATGATCCGTATCGAAATGGAAAACGGCGGCGTGATCCGCCTCGAGCTCTGCCCCGAATTCGCCCCGAAGACCGTCGCCAACTTTGAAAAGCTCGTCCGCGAAGGCTTTTACGACGGGCTGATCTTCCACCGCGTGATTGCCGGCTTCATGATCCAGGGCGGCGACCCCAAGGGGAACGGGACCGGCGGCTCCAAGGAGACCATTCCCGGTGAATTCCGTCAGAACGGCTGGAAGCAGAACACGCTTTCCCACGAGCGCGGCGTGATCTCGATGGCACGCACCTCCGCGCCGAACTCCGCCTCCTCCCAGTTCTTCATCATGCACAAGGACGGCAAATTCCTTGACGGTCAGTACGCCGCCTTCGGCAAGGTCGTCGAAGGGATCGAGGTCGTCGACGAGATCGCTTCCGTCGCGACCGATATGCGCGACCGCCCGCGCGTCGATCAGCGCATCCTCCGCATCACGATCGAGGAATGAGCGATGGTCTCTCTGCTTTCCCGTCTTTTTATCCGTGACCGTGACGACGTATCGTCTCCCGCCGTGCGTCAGGCCTACGGCGTCCTCTGCGGGCTCGTCGGTATCTTTCTGAATCTCCTGCTCTTCGCCGGGAAATTCGTATCCGGTCTGATCACCGGCTCCGTCGCGATCACCGCGGACGCATTCAACAACCTTTCCGACGCGGGCTCCTCCGTCGTCACCCTGCTCGGCTTCCGCCTTGCGGGAAAGAAGCAGGACCGGGATCATCCCTTCGGACACGGGAGGATGGAATACCTCTCCGGGCTGTTCGTTGCCGCGGCGATCCTTTTCATGGGCGTGGAGCTTGCCAAGACCTCGTTCGACAAGATCCTTCATCCCGAAGACATCGAATTCAGCGTGATCTCAGTCGTCATCCTGATCGTTTCGATCTGCGTCAAGCTGTATATGGCGTTCTATAACCGCGCGGTCGGCAAGAAGATCGGCTCCGCCGCGATGGCAGCGACCGCTGCCGATTCCCTTTCCGATACCTGCGCGACGGCGGTCGTCCTCGCCGCAACGCTGGTCGGTCATTTCTTCGACCTGCGGATCGACGGCTGGTGCGGTATCCTCGTAGCGATACTGATCGTGATCGCCGGCATCCGCGCGGCAAAAGAGACGATCGACCCCCTGCTCGGTCAGCCGCCCGAAAAGGATTTCGTGGACAGCATTGAGAAGACCGTGCTATCATATCCCGAGATCACCGGCATCCACGACCTGATCGTCCATGATTACGGTCCGGGAAGACGGATGATCTCTCTCCACGCGGAGGTCCCGTGCGGCGAGGATATCCTTTCGCTGCACGACGTCATCGACAACGCGGAACGGGAGCTTTGCGAAAAGCTGAACTGCTCCGCCGTCATCCATATGGACCCCATCGATACGAACGACGAGACCCTCTCGTTTCTGAGAAAAGCGGTGACCGACCGGATGACCGAGATCGACCCGGAGCTGAACGTACACGATATGCGCATCGTCTCCGGACCGACGCACACCAATCTGATCTTCGACGTGCTCGTTCCCTTCGGCTTCTTCATGACCGACGACGAGGTCCGGAAGGCGGCGAAGGAAGCCGTCGCTTCTCTTTCCGAAGGCGGGCAGACGTATTACGCCGTGGTCAACATCGACAAATCGTACGTCAGCGATAAGAAAGACGACTGATATGGAACGAACCGGAATCATACTCAAGGGGCTTGACGGCCTCTATACCGTCCGCACCGAAGAAGGAACGGTCCTCTGCAAATGCGGCGGGATCATCCGTCACCGCGGAGAAAAGCCGCTGATCGGCGACCGCGTCGTCCTAACGGGAGATAACGACGAATATCTGATCACATCGATCCCGGAACGGAAAAACGCGCTGATCCGGCCGCCGCTTGCCAATCTCGACACGCTCTTCCTCGTTCTCTCTGTCACGCAGCCGGAGCCCTCTCTGCTGAACGTCGACAAGCTGATCTCGATCGCGGAATTCAATCACGTCGAGCCGGTCGTCATCCTCACCAAGGAGGATCTCGACGGAGACGGCGCGCAGGCACTCGCCGCGATCTACCGCCGCTCCGGCTTCGACGTCTTCGTCACCTCTGCGGTACGGACGGGCGGGGACAACGAGCTCCTGCGCCGCTTTATTCTCGAACGCATGAACGGAAAGGTCTCCGCGTTTGCGGGCGCGTCCGGTGTCGGGAAATCGACGCTGCTCAACGATCTTTTCCCCTCTCTGGATCTGAAATCCGGCGAGATCAGCCGAAAGATCGAACGGGGCAAGCATACCACGCGTCACGTCGAGCTTTATCCGCTCGACGTGATAGCGCCGGAGGACGGTGCCACGGGTTATCTTGCCGATACGCCCGGCTTCGGAATGCTCGATCTCGTCCGGTTCGACTTTTTCACGCTGGAGGACCTGCCGATGACCTATCGGGAATTCATTCCGCTCCTCGGTCAGTGCCGCTATACCAAGTGTACGCATACCAAGGAGGAGGGCTGCGCCGTCCTTGCCGCCGTCGCGGACGGAAGGATCCCGAAGGAACGGCACGACAGTTTTCTTGAAATGTACGCGGACCTCAAATCAAAAAAGAAGTGGTGATACGATTGGAACTTTGGGACGTTTACGACGTTGACCGGAATCTGCTGCCAGGAGAGATGGTACGCGGCGCGGAATACCGCCCGGGCGAATATCATCTCGTCGTACATATCTGCGTTTTCAACAGCCGCGGTCAGATGCTGATCCAGAAGCGGCAGCCGTTCAAGGAAGATTTTTCCGGCTTATGGGATATCACGGTCGGAGGCAGCTCCGTCCAGGGGGAAGACAGCCGTCAGGCGGCACACAGAGAACTCTTCGAGGAGGTCGGTATCGACTGCGATTTCTCGGGGATCCGCCCCCGCTTCACGGTCAACGGCAATCACATTTTCGACGATTTCTATCTGATCGAAAAGGACGTCGACGAGACCGCGCTTTCCCTGCAGTACGAAGAGGTGGAAAAGGTCGCTTGGGCAGACGAGGAGACCATCCTCCGTATGATCGACGAAAAAATCTTCATCCCCTACGAGAAATCGCTGATCCCTCTGCTCTTCTCCCTGCGGAAGCATTACGGAGTTCATCAGCCGGGTTGACGGAGCATTCTAATCATATCGAAAGAATCACGCCGAAGAGGAAAAACCTTTTCGGCGTGTTTTCATTTCATCAGATATTCATTGGGAGCCGTCCCTTTCGGCAGACGGATCTCACGCGCGTCACTGCGGATCGCGCCATTTGTCCTCGATCTCCGAAAAAGCCGGGGCGGACTCCATCCCGGCGCAGAAGTCTGCGGCGTATTCCCTCTCCTCCGGAGAAAAGATCCGGTCGGCAAAATCAAGCTCCGCACGGCGGCGGGTGCGGAACTGCGCGCTGCCGGAGGTATAGCGCTTCATTCTCTCCGTTGTGAGACGTTCCCCCGTGACGGCCTCGATCCGTGATACGACGCAGGCGGGAAGGAGAAGGGCGGAGGCAAACAGGTCAGCCTCCCGTTCGGACACCGGATCAATTGACGTATGACCAAGGAGAAGATGACCGAGCTCGTGCGCGATCGTAAAGTTTCTTCTTGCGGCAGACGCCTTTGCGCGGTACAGGATCAGCGTAGTGCCCCGGAGACGGAGGGAGATCCCGTCGATTCCGTCCTGAAGCAGTTCCGCTCCGGTCTCTTTCGCGTACCGTTCCGCGGTCTCGGTCAGTACGGCCTTCGGCAGTGAGCGACGCAGATCCAGAAGAGACAGCGAAGCGGGGGAGGTGACGCCGAGAGAAGAAAGCAGCGCGACCGCCTCCCTTTCCGCACGTTCATTCGTCATCGCCGTCTCCGTTTCTTGCCCGGAGATATATTTCCAGCGTCTGCCGGAAATTCTCAAGCAGTTTTTCGTGGTCCTGCGCGGAGATCTGCTTCGTCTGTCGGAGCATCATCAGTATCTCCCGTTCCCCCGCGTCCTCATCGTCCATCCCGAGGAGATACGACACGCTCACGCCGAAATAAGACGATAATTTTTTAAGGCTCTCCGCGCTCGGTTCCCGGATGCCGTCCTTCCATTCGTAAACGATCGACTTCGGGATCCCGATCTCTTTGGAAAGACGGAGCGGGGACAGCCCGCGGCTCTTCAAAAGGTCGACAAATATTTTTTGGAACGTCATCTTCAAACGGAATTTCTTTCAATAAATTTACCTGATCCTATTGACAATTCCGGTTTTTCGGAATATAATAGAAGTAGAACAAAAGCGAAATTCCTTTCCCCTTTCCTCCATATTATAGCGGAACGTTTCCCTTTTGTCAAGAACGAAACGCCGTCCCGAACAAATTATCTCAATATTTCAGGAGTATTATGAAACATATCAAGTATGAACAGACGATCAGGCTTCTTCGCAGCCGATATTTTCTTCTCACCGCGGAACAGAATCTGAATGAGAAGATCGAAACCGAGACGAAATACCCCGGCTTATCTTCCGGCAAGCCGGAAGACAGGAGTGCCGCATCTTCCGTTTCTTCCGAAAATATATGCGAACATTTGTTTTCTTTGCCAGAGCTTCGTGCCAGGCTGGAGCGCATCCGCACCGAGATCCGCTGCATCGACCGCTGCCTCGACCGGATGCCGAAGGAGGAAGCGACTCTTCTGCGTGTCCTTTTCTCCGGCGGACCGGATGAAAAGACCCCGACGGAAGCCGCCGGGGTCATGAACTGTGAGATCAGCACGGTCTATCGCATCCGTGAACGGGCGCTGAAACGCTTCGCGCTGTCCTACGACGGAAGCGGGCCCGATCACATATCGTCCGGGTCGAGGCTGTAATACAGCGTCGTCGTCTCGTAGACGACCTTCTTCATTTCATCCGCAAGCATTTCGTTGAAGCGTCTTGCCATATACCGTTCCCGGAAGTCCTCGAGGTGCTTGTTTATATACTCCTGCTCCATCGGGAGCCGTTTGACGATGGCGTAGCCGTCGGGCGTTTCGATCACGCCGGACCATTCGCCCTCCTCCATCCCGCGGATCGCTTCCTCAAAATACTCGAGCAGTTCCCCGGCGGTAAAGTAATAACCGATCCCGTTCTTCGATCCTGGATCCTGCCCGTATTCGGCAAGCAGGGCGGAAAAGTCGGCGCCGCCGTCCAGCTCCGCAAGGATCTTTTCGGCAAGGGCGCGGTTGTCTTCCTTTTTCTCCCCGGCGTCGTTCATCACGAGGATCTGAATCCCGTGCCAGAAATTGACCGGGATATCGGCAAGGAGCGTCTCGTTGTCCGCACGGATGATGAAGTTCGATTCGTCGGTCATGCAGTCGTAAAGCTTCTGCCAGAGGTAGACCGTCTCCTGCACCCTGCGGAATTCGTAATCGGTCAGATAACTGCCGCGCAGGCTCTGCAGGAACGATTCCTCGTCCTCGTATTCATCGCGGACGGCGTTATACTGATCCTTGATCAGTTTCTTGTCTTCCTTGTCCAGCGTGAATTTGTATTCCTCACTGAGGCTGCGGATCGCGGCGTTCCTTTTCAGGATCTCGAGTGTATCGGCGCGGAGTGCCTCCAGATTCTCTTCAACGGAAAAATCGGTGATCCCTTTTTCCCGTAAAGAGGCGGCGCTGTTGAGGAAGAAATAGCGGTATTCATCGTAGCAGATCTTTTCTCCGTTGACCGTCAGAACGGTACGGTCGTCCTCCGGTTTGGAACACGAGGCACAGAGGAGCAGCGTGAGGAGCGCAAGGAGCAGACAGACCGCTCCGCGTATCGTTTTTTTCATTCCGTCGTTCCTTTCTTTTCAAAAGTGGTTGTTGCACGTTCGTGCAGCAACCACTCGGCAGCGTTTTTATCTTCGTCCGCTGCGGTCCGTCCCGTCAGAAGTCCGCGTTGACCGAGTCGCCGTTGATGACGCGGATCGCGTTCTCCAGTACCTTTTCGACGGATTTTTTCAGGACGTAGAACTCGCCTTCCCCGTTGATCGTATAGAAGGCGCGGCGCGTGGAATACGAATAGAAGCTGAATTCCCGCACCTCACCGTTATCGAAGGTGATGCGGAAGGTCCCCATCGGATCCATCACGCCGATATCGGTCTCCTCGGCGTAGTCCTCCATGTTGATGGAGATCAGCAGGCGGTACCACTGACGGAAGTTCTTGACCGCCGTGGAATCGAACGCCTTGTCGGAGCGGTCCGATTTGATGATGATATCGGTGCCCTCCCCTTCGAGCGTAAACGTCGCGTTCACGTCGGAGCTGATGACCTCGATCTTCGCTACGTCGTTGATATTCTCCATGAAGATCGGATGATCGACGAACTTGATCAGATCCCAGTCGAGGAAGTAGGTCTTTTCGGGGCCGATCAGCGCGACCAGATCGTAAAGAGAACTGTACGCGTACATATTTCCGTTTTCATCGGGTGCGGAGAACACGATCGTCGTACCGAGATTGTGATACTTATAGTGGACCAGACGGTATGGATGCTCCAGATCGATGCCGTACAGCTCTTTGAGGCGTGCGATGGAGTCCTTCACCTTTTCGTCGAGGTCGATCCCGGATTCCGGCGCGTCGGGATCCAGCAGGGCGGACCAGTATTCTTCGCCGAGCGTCTCGCAGACCTCGACGGTCCCGGCACCGTAGAACTGTTCAAACAGACCGATGATCTCGGTATAGTTGTCGTCGTTGAGGCTGTAATGCGTCGGATAGATCATCTCAAAGGAGCCAAGCCCCGCGTCGGTCGGCTTTTCCTCGTTCGTCAGATAATCGACCTTGACGAAGTATTCGCCGTCCTTGATGATATAGAAATCGTCGGTGGTATAGGAGTCGGACGCGGAGATCGGATACGCGAGGACCGGCGTGATCAGGAAGTTGACGTCGGCAAGCAGGGTCATCGCAATCGACTCGTCCAGCGCGTAGACCGCGTTTCTCCCGTCGTAGCGGGCGTAATAGCCGCCGCCCGTGACAAGCGGATCACCGATCCACACCTTATGGACCGTGCCGTCCGTTCTCGTCAGGACGTACCAGTTGGGATCGTCCTCGGGCGCGAGCCCGTACGCGTGGAAGTCCTCGCAGTCGGTGGTGATGCGGCGCAGAGAAAGCGTATAGCCCGCGGAGACAATCAGGTAGGAAAGCGCCTCCTTGCTGTACGGGGCGGCTTCCTTTCCCTTGATGTAGAAGTTATCGTCAAGGGCGCGGTAGAAGGTATACGATCCCTTTTTGTTGTGTACTTCGATCGAGGCGATATCCGCTTTTTCGCAGTGCTCGAACATCAGGATACGGTTGCTCGTGCCGAGCAGTTCCCCGGGCAGAAGCTCGGGGATCTCTTCCTCCGGCGTATCGACCTTCAGAAGCGGGCGCACGATGAAGAAATAGGAGAGGATCAGAACGACGAACGCCGCGGCACCGATCAGGATCAGTTTTTTCTGTTTTCCTATCATAAGTGCTTTCTCCTGAAATGCACGACGGCACCGATCACGGCGACGATCAGCGGCAGAACGACCGTCAGGACCACGGTCCAGCGGTTCGCTTCCGCGGTCGTGATATCCAGCGCTTCGTCCTCAAAGACCTTGAAGCTGATGTCGATCGGGACCGAGGTCTTGCCGAACGCCTTCATCGCGGAGAAGATGATATCGCGGTTCGCGTAAGAGGTGCTGCCGATATAGGTGTCGTCCGTAAAAGAGGAGGTACCGGCGGCAAGAACGTAATGATAGATCTGGTCGTTGTTGACCGTATTCGACTGGGCGGAAACGGTCATCAGATGATAGATCCCGTGCTCCGTCTCTTCACCGGGCTCGGTCGAATCGAACGGAACGGCGAACGCCGTCTTCTCGGAGGAGGTATTCAGGATCGCGGAGGTGTGGCGGTAAGGCGCCTTGTCGGTATCCGTCCACAGGAAGCTGATCGGACGCGCGTTGTTGACGATCGCCTTCGGGGTATCGCCGAGGTCGGTGATCGTCTCAAGGAGCGCGGCGCCGACGTCGTCGTCGTTCGGATATTCGGCAACGAGCTCGGTCCCGTCGACGGAGAGGGAGTTGGAATAGTCGTGGACGATCTTATCTTCGAAGCGGATGCCCCACTCGGAAAGAAACTCGTTGAGCTCAGGGAACTTTTCCGCCTTGGAGGTCGGATCGAGGAAGACCATCATGTTCCCGAAGGAATCGAGGAACTTATCGATCTTGTCGATCTCGCTGACAGACGCGGAAGAACCGAGGAAGTCGTAGCGCGGGTTGTTGATGACGAGGACCTTTGCGGCAGGATCGGGATCCTCTTTCGAGAGGTCGATCGTGCGCACCTCGTACCCGGCGTCGACGAAGAGCGTATAGAGCGTGGAATCGTCAGTCTTTTCTCCGTGGCCGTTCGTGAAGTAGGCGATCGGGTTGTCGCCCTGCATCGAAAGAATCGCGGAGGTGATCTTGTATTCGCCGTCGAACGCGAACACGTTGCCGGTCGACTGCGCGAAGCGGAAGAACGCCTTCGCCGCGTAGACGCGGGAACGGCTGCCGTCCGTGATGATCACGTTCGTGGTCTTGATCGTCTGCACGTCGGTGGACTTATACTGCTGTACTCTCGCGGGTTCCCGGATGACGTCGATATACTTGATATCGATGAAATCGAAGGTCTCCTTGTATTCCTTGGCGAGGTTGTTGACCAGCGTCAGAGAATAGTCGTTTGCCAGCTCGTCCTCTTCCATGCAGAAGATGATGTCGATGTGGAGATCGGTCTGCTCCTTATAGCTGTCGAGCAGAGCGATCGACGCGTCGGAAATGCCGTAGATCTGCTCCTTCGTCATATCGACGTACCAGCGGTACCGGTCGGCGAGAGAGGAGAAGATGATATTGACGATCACGATCAGCGCGACGCAGACACAGGTCAGCGCCACGGCTGCGGAGCCGTACTTGAACTTTCTGTTCTTGAAAAGATTCACGGTGACGCCTCCTTACGACCAACGGCGCTTCTCGTACACGCGCACGGTCAGGAACAGGAACACGAAGCTGATCGAGGCGTAATAGAGAATGGCGGCGAAGTCAAAATACCCGTAGGTAAAGTTCCCGTATCTCGAATAGATCGAGACCCAGCTGAGCGCGGAGCGCAGCCATGCGAACGGGATGTACTGGTTCAGGAAGCTGGTCACGAGGAACAGAAGCAGGATCGCCATCGTACCGAGCGATGCGATCAGCTGATTCTCGGTCAGTGAGGAAACGAAGATGCCGACCGCGACGAAGGCGGCGCCGACCAGCATGATGCCGATGATGTAGCCGATGATGCGGGGCGTGTTCGGCGTTTCCTCGGAGAACTTATAGAGCGGATAAAGGCTGAACAGACCGACGAACAGGGTCATCAAGAACATGGCGTAGGAGGCGAAGAACTTGCCGCAGACCATGCCCGGCAGCGTCACCGGAGAGGTGAGGAGCAGCTGCTCGGTCTTTGCCTTCCGTTCCTCCGCGAACGAGCGCATCGTGAGGAGCGGAACGAGAATGACGAACGCAAACAGAATGGAGGTGAAATACGTGGCAAGGTTGCTGTCCGCACCCCGCTGGAGCGTGCTGTAAGAGAAGATCGCGCCGTTTAAGGCAAGGAACACGCCGATGAAAAAGTATCCGAGAGGAGAGGTGAAATACGCGCGGATCTCGCGTTTGAAAATGGCGATCATAGGTCTTCCTTACCCCTCTTTCTTTCCGGATCTCTTTTTCTTTTTCGCTGCGTCTTCGCCGAGCAGCGTCAGGAACACGTCCTCGAGGTTCGCGCCCATCGCTTCCATCCCGATGATCGGCCAGCCGTTCTGCGCCATCTGGTGGAAGAGCGGCTTGCGGACGTCGATGCCCTCGGACGTCTCGATCACGTAGGTGATGCTGTCCATATCCTGCTGACCGACCGCCTCTGCGGCGTAAACGCCGTTCAGCGAGCGGAGCGCCGTCAGGACGTCCTTCTGCGGTCCGCAGATGCGGACGGACATCCGGCGGTTGCCCTCGACCGCGGTCGCGATCTCCTCGGTGCGCTTGTCGGCAACGATGCGGCCCTTGTTGATGATCACGACGCGGTCGCAGACCGACTGGACCTCCGAGAGGATATGCGTGCTCAGGATGACCGTATGGTCAAGACCGAGCGTACGGATCAGGTTGCGGATCTCCACGATCTGCTTGGGGTCGAGGCCGACCGTCGGCTCGTCGAGGATGATCACGCGCGGGTTGGAAACGAGTGCCTGCGCGATACCGACACGCTGCTTATAGCCTTTGGAAAGATTGCCGATCACGCGGTGATACACGTCGTCGATCTTGCAGACCTCCGAGATCTCCGCGAGATGCTTCTTCCGGTTCAGCGTGCAGTGTTTCAGATCGTAAACGAAATTCAGGTATTCCTCCACGGTCATTTCGGGATACAGCGGCGGCTGCTCCGGGAGGTAACCGATCAGCTTTTTCGCTTCCAGCGTATTTTCCAGAATGTCGAAGCCGTCGATCTCGACGGTGCCCGAGGTACTGGAAAGATACCCGGTCAGCATATTCAGCGGCGTGGATTTTCCCGCGCCGTTCGGCCCGAGGAAGCCGACGATCTCGCCGTCGCCGACCTCAAAGCTGATATCGTTGACAACGGTCTTGTCACCGTACCGCTTGACGAGGTGTTCGATTTTAATCATGTCGTTTTCCGCTCTTCACGAGCGTTCCTTTCAGGGTTTTTATCCGGGACAGTTCAGTATAACACGTCCCGACCGGAAAGTCACGTTTTTCACGCAAGATTCATCGGATTTTCACTTTCCGTCCTTTCCGCAGAACTCCGAGGAAAGGACGGAATCGTTTTTCGGGTCTTATCGGGTCAGCTCTACGGTGAGGACCTTCTTCATGCCGAAGGTGAGGGTCACGGCGCCGTCCTTCAGCTCGAGTGCGCTCCTTCTGATCTCGTCCATGCCGGTCAGATACGCGCCGGTGAAATCGCCGGAGACGCCGAGCGTCACGGTCTTTTCATCCTCGGAGAGGTTAAAGAGACGGACGATGACCGAGCCGCTCTCCTCCGCCTTCTTGACGGCGGAAAGACGGATCATATCGTCGTTCAGCGTGAAATAGGTCTTCTTTTCGGGCATCGTCCCCCCGTGCTTCCCGGTCTGGATCAGGTTGAAGGTCCGGTCGGAGAAGTTGTAGCCGAGGGAAACGGCAGCCGCACGGTCGGCAGCGGCGTAAGGAACGGCGGAATACTCGAGGACGAAGGTGCCCTTCTGCTGTGCCTTGGGCGTCGGGAAGTAGCCCCAGTCGCCGATCTCACCGACGCAGCGGAGCAGCGTTTCCGCCATCGTGTTCCTGCCGTCACGCATGATCTCGTACTCGTTCAGGCCTCTGCCGGCGATCAGCAGCGAGCCGGGGTTCGCCGCGTCCTCGCTCTCAACGAGGAAGAAGGAGGTGCATCTCTGCGTGTTGTAGGGGTTGGTCCAGTGCTCCCACGGGTAGACGGTACGGCGGACGAGGTCGAACTGGCCCTCGGCGTAGTCGTACTTTGCGGGGATCTCCGCCGGGAACATCGCACGGATGCGGTGATTTTCCGCACGGTTGGTCACCGTGGTACGGATATCGGCGCGGGCGATGCCTGCGGTCAGCGTGACCTCGGTCACGATATCGGCGTCGATCGCGATCTGAACCTCGGTTCGGAAGGTAACGCTGAAGGGCGTACGGGCAACGGTGGTCTTCGCCTTGCCTTCAAGGCTGGTGACCGGAACGTCGCCGTCCACGGGTCCGTACAGATAGGTGTTGCCCTGATCCTTCGTATCCTCGATATAGTTGCAGGAAGGATAGACTCTGCCGGTGCGCTTATCGGTCAGGTCGAAGGAGCCGTTACCGTTGATCTTCACGATCAGCGTCTCGTTCTCGGCGGTCAGGTTCATCTCGTCCAGCTTCACGGTCTCGGCGTATTCCGCGCCGCCCTTTTCCACGCGGATCACGGTATAGCCCATGCCGCACATCGTGACCGGGAAGGTGACCTCAAAGCGCTTGACGTGCTTCGGCTGACGGAAGCGGTCCTTCGGCAGCGTGTAGGTAAAGGTCCTGCCGAGGTTCTTCACGACGGCGGGAAGGACCCTGCCGTTTTCATCGACCAGGCGAACGGAATCGACGGGATCCTTCTCGTCGAAGTCGACGACCGTCGTGACGGTCTCGGTATAGGAATGAGGATCGAGGTTGAAGAGGATGATATTACGCTCTGCCGCCCTTCCGGTATCGACGCGGGCAGCCATGTAATCGAGCGCGGCAAGACGCATCTCGTCCGCGGTAAGCATAGACTTCTGGAAGCGGGTCAGCATCTCGTCGTAGACGTCGTCCGCGGAGCAGGAGCAGATGGAGTCGTGCGGATGGTTCTGCATCAGCTTTCTCCAGGAGTAGAGATAGAAGTCGGAACGGTACTCGTCGCCGGCAAGCATCGACATGACGTTCAGCGGCTCCGCCTCACGCGCGAGCAGGTTTTCGGCGAGGTGGTTCTTCTGCTTGATATCGACGCGGCAGGACGCCGTGTTGATGAGGAGGAAGTGACCCGCGGAATACTGACCGTTGATCTCACCCTGATAGACGCGGAGATTGTCACGGTTCTTGCGGATCTCGTCCACGTAGGCAGGGAAATTGGTCTGGCGGACCGTGACCTCATCCTGTACCTCGTTCGCGAGCCGGATCGCCTCGTGCAGGTTGGTCTGGACGGGCTGATGGTCACAACCGTTCATACCGAGGAGCTGATCGGTGGTGGCAAAACGCGCGGCGTTGGCGCTGATCTGATGGATGCGGTTCTTCAGTGCCTCGGGATCGGTCGGGAGCTCCATCGCGTTGTGATACCAGTTGGCGAACATGATGCCGATGACCTCGCTCCCGTCGGGAGACTGCCAGATCAGCTCGGAGTTCGTGATGCCGTTCTGCTTGACGACGGCGTTATTGGAGCCGAGATCGTTCAAGCCTCTGCCGAAGATCGCGTTGTCGATCCCGAAGCCGTTCAGGATCTGCGGCGCCTGCGACACGTTGCCGAAGGAATCCGGGAAGTAGCCGCACATCGTCGGCTTGGCGCCGATCGACTTGCAGAGCTTGATGCCGTAAAGCATATTGCGGACGTTGGATTCGCCGCTCGTCAGGTATTCGTCCTGCAGGACGTACCACGGGCCGATCTGGATGCGACCGGCATGGATCAGGGCGTACAGACGGTCCCTCATTTCCGGCTTGATCTCCAGATAGTCCTCGATGACGACGAACTGCCCGTCCATGTGGTAGTAGGTATATTCCTCGTGCTTTTCCATGGTGTCGATCAGAGCGTCGAAGAGCTCTACGAGACGGACGCGGTGGCGGTCAAACCCCATGTACCATTCTCTGTCCCAGTGGGAATGCGGGATGATGTTCAACGTTTTCTTTGCCATGATCAGATCCCCTTTCGGTGACTATATGTTATTTTTTGATTTACGTTTGATCTCCGTCGGCGGAGGGCTCCCCGCCGAGGAAGGCGACGGCGCGCTCCACGGCGTCCTTCGCGTTGCCCCACGGCTCGTTTTCATACCGGTAATCGAACTTTTTGCAGAACCAGCTGACGTCGTCCTTCAGGCTGTCGAAGTACGCGTTCTCGACCTCCGCCGTCTCGGTATAGAACGTGCCGTACGCCTTTTTGCCGAGTTCGTTCCGTGCGGCGACCAGCCAGGCGCGGTAATGCGGGAGGCAGAAATACGGCATCTGCTTCACCTTTTTGCGGAAGTCGGGATCGTTGTCCCAAAGCCAGACGGCGTTGGAAAACAGTTTTCCCATCGTGTCCGAGATCCTGTCGCAGAGATAGCAGCTGTTTTCAAGCTTTTCGAGTTTTTCGGGCACGCCGCTCCCCGCCCCCTTGAGCAGCGCGGCGGCGGGATTCTCCCGCGTCAGTTTTCTCGATTCGTCAATGTGGCTCTCAAGCATCAGCGCGAGCGGCAGACGCTTGCGGAAGCGCAGCATCTTGCCGAAGTGATCGGGGCAGAAGCCCTTTTCGTTCGTGCGGATGCGGATCTCCGGCTCCATCATGGAAGCCCCGAGGATCAGCTCCAATTCGTCGTGCTCGAATCTGCGGCGGAGGGAGCAGAAAGGACAGCCGCGCGTTTCCCCGCCGATCCTCGCGTCGAACGCCTCGTTGATCGGGATCGTATAGATCTTTTCCATCGTTCACGTCTTTCGCCTCGGCGAAAGGATCCTTTCCCGGTTGATTGATGCATAAGCAGGTCGGGGAAAAACGTCATCCCCATGAAAGCGGAAAAAGGGAACGCCCCGGAAGGGTTCCCTGCTTCGGTATTTTTCAGTTCGCCGGAGCCGCGGTCTTTGCGGCTTCGATCGCGGTCTTTGCCGCGGCGGCATCAGCGGAAACGGAATAGATCACGTATTTCCCGACGACCTCGAGGATCGCGTCGTCCAGAAGCGGACGGAACTGCGCGTTGTAGGTGTCGAACGTTTCTTTCTTGCCGTTCAGATGGTTTTCAAAGCGGGTCTTTGCCTTTGCCGCCTCGTCCGCGTTTTCATACTCGCAGAGGATGATCTCCTCGGGGGTCGCGCCGCTGCCGCCGTAGACGATTTTTTTGACGGCGCCTGCAGTGACCGGATAAGCGGTATTCAGCACGGTCTCGTCCGTCAGGGCAACGAGGATATCCTCGTATCTGACCTTGGAGAGCGCCGTTCCGAGCGCGTCGAGGTCGAGCGTGACGTCGGCAGGCTGATCCTTCGTGCAGGAAGCGAACGCAAGGACAAGGGTGAGGAGCGCGAGGAGGAGGGCAAGCGATTTCGTTACGTGTTTCATATTCGTAAGATCCTTTTCTTTATAAGTTATCGTGCGGTGTGGGTCAGCAGATAGTCGAACAGCGTCGCGACAGCGTCGGGATTGAAATGCGCGCCGTCGGTGGAATACTCGGGAGGAAGCGTCCCGTCCTGCCCGATGAAGGGCTCGTCCGAATAGACGAAGTGATAGCCGTTCTCGGTGCACATCCGGTAGATCGCCTCGTTGTACTTGCGGATGTTCTCGTTGTTGACGCCCCATTTGCTGCTTTCGGCGAAGTTCTTCGAGACGCAGGTCACAGAGATCACGTAGATCTCGGCGTCGGGCATCAGCTTTTTCGTATCGCCGATCAGCTTCTTATAGCTGTTGATGAACGCGACTGTACTCGCACCGCCGACGTCGTTGAGACCGAACCAGAAGTAGACCTTTTTGAAGTCGGGCTTTTTCTCGATCGCCTGCAGGATCGTGCAGAGATTATCGGGGTCGTCGATATTGATGAATTTCGAGGTCAGTGCCGTACTGATGTTCAGGGACTGCTGGGCATAGCAGGTCACCGGGATATCGCTCTTCTTATAAAGGGAGACGCCGACCGTGCGGGAATCGCCGATCATCAGCGCGTCGCTGAACCAGTTCTTGTCCCTCGCCTCGGAATACGGGACCGCGTCCGGAAAGTCGGGAGAGGAGACCGGAACGGTCTCGGGGGGCTGCGTCTCGGGAGGCACCGTTTCGGGCGCCTGCGTCTCGGGAGCGGAGGTTACGGGCGGATCGGTCACCGCCTGCGTTTCATTTCCTGTTTCGGATTCGTCGGTCGAAGGAGTACCGGTCTCGTCGCCGGTATCGGATCCCGGCGTTTCCGGAGGGTCTTTCGCGTCGGTCTGCTCCCCTGAAACGACGGGGACCGGACCGGGCGCGGGCTGCGTCATACAGAGGACGATCAGCATTCCGGCGATGATGACCATGCAGATCGCCGCGGTGATCACGATCAGGGTTCTTGTAGTCAATCTGTTCATTTTTCTGTTCCGTTGATCCGTTTTGTCTATGGCATAATTTTAGTTATTATACCATAAAACAAGGCAAAAATCAATTCCTTTTTTTATTCTTTACAAACTTTACAAACTCGAAAAAAATTCTTTTCCGCCGTCCGTACGTTCTTCGACGGATACCGACGGCGGGGGAACGGGAAAGTTCCCGGGTGGGCTGCGAAAACGGAAATTTTTCATTTTTTTCAAAAACTTTTGTCCGAAGCGAAACCTTTTCCTGTTTTTTCCGTCATATAAGGTAAGAATGAAAGCGGAGGAAAAACGCCATGAACGGAAAAGAACGGTGCAGGATCTTAAAGGAGATCCGGAAAAAGATCGCGGAAGAAAACGATATCGCGCTGATCACCGGGGAATGCCGCCACAAGGGGGACTGCCCGGGGACCTGCCCGAAATGTGAAGCGGAACTCAGGTATCTGGAAAAAGAACTGGAGGAGCGGCGGAAGAAGGGGCTGCGTGCCGCGGTCGCCGGGATCTCCGCAGCGCTCACGATCGCAACCGCCTCCTGCGTCCCGGAGCCGAAGCTCGACGGGGATATGGCGTATGAAGGCGGAACGAACGTCCCGATCACCGAAACGGAAGAACGGCAAGACGTTACCGACGGCAAGGAACCGGAAAAGCCCACGGCGGGCGTGATCCCTTTCCCCGGAGAGATCCCGGAGGAGACCGCGGAGCTCCTCGACGGAGAACTACCGATGCCCGCAGAGGAGAACACGGCAGACGGAGAAAGCAATGAATGACCCGCAGGAGCGCTTCGCGGATGCGGAAAACGTCTCTTCCCTGCGGAAGGCGCCGATCATCGGGATCGTCCGGCACAGGATCGAGACCGACGGAGAGGGCGTCACGACGCTCGTCGGGTTCCACGGCTGTCCCCTGCGGTGCAGATACTGCCTCAATCCCCAGTCCCTTGACCCGGATGAAAAAACGGTGCTGCTGACCCCGAAAGAGCTGCTTCAGCGCGTCGCCGTCGATCAGCTCTATTTCCTCGCGTCGGGCGGCGGGATCGTCTTCGGAGGGGGAGAACCGCTTCTGCGCATCCCGTTCCTCAGAGAGTTCCGTTCCCTCGCACCGAAGGAATGGATGCTGTGGGCGGAAACGTCGCTGAACGTCCCGGAGGAAAACGTCCGCGCGGCGGCAGAGATCTTCGACCGCTTCATCGTGGACTGCAAGGATACCGACCCCGGGATCTACCGGCGCTATACGGGGACGGAGAACGAAAGGATGCTCTCCGGTCTGCGGAGGCTCCTCTCCCTCGTTACGCCGGAGCGCGTCACGGTCCGTCTGCCGCTGATCCCCGGTTATAACGACGACACGGCAAGAGACCGTTCGGAACGGATCTTACGTGAAATGGGCGTTACCGTCTTCGATCGGATGGAATACGTCGTCCGGTCGGGTGCGAAGGACCGTACGGAAAGCGGCAGCTGAAAGTGAGATGAAAACAGAACGCCTCATTCGTCCCGAGGATGGGAGAATGAGGTTTACCCGGGGAAGAGATAAAAGAAGTGAGTGCCTTTTTCTTTCGCATGAAAAAACGACTCATGGGGACAAAGAAAAAAAGTAAAAAATAATGAAGAGAGAAAAGTGAAGAATTGGGTTGGAGGCAACCCGTTAGTTGAGTGACCGACCTCTCACACTACCGTGCAGCCAAGTCTGTGGCGGACTTTGACCGCCAAGTGGGTCGCTCATGCCGAGCACATAAAACAAATGCCTCGGCCGGTTTGATCCTGCCGAGGGATTTTTGTCTTTCCACACTCCGGAGATTATCCGCAGCAAGAGCCTTCAAGTGAAAGAAAGAATTGTCATATTTATCCGAATAAACGAGTGATAATCATTTCGGGAATCTGATCACATAAGTTTTTGATATCCGACTCCGTCAGTTCTTCTTCAAGATATCTATCTTCCGCTTGTATCCATGCACCTTTTTTTAGATTCCATCTATTAAGCAAATCATGGGAGTATCCTTCAATAAAAACGTTACAAGCGTCATTGGGGCTGATCTTTTTTTTCTCAGGGAAAGATTGACTTGATATAGAATCAGGATAATAAAATGAATAACCGATGTAATAATTTCCTGTTTGAGTAATACATAAAGAAACGCGTTGGCCGGATTCCAACTCCGCTCCACGGGGAGGATTTATGTTAACATATTTACTACAGTACATAAAAGCTATAGGGATAATGCTATCATATCTAACAGATTTATGGAAAACGCCTTCCGTAAGAGTAAGAGAAAGAGACCATGATGGTTTTCTTGATATGACAACCTGCGGAAGTTCATACAGGCACTTCTGTACGATGGGAGTCATATAAGCTTTGATGAAGCTTAACTTCGTCTGATCGGAACGTTCTTTTGCGGCTTTTTGGGCAGCTTTTTCACGTTCAAGCTTCTTTTTCTCGTTATCACGGTCAGCCATAATCCGATCAAAAATACCCGCACCAGAAGAAGAAACGTGATTATCGGCAGTAATTTTTCCCCGGGGAGCGGAGACTGAAGGTGATCCGGACGATACATCAGGTTTAGCATGGATTGCGGAAGCTTTTGCAAACAGTTTTCTTACTTCTTCAAGCGTATATTTGGTTCCACAATCTTCGCACTGGAATGCTCCGTCTTTTTTTATCAGACGGTTGCTTCCGCATAATTCACATTGGAAGGCAGACATGGTTATACTCTTTTCATCTTTATTTGCTATGTTTTAATATATTGTAGCATAAAAAAGTGTATAAGTCAACCCCAAATCCCCGCCTAATAGACTCTTACGCTACAAAAATGGCTTTGCGAAGCAAAGCATACCTTTTCTTTTCTTTTCTTTCTTACCTCTTATCTTTTCTTTGGAAAAAGTCGCACGGGATCATAGAGAAAAGTGAAAAGAACAAAAAAAGCCGCTTACGCGACTTTTTTCTTTTTGGTGGGAGCGGGTGGATTCGGACCACCGAAGTCAGTGACAACAGATTTACAGTCTGCCCCCTTTGGCCACTCGGGAACGCTCCCATCGCAACAACGGTGACATTATAGCACACGCATCGGGATTTGTCAACCCTTTTTCAAAAATAATTCCCGATTTTTCCGATTTTTTTCTTCCCGGTTTTCCTGTTTGTCTTCCCCGTGCCGATTTCTCCTCCGTATTCCCTGCTCCGTTCCTCCCATGCCTCATCTTTTTTCAATTCCCGCGTGAAAAAGCAAAAATATCACCCTGATTTTTCGGGGAACCCTTGACATCACGGGAAAACTGTACTACAATGGTTAGGTACTTTGCGGTACAAGATACCAGGCTCTTGTGAGAGCCGACGAAAGGTACGGTGTTTTATGGAAAAACAGAAAAAGCAGCGCGGGGACCGGAAGGACGCCTGGCTGGTCCGGGAAACGGATCCCATGCATCTCCTGATGCCCTATATGCTCCCCGGCAGAACGGCAAACGAAGCGGTCCTGAACGAAGAGATCGACCTGACGGCGATCAACGCGTTCCTCGCAAAGAAAAACGCGGACGAACCGGAATTCAGATATACCTTCTTCCACGTCATCTGCGCCGCCATGGCAAAGACCGTCGCGCAGCGCCCGAAAATGAACCGCTTTTACTCGGCAAACCGCCTCTATCAGAGAAAAGAGATCACCTTTTCCTTCATCGTGAAAAAGAAGTTCACGGATGACGCCGCGGAAGCGCTCGCCATCGTGAAATACGATCCGGAATCCGAAGTACCGGTGCTGGAGCAGATCTATTCCCAGGTGAAGAAGGTCGTATATTCCGTCCGCAAGGAAGGAAAAACCGACGGCACGACCGACAAGATGAAGATCCTGCTCAGGCTTCCCCGTCCCCTGCTCTCCCTGACGGTCTGGTTTCTCCGCCGCCTGGAGGCACACGGGCATTATCCTGCGAGCCTGATGAAGGACGATCCGTATTACACGACCGTCTTTATCTCCAATCTCGGTTCCATCCGGATGCACGCAAGCTACCACCACATTGCCGAATGGGGGACAAATTCCATCTTCCTCGTCATCGGCGAAAAAAAGCCACGTCCTTTTTACGCGGCGGACGGCAGCTATGAGCTTCGTGATTCCCTCGACCTCGGTCTGACCGCGGACGAGCGGATCGCTGACGGCGTCTACTTTGCCGGAAGCATGCGCCTGCTCAAGAAGCTGCTCGCCGAGCCGGAGCTGCTCGAAGCCCCGGGTAACGAAACGGTCGAATACTGATAATAAGTAATTTTTATGAAAGGAAAAGAGCCATGTCAGCCGAAGTCAAGACACCCTGGATCAAAAACCTCGGGGACGTCCCCGCGTCCCTGACCTATCACGAGGGTACCATGTGGGAAGCGATCAGCGAGATCGTCGAACGGTACCCCGACAATATCGCCTATGATTTTATGGGGACCGCGACCACGTACCGCACCTTCTCCGAGCAGGTCGTCACCTGTGCCAAAGCGCTCCGTTCGATCGGCATCCGTGAAAACGACAAGGTCACGGTCTGTATGCCGAACTGTCCGCAGACCGTCATCATTTTCTACGCGCTGAACGTTGTCGGCGCGGTCGCGAATATGGTCCATCCGCTCTCCTCACAGAACGAGATCGAATTCTATCTGAAGGAATCGAATTCGGTCGCCGCGATCACGCTGGACCAGTTCTACTGGAAGTTCGATGCCATCCGCAAGAACGTCGATCTGCCGCACCTCATCCTCGCGAGCGTCAAGGACGTGCTCTCCCTTCCCCTGAAGATCGGCTTTGCCCTGACCGAGGGCAAAAAGACGCGCCGCGTCCCGAAGGACGCGCCCGTCATACGCTGGAACGAGTTCATGCGCGGCGGGCAGAAATACCGCGGTGAATACAAGGTCAAACGGAAGAAGGACGACGTTGCC
>JAZLIW010000162.1:0-56889 GCA_045617585.1 Eubacteriales bacterium
TTTCACGGTGACGGCGGAGGGCGACGGGGTGACCTACCAGTGGTACTATTCCAAGAACGGCGGCACGACCTGGACGAAAGCAACTGCCGCTTCCGCAAAGACCGCGAACTACACGGTCAACGCAAGACAGGAACTCGACGGTTACCTCTACCGCTGTACTGTTAAGGACGGATACGGTTCTTCCGTGAACTCGGGAGCCGCGCTGCTGACGGTCATTTGATGACTGCCGTCCGCGCCCGGATCCGATAACACATAGAAAACGGAAAACGCGGGGCTGCCGCAAGTGAGAAAAACACTTGCGACAGCCCCGTGTTTTTGTTCTTTCCATATGAAGGGAAAGTGCAAAGGGCAATGCGTCAGACGTATGTGAGCAAAAGACAGGCTCAAAAACAAAAAGGCCTTTTCCGGTCAGAAAAAGCGCACTTTCTTTGCGTAGAACTATGAGTTTTCTACAAGGTATAATTCTACTTATACTCCTAAATTATAACATAATATGACAAAGATGTCAATAGATTTCAAACGGAATATCTGCTGTCCGGTCGACATTTTATAGGGTTCGGGGTTATAATTACATAGAACACACTGCCGATCCTTTCCCATATTTGATTTTCCGGTTTTCAGTGGTCAAAAAAGTGGTTTTTCCGGAAACTGTTTACCGGATCCGTGTTGATGTGTTCGATAAATAACATATCATATATTTAGAGCAAAAAACGCACGGTTGAAAGGAGTGCAGAAAAATGCCAAAAAAAGGATTAAACATCCACAAACGGAAAGACGGTCGATGGGAAGGCCGTCTTGAGGTTGGTCGGAAAGAGGGAGGAGCGATCATCTATCGATCCGTTTACGGAAAAACCTGTTCCGAGGTGAAAGAAAAGATGAGACGTCAGAACGGAAATACCGTCCCCTCCCGAACGAAACAATCGGCTAAAACGTTTGATGCGGTATTAAGGCTCTGGCTTGAAAACAGCAAGGTCAAAAACAAAGGAGGGACGATTTACAAGTATCAGAACCTTATCGAGAATCACATTCTTCCCCGGCTCGGCGGCATATCGATCGATGAGATATCGGCGCCTGCCGTCAATTCCTATCTTCAGGAAAAACTTGAAAGCGGAAGGCTGGACGGATCCGGAGGGCTTTCCCCTTCCTACGTACGCAGCATCATGATCATCATTAAATCCGCCATGGACTTTGCGGTCAAGGAAGAGCTCTGCGATCCGCTGAAATCCGAAATACTGAAACCGGCAGTTCCCAAAAGGGAAGTAACCGTTCTGACGTTATCCGAGCAAAGAAAGTTGGAGAACTCGATCAGCCGTGAACGTGACGCGACGAATCTCGGCATCCTTTTATCCCTGCACGCCGGTCTGAGGATCGGAGAGGTTTGCGCGCTTTCATGGGATGACGTTGACTTTGATCAGCAGCTTATCAAAGTGCGTCACACCGTATCACGGATACGAAGCGTTTCCGCTTCCGGGTCGGCCTCCAGACTGGTGATCGATCTGCCGAAAACACAGGCTTCGGTCAGGGATATCCCCATATCACCGCCGCTGCTGAACGCATTGAAACACCAATATGCTGATTCGGGATCCGATTACGTGATATCCGGATCACCGGGCTTCGTAAGCCCAAGGACCTTTGATTACAGATTTCACAAGGTCATAGAAAACGTCGGGATCCCGCATATCAATTATCACGTTCTCAGACATACATTTGCCACACGATGTGTAGAAGCCGGAGTGGATATCAAATCACTCAGCGAGATTTTAGGGCACGCAAACGTCTCCGTTACATTGAATACGTATGTTCATTCCTCTTTGGAAATGAAGCGGGCGCAGCTTCAAAAACTATTTGATTTAACATAAGTGGTCAGGAAAAGGGTACGTAAAGTGCAAGACACCGGTGTTTTACGAGCTTCTTGTAGTAATACCTTGAACTCATAGTTCTACGCAAATTATTATGAGTGTTATTTATGAAAACAACCCGCGCGAGTGATCGGCGGAAATATAAATGATGTTTTTTGAAATCGCACGCAGCAATCTTCACGGGATACGAAACGAAAAAATGTCGGTTGAAAGGATTTTCGGTCATGAAAATAAAGCTTGCCATCCTGGAACGCGATCAAAGCTATCTTAACAGGATCGTCTCCGTCTTCAGCACGAAGTATTCGGATAAATTTGAGATCTATTCATTTACCAGTCCGGAAGTGGCTTTGTCAACGCTGGACAGCGCAAAAATCGACGTGCTCGTCGCAAACGACGCGTTTGATATTGACGTCTCGAAATTGCCGAGGCGGTGCGGGTTTGCATACCTCGTAGACTCCATGGATGTTGAAATGGTCAACAACCAGCGGGCGATCGCAAAGTTCCAGAAAGTGGATCTGATCTATAAGCAGATCCTCAGCATCTTCTCGGAAAACGCGGGAAGCGTATCCGGGCTGAAATTCGGGGACGATTCGGCGAAATTCATCGCGTTCGAATCCGTAAGCGGCGGATGCGGCGGATCAACGATGGCTGCCGCCTGCTCGCTCCATTTTGCCGCGCAGGGAAAAAAGACGTTATACCTTAACCTTGAGAGATTCGGCTCCTCCGATTCCTTCTTCTCGGCTGACGGACAGTTTGATATGAGCGATATTATCTTTGCCCTGAAAAGCAAAAAAACGAATTTGGCGCTCAAACTTGAAAGTTGCGTGAAGCAGGATCCGAGAGGAGTATATTTTTACTCGCAGAGCAAGATCGCGCTGGATATGATGGAACTCTCTTCGGACGATATTCTTAGGCTGATCAACGAGCTGAAGCTTACCGGTTCGTATCACGTCATTATCCTTGACCTCGACTTCTCGATCGACAGGGAAGCACTGAAGGTCCTGCGTCAGACGCATTCCATCGTCTGGGTCGGCGACGGCTCCGATGTGTCAAACGCAAAGCTGTTCCGCGCGTTTTCAGCCCTCTCTACGATAGAGCAGAACGCAGATTCCCCGCTCACGAACAGACTCCAGTTGATCTATAACAAATTCAGCAGTAAAACGAGCAAGACCCTCGACGAGATCGGCGTAAAAAATATCGGAGGAAATCCCCGGTTCGAGCACGCGACGACCGCTATGGTTTTGGGTCAGGTCGCGCCGAAGGATATGTTTGACAAAATCATTTGAATCTGATTCAGTGAGGAAGTATTACCATGGAATACGATCAGGAACAGCAATTCGTCTCGGATATCAAACGGTACGTTTCGGAAAATCTGCCGTTGAGCAAGATGGATGATGACGAACTGGAAGAGAAAATCGAAGAGATCGTGGCTCAACGGATCGGCAGCGTCTACTGCTCGATCGATCAGAGAGTGTCGATCGTTCAGCAGGTGTACAGTTCGATCCGCGGCTTCGGGCTGCTTGATTCCATTATCAGCGACGATACCATTACGGAGGTCATGATCAACGGCCCCGATCATATTTTCATAGAACAAAACGGGCGTCTGTTCAAGCTGGATAAGCAGTTTGAAAGCCAGCGGCGCCTGGAAGACGTGATCCAGAGGATCGTCGGTCTTGCGGGCCGTGAGGTCAATCAGGCGAATCCGATCTGCGATACGCGTCTGCCCGACGGTTCCCGTGTGAACGTCGTGCTTCCTCCGATTGCACTCTGCGGTCCTACGCTGACGATCCGTAAGTTTTCGAAAACGCCGATGACGATCGAAAAACTGATACAATACGGCTCCATCACGCAGGAGATCGCCGATAAGCTGGAGCTGCTGGTCAAGGCGAAATACAATATTTTCATCAGCGGCGGTACCGGCTCCGGTAAAACGACGTTTCTGAACGCCTTGTCCAACTACATTCCCAAGGACGAACGCATCATTACGATCGAGGACTCGGCGGAGCTTCAGATCAAAGGCGTCGAGAACCTGGTCAGCCTTGAAACGAGAAACGCTAACGCTTCCGGCGCCGGCGAAATCACGATCCGCGAGCTGATCAAATCGTCGCTTCGTATGAGACCCGAGAGGATCATCGTCGGTGAGTGCCGCGGCGGAGAAGCGCTGGATATGCTTCAGGCCATGAATACCGGTCACGACGGTTCGCTTTCGACAGGCCACGCAAACTCGACGGAGGATATGCTGAGCCGTCTGGAAACGATGGTGCTGCAGGGAGCCGCCGGACTTCCGCTGGAAGCGATCAGACAGCAGATCGCCTCCGCGGTCGATATCATCATCCATCTTTCAAGACTGCGCGACAGATCCCGTAAGACCATGGAGATCACGGAGGTCGTCGGATACAAGGATAAAAAGGTCATACTGAATCCGCTCTACGTCTTTGAGGAAGATGAAAACAGCACGCTGGACAAGGTGTCCGGCAGTTTGAAAAGGACCGGCAATAAGATGGTCAACGATTTCAAACTCAGATTAGCGGGAATCAAGGAAGAAATATGAGGGAAACGGGTATGGGATTATTTGTGAAAGAAAAAAAGGAAAAAGAACCTCAGTATTATACTTCCGCTACGAATATCATTACTTATAACTACAAAGTGTATTACATGAAGCCTTCGGAAAAGGTCTTGTATTTTCTGCTGGCTTTCGTTGTCGGTGCAGCTGTCGGTTACCTGTTTTACGGCGGTCTGGCAAAAAACGAATTCGGTGATCCGACGCCAATGACATGGACGTTGAACGTGGTGATCTCGTCGATCGTCGGCCTGGTCGCGGGCATTCTGTTTCTTCCGATCAGGACAAAGCAGATCATGAAGAAAAAGCAGAATGACCTTAAACTGCAATTCCGTGAGCTGCTTGACGCGCTGGCAACTTCGATCGGCAGCGGTAAAAACGTTGTGGATTCGTTTAAGGCCGCGCGTGACGATCTTCGCGTGATCTATTCCGAGGATACCGCAATTATCAAGGAATTGGACGTTATTCTTGACGGGATCACGAACAACGTTGACGTTGAGAAATCTCTTCTTGACTTCGGTATCAGAAGCGGACTGGACGATATCATCAGCTTTGCAAACGTCTTTGAGACCTGTTACAGAAAAGGCGGCAATATAAAAGACGTGATAAAGAATACTCAACAGATCATTACCGAAAAAATGGAAGTTGAGATGGAGATCCAGACGATCGTGGCAGGAGCTAAGAACGAACAGACGATCATGACGGTCATGCCGATCGCTCTGATTGCAATTATCAAGATGATGAGCCCCGAATTTGCCTCCAACTTTGCGACGACATCGGGGATCATAGCGACGACGGTTGCAGTCGTAATGTTCATCGTGGCATATTTTGTCGGCAATATCGTTCTTGCGATAAAGGTATAGGAGGTGCGCCATGTTTTTAAGTACGCTGTCTGTTGCGGTCATGGTGATCGCTTCCGTTCTGACCGTATTATTTATTATCTTTCTATTGGCAGGCTCCCGGTACAACAATATGATCGAGCCGCTTGATAGTAAAGAATTTCCGCTTTGCGAATTGTACGGTGTCGGTTTTGCTCTTCTCGCATTATTTCGTCACAACTTTGCGTCTAAAAGCGAAAGAAATCGCAGACAACTGATTGCCCTGATATACGGGGAGCAGCACTCCGAATACTATCTGCGTGTAAACGCGGCGGAGCGAGTCACGTTGGCGTTCCTTCTTGTCGTAGCAGGTTTCGTGTTGTACGGTCTGGCAAATGATTATCTGATCATCGGTGTGCTTTTGATGTTTGCTTTTACTGCATATTATTACGTGGCAACTTTACCTCAGACGAAGGTGGAAAAGAAAAGTGCCCAGATCCTGAGCGAATTTGCCGACGTTGCGTCGAAATTGGCTTTGTTGGTCAATGCCGGTATGATCATGAAGGAAGCATGGGAGAAAGTGGCGTATACCGGGGATACGGAACTGTATCAGGAGATGCAGCGTGTGTGTGTCAACATGGTGAACGGAATGTCCGAGATCGACGCATATTCCGAGTTCGGCAGCCGCTGCACATCACAGGAAATCAAAAAGTTCACTTCCACGATCGTTCAGGGCCTCGTAAAGGGCAACCGTGAACTGGTCGAAATGATCAAACAGCAGAGCAGAGAAATCTGGGATGCCAAGCGGCAAAGAGTGAAGCAGCAGGGTGAAAAAGCCGCAAGTAAGCTGCTGATCCCGATCTGCATCATGTTTATCGGTATTATCATTATGATCATTATTCCGATTTTCACCAACCTTGGTATGTGAGAACGGATTAATTAAAAAATGATAGAAAGGAGTAAAACGATGAGCAATCTTACTATGCTGAAGATGTGGCTCCAGACAAAACTCGGCAAGTTTTTATTGGACGAGAAGGGCGAAGTCAACATTGTCGCAATGGTGATCCTTATCGGTATCGCGGTAATTCTCGCTATCATCTTCAAGGACGCGATCGTTGGGCTGATCAACAATCTGCTCAACCAGATCAATGGCAACGTAAACAACGTAATGAACCAGCCTTCTTAATGTAGTGATTACTTTGGCCAGAGTAATCACTGCTGCTGCGGCGGCACGATAAGTGCCGCCGCGGTACGGTTCCGTGGAGGTTAAGATGAAGGAAAAAACAAAAAACATAAAAAATAAAATGAAAAATGAAAACGGAATGGTTATTGTGGAAGCTGCAATCGTGTTTCCGGTTGTGTTCTTTGTTTTGCTTTTCATCATTTTTATCGGAAACATGTACTACGAGCAGGCAAAGGTGGACAGAATCGTTCTGACTTATGCCAATAAGGGTGCTCAGTACGTAGCGGATCCGTCTCTTTACGATATGGACCACGGAGGATCCGTTCCCAGTACCGTCAACGATTTGGACATTGAACCTTACAGATACATTATCGGAAGCATCTCAAACGGCTCGGTCTCTGCTATTGAGAACGTACTGTCGGAGCAGGTAAAGAATGAGATCAACAGAGGAGGTCTGGTCCTCTTCAGCAATGGCAAAACAAACGTTATAGGCTCTGACAACAGCAAGATCGCGACCTTTAAGAATTACGTGGTGTATTCAACCTTTGTGGTTCAGGTGAATTACGAGGTGAAATTTCCGATCCGATTTTTTGGGGAAGCAAATCCCACGATCGCAAGGCTATCGTCCAGAGCCGAGGTCGCGGTCAATGATGCCCCGGAATTCATCCGCAACGTTGACATGGTAGTTGACTTACTGGACGGAACGAAAACCGCCGAAAGCGTGAACAGCATTTTCAGCAAGATCAATGAATTCATCAAAAAATTCACCGCGAGGTAAGAGAGGGTAATCATGTACGACTTTATGTATAAAAACAAGGGCGCGATATCGATCTTTCTTGTGATCGTATTGGTACCCATGCTTGTCCTTTCCGGGATCTTCGTTGATATGAGCCGTATCGACCTTGCAAGATCCGTTGCGGAATCTTCCGGTGAACTTACGCTGAATACGGCACTGACGAACTACGATTCGGTCCTTAAAGATATGTACGGCCTTTTCGCAACGTCGCAGGATACCGATGAGCTGTTTGATAATCTTGAAAATTACTACAGGCAATGTATCGAGGCTGCCGGTGTCGCGGAAGCGGACGCCGACAACTACGTCGATCAGATCATGCAGTTTATTCAGAGTGAAACCGGTACGGATGATCTGCTGAAAATGAACCTCACGGGTTTTGAAGTCACAAAACCTACGGGCGGTAATTTAGCAAATCCCGCTATCCTCAAATCACAGATCGTTGAGTTCATGAAATACCGCGCTCCGATCAATTTAGGGACCGGTATTTTCGACGCGTTGAGTACTCTGAAGAATCTGAAGAAGCAGACGGAGCTTGTCGATAATAAGAACAAGTTCTACGATAAGCAGACGGATATGCTGGAAAAACTGGAGTCGGTGTGGAATGAGCTCGAAGACTATCAGTACAGAGATGCTTTTACAATGTACAAGGGCGATCAATGTACGTTCCCTTACGGCGATTATCTGCTTAAGTCATACGAAAGCTTGAATAACTGCGTTCCTATGCTTAAGACTTCCGTTGCATACGTGGCGCGTTACCTGTATTTTGCAAATACCAATTTCAACATTAATCAAAGCGGTGTGCAGAATTTCGGTGTTGAGCAGGATACTGCTCCTTCGGACAATAGATATACGGAGGTCTGGAAGGTTACCCAATCGAGTACGAAAGAGTATGGAATTCTGGCAAATCCGGATAAAACCTCTGTCAGTTCTCTTAAGGCGGACCTGAAAACCGCGTTTGATGCTGTTCAGGCATTGGAAAAGCAAAATTCTCTTGTAGATCAGTTGATGCAGGGCAACAGTAATATGTCTACAACCGAGAAAATCAAGATCGTAGTAAACTTCAAATCTTCGCTCGGTTCCGGATATCATGCCAATATCAACAATATGGTTCAGGCGCTGGTCACTTTAAAGAATTCCATGAACGGCTGCGAAGACGATCTGTCAAAGTATTACGCGGTCGTCACTGTGGATACTAACGGCATTAAAAGGCTGTCGTTCACGGAAAATCCGAATGAGTTCGGGGCAAAGCCTCTTGACGAATTCATCAACGGGCAGTTCTCTCACCTGAGCATGACCGGTGAACATATTATGTATTATAACGGTCTTGTAAGCAGAGTCCGTACTTTTTGGTGCGAATCAAAGGATGTTGTAAAAAATGCACGCAGCTACGTGAAAGACGCGACCCAGGCGGCTGAAAACTATGCCTGGATCTTTGACTCCTTCCTTGAGGGCAAGATCAAGAAGTTAGACAATGCGCTTGCGACACTGTCGACAATAAAATCCGAGTTAACCGATAGCAGAAGCGCGTATAATTTGGCACTTGCGGCCTGGAAAGGTTCCGCAGACGGTCTTTCCGGTGAACCCATAGGTGATAACGACCTCAGTGAGATCGCAAAACTGGAAAATGTATTGACTGCTTCAAAGGTGGAGGGCCTTTGCACAAGGATCCGAAGCGCAAAAACAAGCCTGGAAACTCTCAAAAATCAGGTCGGCCAGTTTAAGGTCCTGGGAAAAGCATGGAAAGACCTGGAAAATAGTGGGAGCATTTCTTACTCTACACTTCAGAACTTGCTGACTGCCGCGCAGAAAAACTCACTGAACAGCGTTGAAAAGTCGGACGACACCGCTTCGGAAGACGTGAACGGCACGCTTGCTGTCTATGATAAGGCGTACGATTCCGTTGTTACCGCTTTGATGGCAAAAGTCGAGAGTGTCGAAATGAAAACCGAGTGGGGTACCTCTGATATCGCACGCTCCCCCGACCTGACCAAGAATCAAGTGGAACTGTATACCTGGCTTTATAATAATTTCTATAACGAAGAGTCTGTGAAGACTAGGTTTGACACCAAAAAAACATTTGACAATTATACTCCGGCGGGCGATACTGCCCAATCCAACGAGATTTCCTCTAATGAGAATAATGCCGACGGTGAAAAGGAAAAAATAGAAGGAAAAGCCAAGGAGTTTAACGAAAAACAAACGCCTTCCGGCACCGCCCCCGACAGACCGTTTGATCCACAATTCCTGCCCTCGGGCGAACCGGACAGTTCTGCCCCGGGTGACGGAAATGAAACCCTCAAAACGGATTCCGAAGCGTTGCTGTCCGAATCCTCCGGTGCGTTGGATTCATTTGAAGGCGTGTTTCAACTGGTGGGCGATATGGCAGCCACCTTGCGCGATGATCTCTACATTTGCAACTATATCATGAATATGTTCACCTATTCGACTTTCGAGGCGGAGATAGCAGCTGCAAACGGGAACGATAATTCGGTTTCCCCTTTTGCACCCTGGTATGAATGGGATGCTGTCGAAAGCAAATACCAGCTCAGAAGCGACTTCTACACAAATTATTCCAATGGCTCAAAAATGTTGAAGGACGCACAAACCTTAACCAAAGTATCCATCGATCCTAACACCAACTATCTGTATGGTCAGGAAGTGGAATATATTATTAATGGGAAAGGCGGCGTTGCAAAGACCTACGGTACCATTTATTTGCTTCGGTTCGCACTGAATACTGTATACGCATTTATTGATGCAGAGATCGGCAATCTTACTACCGCGGCAGCTACGGCGATTTTCGGAACGCCTCCTTTAACGCCGTTGATCCCGATAGCAAAGATCGCAATGACGCTTGGATTGGCACTTGCCGAGTCGGCATACGACTTGTATGAACTGAAGTGCGGTGAATCCGTTCCGCTGATGAAGAACAGCAGTACCTGGGTAATGAAACCGTCCTCTGCTCTTGGTAAAATTGCCAAGAAGACTGTACATGTAGCGATAGATAAAGGCGTGCAGGTTCTTAACGACGCACTTGAGATGACCGATGAAGAGCTCCAGAAGCTAATAGACGATGAGGGGGAAAAGTTAGATCTTTTAGCACATGCAGCAACGGAGAATACCGTAAACGAACTGAAAAATTATGGTAACCAGGCTGTTCAGGAGATCGTAAACATCTGTAAGAACGTTATGGATGAATCAATGGAGCAGATCGGGGTTCCAAAGGGTCAAACGCCGGAAAAGATAACCGCCGCAATTCAAAAGCTCGACGCGTGGTTAGCTGCGCAGGGAAGCTCGACCTCTGACGTTGTTTTTCTTGCGAAGAAAACGGCGGTCGACTATTTGAAACAGAACAACGGCGAGGCAATTGGTCAGTTATTTGATGCCCTGGATAATATTTCCGGTTTGGCGAATGATACCGATCTGGCTGATTTGATTTACGGAAAGATGAAAGAAATTCAGTCTGCGGTGGATGAGAAATTAGATCAGCTCATCGGGCAGGCGGGAAACGCCTTGAGTGATCTGAAAGACAATATCATAACGGAGCTGAAAGAAGCGGCATCTCAGGGCGCCGAAAGTCTCAGAAGCGCACTTATAGATCGGATTGATGCGGCATTTGGAACGTCCCCATCCAAAGCTGTCGGAACCAGAAACGTAGTGTCCTCACTGCTTTCATGGCAGTATAGTGATTATCTGCAGCTGTTCCTGTTGATCGGTATCGTGAACTCGCCCGAAAGGGTCCTTCTGCGCACGGCGGACGTTATCGAATTGAATATGCAGCAGATCGACGGTAATCTTGGGTTTGTTGAAGTCACTACCGAAAGGGAGGTAAGCAGACTTTGGGGATTGATAAAGTATACGAAAACCGAAACCACGAGACAGGCGAATGAAGAAGCGTTTAAGTTAAGCAAATCTTACACGTATCTCAGCATAAAAGCAACGATCGAAGTAAAACCGATGATGCTTGCATTGCCTTTGATGGCGGATACGGTAAATAGCCAATTGACTGATACTCAATGGTATCAAATAACGTATGAAGGGACTATGGGTTATTAAAGAAAAATGAAAAAGATCATATTGATGATAATGGTCCTTGCAATGATTCTGTCCTGTGCTGCGTGTTCCTCGGGAAGCAGCAGTACGGCGGATGCAAAGGAGAGCGGCGCTGCCGGACAGCCCGGCCAGACGCAGGGAGCAGAACCGGGTACGCAGGATACGAAGGAGCCGGACGGTGAGATCAAGCTGAGCGGCGTGGCACACGTCGTAGGACGTTCGATCACCGTCAACTATAACACCGACAGAAGATATGATACAAAGGCCAATTCGATCGTGTTCAATGTTCAGCTTAGCGATTCAATTGCTTTGACCTATGACAAGGGTTCTTCCTACACGGGCCCGGTGGACGGCGTATTCGATCTTCTGAATGACGGAGATCTGTTCAAGGATATCTCCCTCTACACGGGGACGGCTTTTGATGGGAATACGGTCTTTTTGATCGATACGGTATCTTCCGAAAAGGTTACGGTTGCCGGTTTTGAATCTGTCAGGATCATCGGTACGGTTACCGATGCAAAAGGTAAGGCGGCAGCGGTGTATGCGTACACCTTTGTGATTGACGAAACGCCGTGTATGCTTGCGGGTGTCGTTATTGATGACGCGAATCATCCGGATATTGCAAATGCCGTGAAAGAAGAAGTTGATATGATGGCACAGACCATTAAGGAAGCGTAAAAACGGGAGGGGGCAATGAACGTGAAAAAACTATTTGAGAAGACAAATAGTGAAAAGGGCATGGTAACGATCGAAGCGACAATTGCCCTCACAACGTTTCTCTTCGCTTTTATCATGATTTTCAGTATCATCACAATTTGCAGGGCACAGGCAAAAATACAGGTGGCGTTAAATAATACCGCGCAGGAGATCTCCCAATATAGTTATATTTATGGTATGACCGGTCTGGACAAAACGCTTGAAGATTTTCAAACCGAAGCCAACAAAACGAAGACGGAGGTCAACGGCCTTGTCGGTCAAACGATCAACGTCTTCGAGGGAATTCAGACGTTAGGCGACGACGTGAAGTCCGTTGATGTTGGCAACGTTGATTCAATGCTTCAGACCTGGGAGGATATATCCAAAGATCTGAAGACTGCGCAAGCCGATTTCACTGTCGTAAAACAAAGAATAGAGCAGATGGCGAAGGACCCTCAGAAGCTTCTTTTCGGGATGGCAAAGCTGATCGGCTCCGAAACGTTGGAAGTCGCGAAATCCAGAGTGATCGCTGAACCTGTCACGAGAGCATTGATCCAAAAGCATCTGAAACGATCCAATAATGATTCCGCAGATGCATATTGTCGGTCCGTGGGAATCGTTCCCGGATCTTATCTTGGAACGACGTCATATTTCAACGGAATTGATTTTTCGCGTTCCACCTTGTTTCCGTACGGCTCATCCGAGATCACTTTGATCGCTACGTATAAGGTGAAGCTGCTTCAGCTCCTTCCGATCGGGGTTGAATTAACGATCACTCAGTCCGCGTCAACAAGAGGCTGGCTGCACGGAGATTTGTCCGAAAACTCTGCGTCGGAGCTTGTTGAGAAATTCAAAGAGGGCCCTGACGTTGCGAAAAGCGTCTGGAACAGCCAATCCATTAACGACCGGAATAAAGCCATCAGGACCCTGGAACTTGAAAAACTCAAGAAGCAGGGATACGTCGGCGTCAGCAGCGAGACATACGTTCAGGCTTATGAGGAAGCTACGAATACCTTTGCGCTGATTGCGATGTGCAATCCGATTTACGGAATCGACAGTACGGAGAAGATAGATAAAAAATCCGTTGAGGATGATATCAAACGGATTGCCTCGGAAATCAACAGTGCTACGGATAACAGGCTGACGGTTACGGTTAAAGTCAAGGATGCAAACGGCAATTTGACCACCCGAAAAATTGATTGCTCCAAATCCGACATCAAAAAGAAGGTCGTTCTGGTCGTTCCGGAAGATCAGGGCGTTAAGAATTACGTTCAGGCGGTCATCAACGAGTTGGGTTATTCCGGGCTGTTCAGCGTTATGGATGCATACGGCACGGGATACAAGCTCCCGGTGAAAACCGATACGAATACAGAGGAGGGAAATCCGTGACTGTTGCAGTATTGGCTTGCCTATCTTTCCTTCTGATGGCTGCGGCCTTTGTTTATCTGACACGCAAGGATTTCGTTGGTGAAACCTTCGGCGGAAAAATCGCCTCGGCTGTCAGAAACAACAAAAAGGTTGTGATTTACCTTTGTTGTGCATTAGCTTTTATGGTCGGGGTTTCCGTGGTTTTAATCTTGATCTATAAGACGAATACCTTGATCGCAAATATGAAGTCCATCACTCTGCTGGGTGTTTTGGTTACGGTAACGGTTACCGATATCAGGGAGCACATCATTCCCAACACGGTGATTTTCGCGGGTGCGGTCCTTCGCGTCTGTTATGCTGCGGCGGAATTGATCACGCTCGGCAGCGGCTATTTTGCGATCCTGAAGAGCGATTTGCTCTCTCTCGGGCTTGCTGTCGTTCTGCTGCTGCTCGGAGTTCTGATTATTAAGAACGGCATCGGAATGGGGGATATAAAAATGATCCTGGTAATGGGATTGTATCAAGGGATAATCGGCGTTATCAGTTCTCTTTTCTTCTCACTTCTTGTATCTTTCTTTGTTGCGCTTGCAATGCTGATCCTGAAGAAGAAATCCAGAAAAGACGCGATCGCTTTCGCCCCGTCGGCGTTGGTCGGAACTTCGGTATCTTTGATCCTGACAGGAATGTAAAGGAGTAGTGCGGTATGAAAAAGGGAAATATGAAGTTACTTATCGTAGTGGCGCTGATCGGTTTACTGGCGGTGTCCTGGTACACAATGATCAACGATGCTGCCGGATTACAGAACGAATACGACGGTAATCTTTCCGCTGCTCGGGAAAATAAAGATAAAGAACTGTATGACGAAGCGTTTGATTATTACAATTCCGCGCTGAATATGAATGATTCGATCGAACTGCGTGAAGAGATCGCCGATTTGTATAAAAGCACCGGCAGGATCAATGCGTATCTGGAATTCTGTGAGCAGACGACAACGGTATATTCGCAGGATGAAAGAGCATACGTCAGATTAGCAGAGTATTATAATGACGCGAAAGACTACAATTTATGTTTCAGGCTCCTGAATAAAGCCGAAAAAAAAGGAATTGAATCCGACAGGCTCAGGGAAATCAGATCCGATATCCAGTACGTCTTCGAATATAAATATTTGGGATATGAAACGGTCAGCGTTTTCTCAAACGGTTTGTGTGCCGTAAAAAGGCCGAACGGGAAATGGGGTTACGTAAATCTGACGGGCGGCACTCATCTCGGATTTAACTATACCGACGCGGTTGATTATACCGGTGACTATCTTGCGGTCCAGCTTGAGTCCGGTGAATACGTTCTGATAGATTCAACCGGAAGAGAGAAGAGCAAGGACACGGAAAAGAAAAAAATCGAGGATTGTCTGTACCTGTTCGAGGACAAGATGTCCGTAAAATTTGACGGAAAATATCACTACTGTGATTATGAGTTCAAAAAATTATTCGGCGATTTCGACTATGCCGGTACGTTCTGCGGTGGGGTTGCTGCTGCTATGAATGGCGGAAAATGGTTTGTAATCAACGCAGAAGGCGCGCAGGTCAGCGACAACTTTGAGGAAATAATGGTGGATGAAAAGGGAGTTGCTTTCCGCAACGGTGTGGCATTTGCCAAAACCAACGGAAAATATATTCTTATAGATTCGTCCGGCAAAAAAGTCGGCGACGGTACCTGGGCTGACGTTGATTGCTTTAACTCCGACCAACCTGCCGCCGTTTCAAATGGCGACAAATGGGGATTTATTGACGCTGCGGGAAACCTGGTGATCGATTACACCTACGGTAAAGCAAGATCGTTCTCCAATGGGTTTGCGGCGGTTGCCGATCGGGATAAATGGGGTTATATCAGATTAGACGACCATGTTCTTGTCATAGAGCAGCAGTTTAATGATGCAATGGATTTCAGCAGAAGCGGAACCGCGTTTGTCAAGCAAACGGAAGGCTGGGACCTGATAAAGCTGTATTCATATAATCAGTAAGGGGGACACGACGATGGATTTTTATTTTGATAAACAAGGTACACATACGTACCTTGTTTACACGGTCGGTGAGGACGATGCAATTGACTCTATGAGCCTTGGTATGCTCACGAATAACAGGATCCAGGGATTGGCTCAAACCCTGTTCACGCAGATGGATGCGACAAGGTACATCAAATACGACGTTTCTTCCAAGATCTCCGTGAAGCAATTTTTCGCCGGTCAGGTGAACAGAAAGAGATTGATCGGAGTTTTTAACGGTATCGTTGATGCTATGCTGTCCGCTGAAGATTATATGATCGACGAGAACTCCATTCTGCTTGATCTTAATTATATCTTTGCCGACGTATCCACTTGCGAAACGGTTTTGATTTGTCTGCCGATAGTATCGGATGATCTGGGCGGCAAAGATCTCGGTGCTTTCTTCAAGAACGTCATGTTTACTACGCAGTTTGATCAGACCGAAAACTGTGACCACGTTGCTATGATCATTAATTATCTGAACAGTACGCCCGTATTCTCTTTGACTGAATTCAAGAATTTGCTTGAAAATATCGGCGGCACCTCAGCCCAGACACGGTCTCAGCAGCCTGCTGTTCAGAAACAGCAGGTACAGCAGGCGCAGGTGCAGCAGACGCAGGTACAGCAGACGCGGGTGCAGCAGACGCAGGTACAGCAGGCGCAGGTACAGCGGACGCAGGTGCAGCAGACGCAGGTGCAGCAGCAGAAGACTGTCGTACAAACGTCCGCAAATCAGACGAACGCCGTAAATTCTCAGGTGCAGCAGGAGAACCCCGGGAAGACGATCACAATGATGGGACTGCTCATGCACTACAGTAAGGAAAACGCCGAAATATACAAGAAGCAGAAGGCAGCGAAGAAATCCGGTCAGGCAAGCTCCGCAAACGCTCCTGCATCTCAGCGGAAGAAATCCGCTTCTCAGCCCGGCTTTGCGATCCCAGGTCAGAACGCACCTGCAAATCAGGGCTTTGCGATTCCCGGTCAGCAGACGTCGGTACAGCAGACGTCGGTACAGCAGGCTTCGGTACAGCAGGCTTCGGTACAAAAGTCGGTACAGCAGTCCGTTCAACAGACGGCTGTTAACCAGCAGTCTGCATATACTTCGGCAGAGATGCCCCAGGGGTATGCGGCGAGCTTTGGCGAAACCACCGTCCTTGGCGGCGGAGGCGGTATCGGTGAGACTACCGTTTTGGGCGCTTCCCCTGCGGCTCAGGTGAAGCCTCATCTGATCCGCGCAAAGAACAATGAAAAGATCGATCTGAACAAACCGGTTTTCCGCATTGGTAAGGAAAAGAGCTACGTCGATTATTTCATTGGCGATAACTCTGCTATCAGCAGAAGCCACGCCAACATCATTTCCCGTGAAGGCGAGTATTTCATCGTTGATACGAACTCTATGAATCATACCTACGTAAACGGTCAGATGATCCAGAGCAACGTTGAAACGAAACTTGCTCACGGTACGAGGATCAGACTTGCTAACGAGGATTTTGAATTCCGGCTTTACTGAATCTTCATTGCACGAATTAAAAGAGGCGGCAGACAAGCCGCTGACCGGCAGTGCAGTTTATCTTGTTCTGCTCGATATTTGGTTCCGTTAGCGGAATTTGGTATTACAAGGACGTGGGGAAGAACAGAATGAATATGAATTTTATCGTATCCGCAAGGACGGATATCGGAATAACTAAAACGACAAATCAGGACAGCCTCTCAATGAGGGTCGTGAATACGCCTCAGGGCAGAATGGCATTCGCAGTGCTTTGCGACGGTATGGGCGGCCTTGAGAAAGGTGAAGTTGCCAGTGCGTCCGTTATTCGGGCTTTTGATCATTGGCTTCGTTATGAGCTGCCGACGCTTTGCGGGGCACCGATCGAGGATTCCGTGATCAGGCAGCAGTGGAACAACATTGTGACTGAACAGAATAACACGATCAAGGCATACGGTGCCCGTCAGGGTGTCAGGCTCGGTACCACCGTGGTGGCGATGCTCCTGACCCAGAACCGCTATTACATATTGAACGTAGGCGATTCCCGTGCGTACGAGATCAGCGATTGTGTAAAACAGATCACCAACGACCATACTTTCGTCGCAAGAGAAATCGTACTTGGCAATATGACCGAAGAACAGGCAAGGACCGACGAGCGCCGCAACGTGCTGCTTCAGTGTGTCGGCGCGTCCGATGACGTGTATCCCGATCTGTTCTTTGGGGACACGTGCGATAACGCGATTTATATGCTCTGCTCCGACGGCTTTCGTCATGAGATCTCTTTGGCTGAGATCTTTGAAAAGTTTGATCCTAATGTAAATCTCGATGAAAATATGATGAACGCCCATTCGGAGGAACTGATCGGGCTGAACAAGGCCCGTATGGAGAGAGATAATATTTCCGTTGCACTTGTCAGAACGTTCTGAGGAGGGATAAACGTGCTTGAGATTGGTTCACTTGTTGACGGCAAGTATAAAATACTGAATAAAGTCGGACAAGGCGGTATGAGCGTCGTTTATCTCGCGATGAACGAAAAGGCGAATAAACAGTGGGCGGTCAAAGAGGTCCGTAAGGACGGCATCAAGGATTTTGAAGTCGTTAAACAGGGCCTCGTGGCTGAAACCGATATTCTGAAAAAGCTCAGCCATCCGAATCTTCCCAGTATCGTGGACGTCATCGATACAGAGGATTCGTTCATTATCATCATGGACTATATTCAGGGGAACTCCCTGAATAAAGCGCTTGATGAGTTCGGCGCACAGCCTCAGGATCACGTGATTGCCTGGGCAAAGCAGCTGTGTGACGTTTTGGGGTATTTACATTCGAGAAATCCGGCGATCATTTATCGTGATATGAAGCCGGCAAACATCATGCTGAAGCCCGACGGAAACGTCACCTTGATCGACTTCGGTACTGCCCGTGAGTTTAAGGAAAAGAATCTGGCAGATACGACTTGCCTTGGTACCGTTGGTTACGCTGCTCCCGAGCAGTTTGGCGGCATGGGACAAACTGACGCCAGGACCGATATTTACTGCCTGGGTGCGACCCTGTACCATTTGGTGACCGGTATGAACCCGTGCGAACCTCCGTACGAGATCAAACCGATCAGAGAGATCAATCCTTCGCTTTCCAGCGGTCTGGAAAGGATCATACAAAAGTGTACGCAGCGCGATCCCAACGACAGATATCAATCCGCGGCGGAATTGATGTATGCGTTGGAGCATTATGAGGAAATAGACGACCTTTATAAGAAAAAGCAGAAGAAAAAACTGTTTAAGTTCCTTACCTGCGTGTTTATGACGGTCGTCTTTGCCGCAATGTCCGTTTGGGGATACTTTGCTGCGGAAAACAAAAAAAGTGAGAATTACGATTACATTCTCTTAAACGCGTCCTCGGCATCCGATTATTACGAGGCGATCGTGACCGACACCTCCCGAACGGAAGCATACCTCGGCAGTGACGACAACAAGGGGTTGATCGAGTTCCTGATTTCCGACGGTGAACTAACCAGCGAAGAGAGCTCCGTCCTCAATAAACTGAAGGGCGGCCTTGAAAAAACCGATATGTGGGGCTATTCTACCACGATCAACGTTCTTGATGAACTCAAGGAAAACGATCCCGAAGGCTACGGGGAAGTTTGCTACCAGATCGGCGAAGCATATATGTTCTACTACAAGGTGGGCGTGGAAAAAGACAAATATGCAACGGCAGCTAACTGGTTCCAGTATGCAAAAGAGCAGCATTCCGTCGCAAAGATGTACTGCGATATCTCTACCTGCCTTCAGAATATATCAAAGTTCTCAAAGGCCGAGCAGTACGCAAATCTTTATAAAGAGTATGAGACTCTTTGGGGTCAAGTGCAGACGCTCCGGACTGACGCGGCTGAATATGACGACGATTTGAAGCTCCGCGTTTGGAACGAAATCGTCGACATGATCAGAAACAACGCAAAGGAATTCTGCGAAGTATCTTCTCAGGACGAGATCATATCTCTTCTTGATTCCATAAAAACAAACAGTTCACAGATCACAAACACCTTCTTACAGGAAAGCATTTCTTCTCTGATGGGGAACATTGAAACCACCAAGACGAAGATCCAATCTGTAAAGATTGAGAAAACAATGGGTTAAGGAGGGAATCGGAAATGACTTACGAAATATATCGATATATTTTCTTAGGCGGTGCGATTCTCGCCGGCATCATGTTTGTTGTATCTGCGATTGTATTCTTTGTTTTGAAGATCCCCACGGTCATCGGTGACCTTACCGGCGCGAACGCTCGAAAGGCAATTGAAAACATCCGGAATCAAAACGAGAGTACCGGCGAAAAGACCTACCGCTCAAGCCCAGTCAATCGCGAAAGAGGAAAACTTACCGATAAGATAACTCCGTCCGGAAGACTGATCAAGAACCCGTCTCATTCCCTGCATGGCGCAATGGGTACGGAGAAGATCAGCACGCAGCGGCTTTCACATGAAAACGGTACGAGCGAGACTACGGTGCTCGCCGCAGGATCTGCCGGCACGAATGAGACTACGGTGCTCGTCGCAGGATCTGCCGATACGAATGAGACTACGGTGCTCGCCGCAGGATCTGCCGGCACGAATGAGACTACGGTCCTCGCCGGAGGGCTGGCCGATGCGAACGGGGCCGCAGTTCCCGACGATGGGATTCAGGCAAATGAGATCGCCGCTATGAATGCCCGGACCGTCTGCAATGAATTTATCATTGAATATGAGATCACTTACATTCATACCGATGAAGTTATCGCTTGAGGAGGTGCGTCATGTACAGTGAACGCGTTATGAAAGATGCGGGACTATCCATCGCGGTGACGATCGCGGCCGCTGCGTTATCAAGTTTTTCCCTGTGCCTTATACCGTTTGCTGCGGGCCTTGCGGATGGGGAGAGTAAGGTGATTTCCATTGTCATTGCCGCGGTCTTTTGGATCGGCTTATTGCTGACCTTCGTCGCCGCATATTTTACAAAGAGGACCCTTTATAAATCCCGGGAAAAATTGATCAGTCACGGTGATATCACAAAGCATCAACCGATCGGAATCATCAACTTCTCTAAGGATTGGAGAATGTGGATCCTGTACGGAATCACTCTTTTCGGTCTGGTGCTGATAATCACCGACATCATTTTCGGATACGTTCCGGAAAAGGTCATGTTTCCAACGATTTCGGTAACAATTTTTACATTTGCGATACACTGCGTTTTTGACGGAAAGTATTATAAAGCATATAAACTAATCAAGGAGAGTGTAAACAATGAGACGAATCGTTAAGCTTGGTCAAGTACGCCGCATTCTGGCATTGTTCTTAGCAGTCGCTATGATCATGCCGACGATGCCGCTGAGCGTTTTTTCGGCAGCGCCCGGTACGGTGACTACGGACATCGGCGAAAAAGAGTTTACCGTCGGCACCCCGACGGAGTTCACGATCACCACGACCGCCAATGACGACCTGGGTACGATGGTCATCGGTACCACGGTTTTCAACGATCCGAGTGCGATCGAGAAACTTGAATTCTATGAGGTCCAAAACGGCAACTGGTTTGAGATGGTGGGCGATTTCGGTCCTTCGACCGAGTTTCCCCTGTCTGACGCAACCAGTAAGTTCCGTGTGACCTTCAAAAAGGCCGGAATCTATTCCGCGGATATTCTTATCAAGTCTTTCGAAGACGATTCCGTTATCTGTTCTGCTACCGCAACCGTGTTTGTTCACGGTTCCAGTTCCTTCACGACGGATGCGGGCAGCAAGTTGTTTGCCGTTAACGAGGCTACCGAATTCACCTTTACTACCGTCGCAAATGAAGACGCCGACAAGACGGTGATCGGTCATGTCGAATTCAGTGATCCCGATGCAGTTGATCTTCTGGAGTACTACGAAACTCAGGATGACGAATGGTATCCTCTGGAGGATACTTTCGGCCCTGCTGCCGGATTCCCGTTGTCAAATGGAACCGACACTCTCCGCGTTACTTTCAAGCAGACGGGTAATTATACGATTATCGCGTCTTTGAAAGAGATCGAAAGCGGCGATATCCTTTGCTTTGCAATTGCCGATGTCGCCGTGAAAGATCGCTCCGCAATCAGCTTTACGGATGATAGCATAGAGATCAGGTACAGCGATGCAAACGCAGTCAACGATTCTTTGGTCGACGACGTTACAGGCGCAGAGTATACCTATCAATCCGATGACGAAGATGTCGTTAAGGTGAACGAGTACGGTGTTTTGACTCCTACCGGTGTCGGCGAAGCAACGATCACCGTTACCAGAAAAGAGAACAGTGAATACATGGCTGCATCCGCGACCTACACCGTTCTGGTCACAGAGGGCGTTCAGGGCGAGCTGATGTGGGACAAGACCGTGCCCGAGTCAATCAAGTGGAATGCGGAAGAAGGCTATTCCAATACGGTCAGCGGCGGCTCCGGTACCGGGGACGTTGCCTACGTCTCTGACGATCCCGAAATCGCCGAGGTGGATCCGGATACCGGTGTTCTTACCATGAAGAAGCCCGGTACCGTTAAGATCACTGCCACCAAGGACGGCGGCACTCTCTATGATGATCAGACCGCTTCTTACACTCTCGTCATTATCAAATCAGAGCAGGCTGCTCTTGCGTTTGGCGAATCCAACCCCAATGCGATCTATGTCGGCGACGAGTATGCGAATGCCGCTGCCGGCGGTTCTGCAAGCGGTACCATCCAATACAGTAGCTCCGATGAAACGATAGCAACCGTTGACGCTGACGGGAAAGTTACCGCTCTCAGAGTTCCCGCAGGGGAGGACTCCGCTTCTGTGGAGATCACTGCGACCCTCACCGGCGATGATTACTATGAGGACGCGACCCCGGTCACTTATACGATCACGATATACCGTGCTTCCCCAAAGACTCCTCTCGCCTTTGAGAAGGGGACCCAGGGTCAGAAGATCAAGTACGGCGAAGAGTACACCAACGCGGTAAGCGGCGGCGATACTGCTCCCGTGACCTATCAGTCTTCCGATGATACTGTTGCAACCGTCGACGCAAACGGAAAGGTCACCGCATGGAAGGCAGGCACCGTTACCGTTACGGCATCTGTTCCTCAGTCTGAAGAGTACGAGGAGCAGACCCTTTCCTACGAGCTTGAAATCGAGTTCGCGGATCAGACCGTAACCTTCGTGAATGGCAGCACCAACATCCCCGCGATCACCTACGGCGATTCCTATCAGAATACCGCAGCTGCGGAAGGTGCCATTACGTACAATTCTTCTGATGAGTCTGTAGCGGAAGTTGATGCGGAAGGCAAACTGATTATCAAGAAGTCCGGTACCGTTACCATCACTGCCACCGCAGCCAAAACGGAAAGGTACGACGAGGCGTCTTCCTCTTATACCATTACCATTAACAAAGCCAAGCAGACGATCGGCTTTGAAAAAGGTGAAAAGGTTGAAGTAACCTTCAACGATAATGAGAACAAGCTCTCCAACACCGCTTCCTCAAACGCTACCGAGGGTGATGAGGCAGATAAAGAGGGGATTGACGTTCTTTACGTCATTGCAGCCGGAAGCGAATTCGTTGCAGAAGGCACCTTTGACCCCACGACCGGTTCCTTTGAGATCAAGGGAGCCGGATCGGTCACCGTTACCGCCTCCTTCTCAGCGAATGACCGTTATGATGCAAATACGGCGTCCTACACCGTTGTGGTTGCCAAGGATGATCAAAAGATCGCTTTTGAAAAGACCAAGATCGAAATGATCAACGGCGACAATAGCTTCGTGGCGCCTGGTGCTTCTGAGCAGGGAACGCTGTTCGGGACCTCGGATATTATCTACACCGTCGTTGAAGATAAAAACGGTGTTGTCAGTTCTATTGATGCCGCCACCGGCGCGTTGACGTTTACAAACAAGACCGGTGAGGTTGTGATCCGCGCTGCGAAGGATGCCGATAACAACTATAACGCGGCAGCCGCTACGTATACTTTAACTGTTAAGGACGCAGAGATTGGTGAGAACGTTTTCCATGTTCTCGTTGGCGAAAAGATCAAATCAGATTCCGAATGGTATACCGGAAACGTTTCCGTTGAGGCGGCTGACGGGTACTCCCTCAGCTACCATGAGGACGCGGAACGTGCGGACTGGCAGGATACCCTTGTTGATGCAGTCACAAAAGACGGTACTAACGACATAACATTTTATGTCAGGCACAATGAAAGCGGTCGGATCTACGGTGCGCAGACTGTTACCGTGAAAAGGGATACCACCGATCCTACGCTCGTGATCAAACATAAAGAACAGACCGTCTGGGAGAAGTTCCTCTATATCCTCACCCTGGGTCTGTTCGAGAATAATAAAATGGAATTCACCCTCCAAGGTGAGGATGTGACCTCCGGCGGTGTAAAGCTTGAGTACCTTATTGTTGATGAATCTGCCGAAAGGATGGATGAGGCTGCTCTTGATGAGGTAGACGGTACCGAGTGGCAGGAATACGAAAACGACGACTTTATCATTGTTGACGTTGGTGAAGATAAGACCCTTGTGGTCTACGCTAAGGCGACCGATGAAGCCGGTCAATGCGTTTATGCTTCCACCAGCGGTATTGTGTCTGATAGGACCGCTGTCCCTGAAAACAATATCGTGATCGAGACTGTTACGGAGGACAGCAGCGGATTCTATGATAAAGACGTTGAGATCAACGTTCAGATCGATGATGCACAACCCTCTTCCGGTATCAACTGCGTTACTTATGAGGTACTGAAAAACGGCGTTCAGACTCAAACCGGCACTCTGTTCGAGTTCGATATTGATGACCCCACGTTCGAACAGCTTGTTCCTTCCTGGAATTCTGACGATGACAACAAGAACATCATCGTGGATTCTGAATTGAACAACAGTGATAACGTAAAGGTCATTATCACCGTCGTAGATAACGCGGGAAATGAAACAACCAAAGAAATGTCTTTGAAGATCTGTGTCAACAAGCCCGCGATCGAGGTGACTTACGTAGACGATCCCACGGCCGTCCAGACGTATGAGGGCGTAACATATTACGACACAAATCGCGTCGCTAAGATCGTCATCACCGGCAGAACGTCCGTATTTGAGGCATCCGATGCCCCTGCGTTCACTGTTACCGAGACTAAGGGCGATACCGCGCAGGGAAAAACCACTTATGAAGTGGTTGACATGGGGATCGCCGAAGGTGAAACTCCCGATGACGCGGCTCATACTTACCTGATCAAGTTCAATGGCAGCGCAAACTATGAGTACTCCGTTGACTATACCGATATTTTCGGCAATAACCTGAACCATAAGTCCGAAAAGTTTGTTGTTGACCATGAGAAGCCTACCGCTTCCATTACCATTGACGGGGAAAATACCTGGACGAAACTTCTGAAACCACTGACCTTTGGTCTGTGGAAGAATAAGGCGGTAACTGTAAAGGCTGAAAGAGGCGATGCAACAAGCCCCATCAAGAAGTTTGATATGTACAGCACCGACTCCACGGAGATCATGAATTCTGAACAGCTGGACGAACTATACGAAAAGGGTGAGTTCGATCCGTATAAGGAGTTCACCGTTGAGGAGGATGCTAAGTTCGCCGTATATATCAGAGTAGAGGATTACGCAGGTCACTACGATTATTTTTGCTCCAATGGAATTGTGGTTGATACGACCGTTTCTGAAATCACTATTACTCCGGAAGAAACCGATCTGTCCCATAATGATATTCCTCTCTATAACCATGACGTAGACGTCCTTATTAATGTCGTTGAGAAGGAGTATGACTCTTACTCCGGTATCAAGGAAGTTAAGTACTGGGTGGTCTGTGATGGTAATACGACTCATGAGGAGGTGCTGTATTCCTTTGAATATGACATGGCGGGTTATCCCGTCAACGCTCCTGCTTATGAGGATTTGCTTCACGAGTTTACCAAAACGGTTACGATCGATGCAGAAGAAAATAATAGCTGCAATGTTGAACTGTTCGTCAAGGTAACCGACAACGCAGGCAATGAAGATATCAGTTCCGAAAAGGTCGATATCGACGTTACCGGCCCTGCCATTATAGTCGGGTATGATAACAATATTGCCAATAAGGTCGTTGACGGCAGAGAATATTATCCCGCAAACAGAACCGCAACCGTCACTATCACAGAGAGGACCGGACACTTTGAAGCTGAAAAGGCGACTGCCGGCATTAAGATCAAGGCTGTTGACGTCGGCGGATCCAAGCCTATTGCGGTAAACGGTGAAGAACTCGAGACCGACCCCGAGGGCTATTTGACCGATATTACAAAACTATTTGGAGCGATAGAATGGAAGCCTGTGGAGAGTGCAGCCCCCGACGAAGAGGTTCACGCGGCGGTACTTCCTTTCCTCTACGACGCGAATTACACGTTTGAATTCAGTTACGTTGATCTTGCAGGCAACGGCAATCAAGACCTCAACACGGATGGGCAGAAGACACCTTTCGAGTTCACTGTTGACAAGGTCAAACCGACGGCAACTATTACTGTTGAGCCTAAGACATGGGATAGGCTTTTTGACATTCTGACCTTCGGCCTCTTCAGCAAGGAGAACGTTAAGGTTTTCGCGACGGGTACTGACGAAACAAGCCCCTACTCCATTGAGTATTACAAGACCGACAAGACCGACAAGACCATGATCCTGAGTGATCTTGAGGCGATCACCGATTGGAAAGATATTACCGCAGAACCCGAGTTTGAGATTTCCAAGGACGAAAAATTTGTGGTTTATCTCAAAATCACAGATTACGCCGGCAACTATAGATACATCCGTTCTGACGGATACGTTGTCGACAAAAAAGCAGCAAGCATTACGATTATGCCGGAACGCACGGATCTTTTCCATAACGATATTCCTCTCTATAATCACAACGTGGACGTTCTTATTCATGTCGTTGAGAAAGGGGATGACTCTTACTCCGGCATCAAGGAAGTTAAATACTGGGTGGCCTGTGATGGTAATACGACTCATGAGGATGTGCTGTATTCCTTTGAATATGACATGGCGGATTATCCCGTCAACGCTCCTGCTTATGAGGATTTGCTTCACGAGTTCACCAAAACGGTTACGATCGATGCAGAAGCAAACAATAGCTGCGACGTCGTTCTCTACGTAACCGTTACAGACAATGCCGGCAATGTCATAACGGATTCTGTCGCCGTTGATATCGACGTCACGGTACCTACGATCACCGTAGACTTTGATAACGATGCCGATTACAAGGTCGTCGATGGCAAGGGGTACTTCCCTGCAGGAAGAACCGCAACGGTTGTTATTACTGAAAGAACAGGTCACTTTGACGGTACTAAGGCGACCGACAGCATTTTGATTACCGCGGTCGACGCAGCCGGCAAGCCTGTCATTGAAGATTGCTCTGCGCTCGTAGGTGAATGGACAACCGAGGGGACCGGCAACAGCGCGACGCATACCGCAAAGATCGACTTTACTGCAGATGCGAATTACGAGTTTACACTGAGCTATGAGGATCTTGCCACCAACGACTGCGGTTATGAGGAAGTGGTATTTGCCGAGGGTACCGTGGCTCCTCGCTTCTTTGCGGTCGATAAGACGGCTCCTACCGGTACCGTTACCGCAGGCAAGCTCGGGACCTGGGACAAGCTCATTCGGGTCCTCACGTTTGGTCTGTGGAGCAAGGACACTGTTGACGTGACCGGTACCTCAAATGACGCGACCACTCCCATTGAGTCCGTATCCTATTATAAAACTTCCGATACTACCGCAAAGACCAGGGAAGACCTGAAGGCTGTTACTTCCTGGACCGCCTTTGAAGGTGAAACCGGGATCACGGTTCCTGTAGACGAAAAGTTTGTTGTCTACGTCAGGATCATTGACTATGCCGGCAACGTCACGTTTATCAGCACGGACGGTATCGTCGTTGACGATACGATCCCCTCTTTTGAAACCGTAAAACCCGAGATCACGATCACCCCCGAACCCACGAACGGTATTTACAACTCCGACGTTACCGTTGGCGTATCCGTAGTTGATCCCAAGATGGGCGATACCGAGGCTTACGCCGGCTTGAAGGAAATCAGATACGAGGTCTACAACCTGGGTGCAAAGACTCAGGAGGGAACCCTTTATTCCTTCGAGTTCGTTGAAGAGAACGGTGAAAAACTTCTCAGGATCTACAATAAAGGCGAACTGGCATCTGAACGCAGAAACTATACACCCACCTATGAAGACCTGCTGCCCGCATGGGAAGACAAGGCTGCGATCGTTGTTAACAAGGATCTGAACAACAGCAACGACGTCAGGATCGTCGTTTACGCAGTGGACAACGCAAACAACGCAAACCAGGCCGGGTGCGAGATCAAGATCGACATTACTCCCGCTGAGATCGAGGTAACTTACGACAACAACGACGGCGATACCACGTTTGCGGACAGCACGTACTTCAAGGCAAACCGAATCGCTAAGATCGTTGTTACCGAAAGAAACTTCAAATCTGAGTATTTCAGGTATCTTATTACCAATACCGACGGTTACGTTCCCGTGATCAGCGGCTGGGAAACGAAAGCCGGTACCAAGGCGAATGGTGACGATACGACCCATACGGCAACGATCCTCTTTGACAGGGACGGTGACTACCGGTTCACGATCGAGTCCTGCATTGACGCTGCAATGAATGAGAACAACGCCCCGACTACCGGAACTTCTCTCGCTCCTTGGACATTTACCGTTGATAAGACGGATCCCATTGTCAGCGTAATCTATGACAACAACGATGTGCGCAACGGCAACTACTACAATGCACAGAGGATCGCGACCATTACGGTCACGGAGCATAACTTCGAAACTGAATCGGGCAGACTGATCATCAGCCTCAAGGCAACCGACGACGGTGCGGAATCCGCTCTTCCCACTGTGAGCGGTTGGACGCAGAACAAGGACAACAAGGACGTTTACTCTGCGACGATCACTTATGCAGCTGACTCTCTCTACGTGTTTGACTTTGATTACACGGATAAGGCCGGCAACGCAGCGGCAGATATCGCAGAGCAGACCTTCTACGTAGACAAGACCGCTCCCGCTCTTACCATTGAGAAGATCGTTGATGAATCCGCAAACAACGATGAAGGCGATATCGGTTTTGTGATGACTGCAACGGACACGAACTTTGACGTATTCACGCCCGTTCTGACTGCTGTTGTAAAGAACGGTGATACGTTTGAAACCAAGCAGCTTGAGATCGGTCAGATCACCGACATCAAGAACGGCAAGGTGTTCACGGTGACCAATATTGAGGCAGACGGCATCTATCGCATCACTTGCACGATCGTTGATAAGGCCGGCAATGCGTTCTCCGAGGAAACTCTTGAGAAGGCCGACGGCTCAAAGTACGTTGAGCAGCGTGCAGGCGATGATCTTCTCGTGACGTTCTCCGTCAACCGCGACGGCTCTACTTTCGAGATCGACAAGAACACCGTTGACATTGTTGGGCAGTACTACGTTCAGAATGTCGGAAACGACGTTGTTATCGTTGAAATCAACGCCGATCCTCTGAAGGAGTACACCGTAACGCTTAACGGCAAGGAATTGGAAAAGGATAAGGATTACACTGCTGCCGAAGAGGGCGGCAACGGCGCCTGGAAGAAATACACCTACGAGGTTCATAAGGAGCTGTTTGCTGACGAAGGTGAATACAAGCTCGTCGTGTCCTCCAAGGACAAGGCAGACAACGACGCGTTCAGCGACGTGAAGGAAGCTGCCGTTGAGTTTGTTGTTGACCGTACGGCACCCGTGGTTACTGTTTCCGGTATCGCAAACGACGGCAGATATCAGACCGATAAGCAGACCGTAACACTTATTCCCACCGATGACGGCGGCGCACTGCAGACTCTAATCGTTAACATGGAAGACGAAGACGGCAATGTCATGAAAGAAGTCATCAACCTGACGGGTGAGGCTCTTGCGAGCGAGCTTGAAGCGAACGGCGGCAAGATCACCTTCGAGATCGCCGAAGGGCTGTATCAGAACGTACGGATCATCTGTACCGACTGTGCGGCCGGTGAGACCGATGAAACCAATACTCACGATACGACTATCAAGAACGTGTCGGTGTCTTCGAGTGTGTTCATGATCTTCTGGGCCAACAAGCCTCTCCGCTGGGGCACCATCGGCGGCGTGAGCGCAGCAGCAATTGCTCTTACCTTGCTCGTCGTCTTTAAGAAGAAAAAGCGCAAAACCGCATAAATAACGGGCTCATCAGGCTTTTAGTGATTGCGCGATAGGACAAAGAAACAAAGATAGCCCTGTTCGGCAATGGACAGGGCTATCTTATATGAAAGGTTTTGTATGAAAGAACAAAAAATCAGGAACACGATACCATATTTGGTTTTTGCTGTGTTTTGTGCGATAATTCTGACAAAGCCATTCGGCAGCGGCGATGAATTATGGAATTACAGTTTTGCAAAAAATATAGTGAATGGTCTGGTTCCGTATCGGGATTTCAGCATTGTACAGACGCCGTTATCCGCGTATATTCCCGCCCTATTGATGACTGCTTTTGGAGACGGACTGCTTGTTTTTCGGATCGCGGGCTTTTTACTGCTGTTTGTTAATACATCGATCGTATATCATTTGTGTAAAAAAAGTACAGGGTCCGCTTTTCTCGGTTTTATTGCGGCACTGTTTATCAATTGTGTGAATTTGCCTTCTTATATATATAACTACAATTATTTGAGCGCCTTTGTCATTTTGCTGATTTTTGAAATTGAAACCGGAGAAAAAAGTGAAAGTTCACAGTCTAATATATTAGTCGGATTACTCACCGGAACGTTATTACTGATCAAGCAAAACACAGGCGCTATGCTGATGCTTGCGAATTTTGCGGTATGTGTAACTGATTATCTGAAAAATAAGACGAAAGCAAAACCTCAGGCTGCAAGGATCGCGGCGAGCGCGGTGCCGATTATTCTCTTTTCGATATATATGCTTGCCGTTGGCGCAATGGATGATTTTGTTGACTATGCGGTTGTTGGGGTAACAACGTTCGTGCATCGCACGACGCCGCTTGAATTGATTCAGACAGCTCCGTTTTATCTGATTTACATCGCGTTTATTCTATATGCTTTTGCTTCTATGGTGATGAACTTATGGAAAGACGGAGTAACGCATCAGAAGATTTCCGGGCTGTCGTTCGCTGCCGCATGGATGATGGTGACATATCCATTATTCGATGCCTCCCATCTTGTTTGTGTTTTTATCGTTCTTGTACCTGCCTTTTGCATATTTGTCAAACAAAAAGAATACAAGCTTTGGGAAAAAGTAACTTGCGTATGTATTGCGTTAGCGGTCTCAGCGCTGTCCGTGGCAGCATTTCTTCCGTTGGGTGAGGGGTATATTCCCTCAACGTTGAACAATTATGAACACATTCCGATCGACCGTAATACGGAAGAATATATCCGCTCTGTTTGCGAATACATAGAACAAAAAAATGAACAGGGATACAGAGTCAGAATATCCGATGACTCTGCCGCGGCATTTATGCTTCCCTTAGATGCCTATGAAAAGAATTGGAGTATGCTGCTGGTCGGCAATATAGGAACCAATACGGTAGAGGACCTGCTGGCATCGAATGAGGACTGCTTATATTTAGTATATAAGTATACAGAGGATTTAGGCAGCCAGAACCATTTTGAAATGATCGAATATATAAAAGCCAACTACGTCAAGGTGGAGGAGGTGTTTGCTTTTGACGTCTATCAAAAGGGCGCTGCAGAATGATTTTACGAAAACGTCCTGCGTCGCAATATTACTGATCGCGCTTCTTTCGATCACGCTGGTCTGCTTTTCCGGCGGGATCAGCGGGAACGATTTTTGGTGGCACGTGAAAGTGGGCGAATGGGTCGTTGAGCATAATGAGGTGCCGACCACGGACATTTTTTCATGGTACGGTACTGAAAAGGAGATCTCATGGACCGCCCACGAATGGCTGGCGGACGTCGTTTTTTACGGGCTTCATTCCCTGGGCGGGAACGTGTGCGTCTTTGTGTTTTGCGTAGTCTGTGCCTTGGCAATGCTGCTGATGACGTACGTTCAAGTCAGGGAGTACGTGGAGCGAAGCTCCCTTTTTGGCGGGTTATTTCTGTCTTTGTTCGCTGTGGTTTCCAGCGTTTTCTTCTATGGACGTCCGCATATTTTCAGCTACTTTTTGTTATTTTTTGAGTTAAAGATCCTGTACGGGTTCTTCGAAAATCCACGCAGCAGGAAGATCTGTCTCGTTCCCATCATTGCAGTCCTGTGGAGCAATCTTCACGGCGGCTCCTCAAATCTGGCGTACGTTCTGTGTTTGCTGTTTCTGATCGCAGGCTTATTTGATTTCTCATACGAGAGGTTGGAAGCAAAGAGATTCGATAAGAAGACGCTGATGAAATTACTTCTGGTAACGATCGGTACGGTAATCGGCATTTTGATAAATCCGATCGGGACTAAAGTGCTGACATATCCTTATATCAATCTGAGCGACAATTTAAGTATGTCCGTTATAAGCGAATGGCAGGCGCCCGATGCGAAGGTCGTCGGGAATCTGATCCTTTTTTTCCTTCCGATCCTGTTAATGTCGATTGGGATCGTATGCGGCAGCAAGAAGATCAGATTGGTCGACGTTCTGATCATGTTGGCATTTTTGTTCCTGTTCTTTCGAAGTGCACGTTTTATCGTATTGTGGTACGTTGCCGCCGGCTTTTACGCCTTCCGGTACCTGCCTGAGGTCAGGATCAAAAAGGTAACAAAAAAGTCCGAAAAAATAGTCGTACTGGTTTTTATCTGTTTGCTGTGCGCTTGCTCTGTTCTTGGCGTTTTGGATACGGTCAAAACATATAAGAACGGGACTCTTATTGGAGAAGCGATGAGCCAAGAGGCGATCCGGGCCGTTAAAAACGATGCACCCGAAAGAATATTCAACGATTATGATTTTGGTGAAACACTGATATATCATGATATTCCCGTGTTTTTTGATGCAAGAGCGGATTTATATGCGCAGGAAGGGATCATGGCAGACGGAGTCAGTCTGATGTATCTCGAGCCGGTGAACCCGGAAAACAGATCTGGGTATGTGGCTGTAGAGGACATGATAAAAAAGTATGACTTCGATGCGGTTCTGATCATGAAGGGCAGATCGTTATATTCATATATCAAAAGTCATCCGGAGCGGTATGAATTAGTATACGAGGATGACAGACTGGGATACTTCAGGATCAGCGAAGGGCAAGGCAGCGATTAATTGCCGTATCTTGCCACGTCTTAGAGTCACGGGAAAGATACGCTGCCGGGTATGACGGAGACGTTGTGCGGCTGACGTCAATGACGTCGGATCGCCGAACAAGAGGGGAGGTGCCGGATATGAATATCCTCAATCTGATCATGATCATCGTTGTCGTTACGTGCTACGTTGCGGCCTTTTCCAAACGGGCACAAATGAAGCTTGCCGGAAGCAGTCTGATCACCAAAGCCGAAAGAGAAATTGAGGGGTTTATCGCCGGGAATTACAGGATTATGCTGGCGCTTATCGTATTTGTCGCATGCTTTGTTCGCTTATGGAAATTCGGGGTCATTCCGTATGGATTTAATCAGGATGAAGCAATGGCAGGGTTAGAAGCACTGTCTTTGGCGAATAACGGAACAGACCATTACGGCATGACATATCCGGTGTATTTTACCGCATGGATCAGTTCCCAGATGAACGTGCTGCTGTCATATATTCAGGCACCGCTGTTCAGATTATTCGGCCCTTCAATCGCACTGGCAAGACTTCCTCTTTTGGTTTTTTCACTTGTGTCGCTCCGCGTTGTGTACTGCTTCTCTTACAGGATGTTCGGCAGGAATGCGGCGCTGGCGATTCTGTCAATTGCTGCAATCAATCCGTGGCAGATCATGATAAGCAAATGGGCGCTCGAAGCCAACCTTCTGCCGCATCTTCTGCTGTACGGCTGCTACTTTATTTACCTTGGCATTGAGAAAAAAAGGTATATTTTCGTCTCGATGATCTTCTTCGGTCTTTCCATGTATGCATACGGAATTGCGTATTATTTGGTCCCCTTTCTGCTTGTGTCGTTGTGTGTCTTTCTTTGCGTAAAAAGGTCTGTAAAGTGGTATGACGTCGTTATTTGTTTCGTGATATACATGGCAATATCGTGGCCGATTTTTACGATGATGTACGTAAACTATTTCAAGGTCGGTACGATTGAACTCCCCTTTATGACAATTCCGTATTTTGAGAAGGGTGAGAGACTGAAAGACATATTATTCTTTTCTGATGAGAAACTGAAACAATTCGGTTTGAATTTTGCCCATATCGTTATATTCATTTTTCTTCAGGTGAAAGACTGCCTGTGGAATTCGATACCGAGTATAGGTCCCTTTTATTACATAGGGATCCCTTTGCTCTTCCTTGGGCTGGCGTTCTTTATCGATGAGGCGCTCCGGAAGGAGTCTTCCGGGAAGGAGTCTTCCGGGAAGGAGTCTTCCGGGAAGGACGGGATCGTCATTCTGTTCACGTTGTTCGGAGCCTCTTTTCTATCCGGGCTCATTACCAATAACGTAAACCTGAACCGAATGAACGCCATAGCATACCCGGTCCTGTTCATGATCGGGTACGCAGTATATCAGATCGTAAAACGTTTGAAAATCACGTTGATTCCGATCAGCCTCATGTTTGCGGTCCTGTTCTGCTCTTTTTCATATCAATACTATTACGGCGATTTTTCGGAGAAGCTCGGCACACTGTTCTATAAGGGCTTTGTGGAATCGGTTTGCTGCGTTAAGGATCTCGAATACGAGAGATTATTCGTGACGTCAAGGACGCAGGGCGACAACGCGGAATTCCCCAGTGAGATCATTACGCAGTTTTTATTAGAACTTGACAGCGAATACACAACGGGGAAGTGCATTCCCGCTGATGAAAAATTACCGTACGACGAAAAATATATTTTCGGTATTTCACCGGAGCATATTAATAACGACGACGTTGACGCGATATATGTTATCCGTAATGATGAACTGAAGTACTTTGACAGAACACAGTACAATATCCTGGAATTTGATGGGTATTGTGTTGTGATCAATAAGTCAAATAAAACGCAGCGTAAAGGAGCCTGATCTATGGAACGGATCATCATAGCCGCTTTTTTCCTGCTGTATTATAATATCAGCGGCCTGGCAACAACGAATATATTGAGACTCACCTCGGGAAACGAGCTTCCGGTGCTTTCTTCAAAGTGCGTTTGCGGGTATTGCGGAGCACCGATAACGCCGTTTTTTCAGTTGCCGATACTCTCCTTTCTTGTTTGCGGGGGAAAATGCAAGTCGTGCAAGGGCCGCATTCCTGTCGGTGCTCTGCTTTTGGAAATAGCAGTATTGACCGGAATGTTTCTAATAACGGCGTTGCTGCAATATTCACTGACAGGAGTCGTTCTTAGCTTTCTGTTCTACGAAGCAATACGGATCATAATGATTGCCATATACGGCAGAAGAAGCAGGAACTTTGCGAAGCAATACTGCATTGCGGTGCTTGCGATGATCCCATATTTTTTGGTCTCGTTATTTGCTGCGTTGATTTATACGGCGGTACGTGTTTGAACGTATGAACTGCACCCGGAACCGTATTGCGTCAGGTTCCATACCTTGGCCTCCAAAAACGCATAACCCGAAATTACATTGATGAACGTTCGATTTTGAAAGAAGAAACGCTTCAGCGGTTTCAGACGGTATTTTGTTGAGGGGGAGAGGGCGTTGAGCATAATGATACGACGGCAATCCGATCGGGACAAAAGGTGTTGATACAGAAAAATAGTTTTTACTATTGATAAGATGAGATGCTGATGCTATAATAGAAAAAAGCAAGTGAAAAGAAATCAACGGGACGATGGGATCAGGGTCCTGCTGATACCGACGTCGGGAGCCGGAATGAAAAGACGGCGGTTTGAACGATCTGATGAGGGCCGGACGGCGTTGGAACGGTCTTTGGACATCCGTTTGGTTTTTTGCGATTTGTTCGAAAAAGGGGATCTATCATGATACTGAGAAAAGGGTGTACCGTGCCGTTCCCGGAAAAGCTGGAAGAAGGGTATTGCGTTTCGGACGGGTATATCTTCGCGAACGTTTCCGCTGACAAGATCAAAGACATAATGGCACGATTCATTCGTATGCACAAGGAGCCCGTTTTCTTTATTTTGGAGCTTCCCACAAAACAGGAAGACGAAGCGGAAGCGCCCGGCGGATTCGTGAAGGAACTGCACAAGGATGTGTACTACATCGACGGCTGTTCCGCGGAGGAAGCGCTGACCGTCCTGAGCAGCGTCGGTGATCTGCTGATCAATGACGGTCTGAGTTCATTCGGCTTCGGCGGGCACGAATCCAACGATGAGATCATGTTCGGAAAGTATAATATCACAACGGTATTCAGCTCGGATCTTACCAAATACGGTCCGTTTTTCGAACGGTGCGGTATCGGACGGGTGGATCATCTGGTCACAGCCTGGGACACGTTTTCAAAAGAACATCCCGGGTGCTGCGAAAGAGTCCGGACAGACGGAAGAGACGTCTGTTCCATTCCTGAGCAGTATGCCGACCGTGGGATGTATCTGGCAGAGCGGCGCGCTGACGATTGACCGCGCGGATATGACGATACGAACGATAGGAGGGAACGGCAGTGCGCTTTACCTATACTGAGCCTGACGGCGCGGGCAATTCATACAGAGAACGGTACGAGAAGGGCATTTGCGGCGTCATGGAGAGGCGCAGAAAGGAACTGGACGAGCGCCGGATGGCCGCGCACGCGGGCATTCTGCGCGATCCGGAACCGTGGAGAGAAAAACTGCGGCTTCTTCTCGGCTGGCCGCTGACGGAGGAAAGGACCGGGCTGCCCTCCTGCACCGAAGAATTCGTGACGGAAAACGAAGGGATCCGGATTGACCGTATGACCTTTGAGGTCATGCCGGGGCTCCCTGCCTACGGAATGCTTTTCCGCCATACGGATGACCGTGACAGGCCGCTCGTCTTCTCCCTGCACGGGGGCATGGGTTCGCCCGAGCTCAGCGGCGGCGTCATGGAGCGGGGGACGACCAACTATAACGACATGGTCGAGCGGTTTCTGTCTGCCGGGGCGAACGTGTTCGCGCCGCAGCTCCTCATGTGGGATCCGGGCCTCCACGCCATGAACGATACGCGAACCGCGGATCAGATACGCCTGATCACGGATACGAGGCTCCGGCTGATGGGCGGCTCGATCACCGCGCTTGAGATCTTCTGTATGCAGCGGGAGCTGGATCTGTTCTGCACGATGCCGTGGGTCGATCCCGGGCGGATCGGGATCGGCGGGCTGTCATACGGAGGCTTCTACTCCCTCTATACGGCTGCCGTCGAAACGAGATTCAAGGCAGCGCTGGTCTCCTGCGATTTCTCGGACAGATTTACCTATTGCAGCACCGACTACGTCTGGAAAGGCGCGGCGGAGAGCGTCACCGACGCCGAGGCGGCGCTGCTGGTCCATCCGAGAAAGCTGTTCGTCCAGATGGCGGACGAGGATCAGCTGACGGATATCGGGGTCGCAGAGCAAGAGGCGGAAAGAGTCGGAGCCGACGGAGAGGGCTGGTTTGCGTTCCGCACGTTTCACGGCGTACACGAGTTCGCGCCGGACGACGAAGACGTTTCGCGCTTCCTCGACGCTTTGCGGTGAATGCCTTGCCGGAGATCCGGTTTTTGCTTCAAATCCTGAACGGACGCAAAAAACAGTGACGCGCATCCCGGACGATCCCGCGGCAGACGCATACCGGAAGGGCGCAGGAAAGGAGAAAGTTAATGGAAAACAAAAAGGCCGAATATGAAGAACCGACCGCGGAAGTCGTTTCCTTTGAAGAACAGGACGTCGTTGCGGAAAGCCTTCCGACGGAGATGGACGAGATCCCGGATAAGCCCTGAACCGGCGGGAAATTTCCGTATCCCCGTGACGCGCCGAAGGAGACAGACGGAAGAACGGATCGGCCGCGGCGATGTCTGCGCGAAAAAACGAAACTCCTGCAATCGGGAATTATTCCCGTATGCAGGAGTATTTTCGTTCGTTTGGCCGGGAGAGGGAAGGTCGGACGCACCGTTTTCCGTCAGAGCGGGCGCCGCGGGGCGGTCACTTCACTCTCGGCAGACGTTCTTCCGGCGGAAGCATTGCCGGGAATTTCTTGTGCGGCTCGTCCTGATACCAGTACGCGACGCTTGCGATATCGTTCTCACGGTCGTTTGCATGACCGTGCTCGATGCTGACGCGCAGCTTCTTCGTGAACGGGACGGGGTCAACGATATGGTAGCGGTATACCGCGACCTTGCCGGAGCCGTGATGTTCCCACACGGGCTCGTCCGGCGCCTCGGACCACGGTTCGCCGTGATAGAGGTTGTGCGTGTGCTGCATGCCCCACGCGTGGCAGAGATAGTCTTCACTGCCGGTGCCGTGAAGGTCCGGCGGCCAGGAACCGCCGAAATCGTCGGTCCCGTCTTCGCGGTCGATGAAGAACATATCGTCGCCTTCCCCCCACCAGCCGCCGATGAGGTTGTCCACGCTCATGCTCATGCCGATGAAGTTGCCGCGGCCCTCCGCGTTCAGGATCAGATAATTATACCGGTCGGTCAGGTTGACCTGTTCGGAGAGCATCGCCGCGCACTCCTTGCTGTCGTCCCTTTTGACGACGGCGGGATTCTCGCGTCTCCACATCGCGTGCAGATACAGAGTATCCTCCGGCAGGGAATCGTGCTTTTCCCAGTCGATATAGAAGTAAAACGCGTTGATCGGCAGACCGTCTGCCTGCTCGTTGACGGCCTCGATCCTTGCGGATTTCCGGAAGGGCATCGGCAGCCAGCAGTTCATGGCAACGCCTTCGCCCTGACGGTTTGGATCGTTCGCGGAGCAGGAAAACGCCGCGCAGCTGTAAGTATAGGAGCGGCTGTGACCGAGGCCGAAGAAATCGCCGACCGGGCAGAGCACGGAGGGCTCCTCCTCGTCGTCCCAGGTGATCTTCAGCAGGATGCGGCGGAGATAGAACGGATCGGGGGAAGCGATGGTGAACCAGACGTGCTTGATGATGCCCGGACCTTTGAGGTCGGCGAGGACCTTGGTTTCGCCCGGTCCGATAAACCAGGCGTCGCCGTTCCTGCCGGACTTGTCCCAGCTGCTTTCGCGCTTTCTCGTGAAATTCGATGCCCTGGTCAGATTCATGAAATCGTTCATACGGATCCCTTTCTGCCGGTACTTCCGGCCTCTCCCGGATATTCCGGGACGGATTTTGTTCGTCATATCCATAGCCGTCAGATTCACTATATCATATTTCTCCGCACCGTACAATAATTTTTTGCAAACGAAGTGTGAACGAAGTTTGACCGTCTGCCGCTTTCCGACGGTCGGATCGCGGCGCGTTTTCAGATTCTTCTTGCATTTATCCGCGGTTTATGATATAGTAGTATCAGAAACAAATCCGGAGGGAACGATATGAAACGAATTTCTGCTTCACGGCGCGCACTTGCGCTGATTTTTGCGCTGACCCTGATGCTTCCCACGCTGATCTGCTGCGATCCCGGGAAGGGACCCGGCGGAGAGACGCAAGGGGAAACCGGGCCGGAAAAGAACGAGCCCTTCGCCTTCGGCGACGATATCGTGGTCGTAAGAGGCGAGCTTTCCACCGACGGTGAGACGACGGCGGCGAAAAAGTTGGTAAGCGGGATCAAGGAAAAGACCGGGGTCTCCCTGGAATTCAAGACTGACTGGATCAAGGAGGGCTATTCGGAGCCCGCGGAACGCGAGATCCTCGTCGGGAAAACCAACCGTCCCGAGGCTGAGGGACTGAAAACGGACGGCTACGGAGATTATCTCATCCGTCTCGTCGGGAAGAAAATCGTCATCCTCGGTTCGGACGATAACGCGCTGCTGCGCGGCGTGGAGCGGTTTCTTGCCGATTACGTGAACGAAAGCGGCTTTACGTTCACCGACACGCTTGACGAATACTACGATAAGAGCGAAGCGATAAAAGGAGAGATATCCGACGATATGAAAGGAACGCTGAAGGTCAATTACGACAAGATCATCAATCCGGAGATCATCGGCGGCGGTGTCAACTTTGACTTCTCCTCCTACGTCTTCATCAACCTTATCAACGGCGGCGAGTGGGGCACGGGCTCCCTCCGCAGCCAGCATATCCCGTTCTCCAAGTCCAAGTCGGTCATCGACGGCCTCTGGAAGGATTACTTCGAGGTGCTGGACTATACCGGAATGTCGTACGTCCGCCTGAACGTTTCCTTCACGATGTGGGAGCCGATCAACGACAACGACGATCCGTTCGATACCGATTTCGATAAGGGCTTCATTTTCTCTCCGCACTTCACCGAGCGTGAGGACGCGGTCGGCACGGTCGAGACCGGGTTCCCCTACCTCAACCTCGCCTATCTCGAGGCCTTCTACCGTCTGCTCGATCACTTTGAAGAAAAGGGAATGTACGTCATCCTCGCCAACTGGGACAACGGCTCCGAGGCGCTCGGCTTCTGCCCGCCCGGCACCAACTGGATGGCGACCAAGGGCGCTGACGGCAAGCCGCTCGGCAGAGGAAGCGATCTGAACGTTGCTGACCTCGACGAATACGCCGAGACCTTTGCCGCGATCATGTACCATCTGGTCGAGGAGAAGGGCTATACCTGCGTCAAGGGCTTCTCCTTCTACAACGAGCCTGAAAACCTGAAGGACGGGCAGAACCTCCTCTGTAAGGTCTATAATAAGTTTGGCGAGCACCTGACCCGCCTCGGTATCCGCGAAAAAACGCTGATCCAGGCGTTCGACGGCGCCATCACGTGGATGGCGTGCGACAACGGCAACCCGAACCGCATCACTGATATGTCGAAGGTCTGCGGCGACAATATGGATATCTTCTCGCTCCATATGTACCTCGCCACCGTGGAATCGGGCGCAAAGGTCGCCGGCACGGACGTCAGAGGCACCGTCTCGTCCTATACGATCCCCGAGGTGCAGCGGCTTCTGAAGCAGGCGGGCGACAAGCCGCTCGTCATCGGGGAGCTCGGGACCTTTGCCTTCAACGACGCGAACGCGGAGGGAAGCAAAAAGAATTATATGTCCCGCATCCTCGCCGCGGAGAGCGCGATCGAGCTCTTCAACGCGGGCGTCAAGGGCTACGGCCTCTGGATCTATAACTGCTATCTGCATAACTACTATACGATGCTCGATTACGACCCGAACGACTCACATCGCATCATTCCCGACGACGTGAACTATTATCCCTCCTCGCTGATCATCAAATATCTCCCCGGCGGCACCGATATCGTGGAGACCGAGGTGACCGGATGCGAGGACTCCTACAAGCACGTCTGGGCGTGCGCGGGCATCCGTCCGGACGGCGGCAAGACCATCCTGATCGTCAACGACGGTGAGGAGGCTGCCGAGGTATCGCTCTCCGGCAAAGAGACCTACCAATGCTTCTTCGTCGATCCCGAACATACCGGAAACATCTACGAGGACGGGACCGTGACGGACACGCTCGTGCTGCGCCCCTACTCCATCGTCGTCCTGACCGACAAGCCGTACTGAGCTCCGATCAAAACGGACAAACGGTGACCGCGCTCCGGGACAAAAAATCGTTCTCAAAATCTTTTATATATGCAGGAGGACTCCATGATGAAACGGATTATAGCTTTACTGTCAGCCGTTATTTGTTTGTTTTTATTCGCCGCGTGCGGCGGTGATCCGGCAAAGGGCGGTACGGAACAGACCGGGACACAGAGCGGCAGCGAGACGGAGAACGGTCGGGCCGACCCCGCTTCTTCTGTGACGGACCCGGATCCGTCCGTGACCTCTCCCGAAACCGCGGGACCTGACCGGGGCAGCGGGATCGCCAGGATCAGCGGAGGAGCGGACGAAGTCGGTATTTATTCCGTCGTCGTCAGACTGACCGATCAGGCGGCAGACAAGGGTACCGTCGAGATGGTTTACTACGGGCCGAAGGGTACCCCGCAGGAAAATTCCGTCGTCAGCACGTTCCGTATCGAGTATGATAAGGGGGCTGACGGAACCTATGAAATCACGACGTTCTTCGACGGTGAATTGTATCAGAACCAGCATCACAAGGACGAGGTGAAGGTGGTAAACACGTTCGGCGCGGCTCTCCGTGCCGGAAACGTGATCATTTCCTATACGCCTGACGGCGGGGAAACGCAGGAAATATTCAGAGCTGACGCGGATTATTTCTACGCTGGAGACTGACTGACCGGTTTTCGCGCCGTTTCCGTCAAAAAATCAGTAAAAACTGCCTGCCCGAAGAGCATCCGACTCTTTCGGCAGGCAGTTTGTTTTTTATTTGTCTGTGCAGCAAAAAAGCATTCGATTTGCGGCTCGCGTCCCCTTACGTGAAAAGACGCTTCAGCTTCTCGTCGATCGCGGCGCCGAGCTGTTCGCGGGGGCAGGCGCATTCGATGATACTGTGCTGACCGCCGTGCGCGGCGTCGAAGTACGAGATGCCTTCGGGGGTGACCGTGATCCTGCCGGGCACCGTTCTGAAGAAATAGGGGCGGGTGCCGTAAAGGGCGTAGAAGGCGGTCGCGGGATCCCAGGAATGGTGGCCGTGCGTGCAGCAGCCGTAGACCTCCATGCAGTAGGAATCGGGAGTGCCGCCCTTTCCGGCGTCGTAGATCGGCTGACCGGAATAGAGACCGAAGCCGAGTTCAAACGGAGCGCAGGTGATCGGGACCGGGCACTCCTCAAACATATACCGTGCCGCCGGGATATTGCAGTAGATATTCCATTCCCACGTGGGTTTCACCGTGCCGTCCGGGCAAACCGCAGAGGGCTGCGGATCGCGCGCGTCCTGATGGGCAAAGCTGCAGCCCATCACGGCGATCTCGTCCACCGAGCGCTTCATCAGTTCTTTTCCGTCGAGAGGAGAGATGCCGTCGGGCTTGCTTGCGATCAGCGCGGCGATATTCGCCATGGAGCCGACCACGACGAGCGTTACGTGCCCGTTCTCCGCAAGGAGACGGCGCAGGACCGGAACGGCGTCGGGTACGGTATCGTAGGTCGGCGTGTCATCCCTGCCGTATTTTTTGACGACGAGGGGGGAATAGGTGCCGTGGTATTCCTTCCGTCCTTCGGGGATCGGCATCCGTCCCATCGGAAGGGCCTCGAAGCCGTGCTGGCGGAGGATCTCGTAGGCGCATCCGCAGGCATCGCGGCAGTCATACGAATAGGTGATCCCGAGCAGCTCGCATTCGCCCGCCTTGCAGGCGGAGAGCAGGAGATCAAGCGCGATGACGTCGTCGCAGTCGCCGCCGACGTCGGTATCGAAAATAATTTTTTTAGGCTCCATCGTGATCCCTTTTCGCAGCGTTTTCGCGTTTCCGGTCCGGTCAGGCGGACTTCTTTTTGTTTTTCAGAAGGATGAAGGTGACCGCGGCGGCAGCGAGCACGGCGACGGTACCGATCAGTACGGGAACGAGAACGGCGTTTTCCTTCGTTTCTCCGGAGGGATCCGTATCGGAGGGATCTTCGGGTACGTCGGTGAACACGTCGGGCGTCGGCTCGTCCGCTTTTTCCGCGGACAGGATAAAGTCGTCCAGATACAGGACGCCGGATGCGCCGGAGGCGGCTTCAAAGATGAAGTCGATTCCCTTGATGCTTCTCAGCTTGAAGCGGTTGACTTTCTTGCCGTTCTGGTTCAGGTCTCTGTCCACGTCGGCGCGGACGATCGTCCAGCCGTTCTCCTCGCCCGCCGTTTCCAGCGGGACCTCGTAAACGACGCCGTCACTGTCCGTAAACCGGAGCAGGGAAGGGACCGCCGTGCCGTCGGTCTTCATGAGGAAGCGGATCAGGCGGAAGTGGGAGTAATTGGGATCCTCGTCCGGGTAACCGGTATCGAGGACGGGGCTGACCGTGATCTTTCCCGCACTGTCCGCGGTATAGTCCAGCTTCAGCGCCGCCTCGCCGCGCGCGGCGTTTCCGGCGTCAAAGGAGACGGTTCCCGATCCGCTCTTCCACTGGGGGACGTATTCCGCCTGCGAGCCGCTGCTGTGCCATAGCTCTGCGTCGTCGCAGTAAGTCCAGTCGTGGGGAGGATAATAGGTCACGTTCTTTTCGTCGAGCGTGCGGAACGGAACGGCGGCGAAGAGGGGCTCGCCGTTTTTCGTGCTGACAAGGTTCGACTCCATGTTCATCATCGTCCAGGCGTAGGAGACCGCGACCGGGTCTCTCACGTAAGGGCTCGTGACCTTGACCGTGTCCTTGCTTACGACCTCGGCGTGCGCGGGGACGAAGATCGTTTCCGCGGAAATGGCAAAGCCCTTCAGCTCTTTACCGTCGGCGGCAAGTCCATCACCGACGTGGTCGAAGGTGATGTACGCCGAGTTCCCACTGATCCGCAGGCTTTTGAAGACCGGAGAGGTGGTCTCTCCGCCCGCGCCGTAGATCAGGGAAAGCGCCGAGGCAGCCATTCTCTTGCCGATCCCGAGCTTCTGCGAGGGGTGGATCGGGTTGATCGCGTGACCGGCGTCGGAGGCGTAGGTGACTGGCTGGTCGTAGATCGCGACCTGTGCCGTGACCTCGGGCGCTTCGTTGACGATCGCGTTCAGTTCGTCGGTGAACCGGGCGGGGCCGTCAAGCGCGCCGCCGTAGTAATGCGGCGCGATGTGGGAGACGATCAGCGGCATCGTGTCGCCCTCCCAACCGAAGCTGTCGCCCCAGTCGGCGCGGAGGATGCGCATCGTTTCGGAATAATAGCCCGCCGGGTCGTTCCAGTTGTTTTCGCCCTGATACCACAGCATTCCGCGCACGGTCATCCCGGCCAGTCTGCCGATGCGGATGTCGTAGATCAGACCGACCTTGAAGCGGGGATTCACGTATTCAAAGATCTCTTCGTTTTCCTCCAGCGCGTGGGGGCGGACCCACTCGTAAAGCGAGGAGCCGCCGGCGGCGGTATCGATCACGGCGACCGGAACGTCAAGCGTTTCACGGAGCTCGGACGCAAAATAGTAGCCGATCGCGGTGACGTCGGCGATCAGGGGCGTATCACCGAGCGTCCAGACCGGGTTCGGTCCGATGTCGATGAGACCGCGGAGGTAGGTGTCGCAGAACTCGGTCTCCGGGTCCAGCTTGCAGCCGTCCGCCGTCCATCCGAGCTTGTACTGCATATTCGACTGTCCCGCGGTCAGCCAGACCTCGCCGAACAGAAGGTTTTTCAGCCGGATCGTCCTCGATCCGCTGGTGACCTCCAGCTCGTAGACGTCGTAGCTGCCCTTCTGTGCGGGCAAGACCAGGGTAAAGGAGCCGTCGGAGCGCGCGGTCACGGAGCCCTCCGCGACGGGGACGTCGTCTCCCTCGACGAACAGTCCGGCGGTCACCTCTTTGCCGGGCGCCGTGGAGCCGGTCAGCCTGACCGGCATATCGCACTGCAGCACGGCGTTGTCGGTGAAATACTCACCGAGCGTCAATACGCCCGCGGCGGAAAGGGAAAGGGCGGGACCGGTCAGCAATATGAGACAAAGCAGCGCGGTCAGAAAGCGGACCGCTTTGCTTTTTCGGCTTTTTGGGTTCATAGTCGTTCCTTTCTTCGGGCTTCCGCCTGCGGGGTACCGTCAGGGTCCGGGAGATCGGGGCTCACGCGCCGCGCTTTGTGTCGATCTCGTCGATCGCGTTGAGGAACGCGCCGATGTCGGTCTCGATCTTCTTTTCGGCACTCTCGTATTTGGAGACGATGCCGTAGCCGCCGGTCGCGGTCGGGAAGGAAAGGAAGGTCGCGGGGAAGTTGCCGAACTGGCAGAGCTCACCGATATCGACGACGCGGTGGGCGAAGATGGTGTCGAGCATATCCTGGCTTTCGTCGTCACGGGTGGACTTGGCCTTCAGCGTGATGTCGTAGTAAGCGCGCTGCAGCTCCTTGGAGCTGCCCGCCATCATTTCCATGATGTAACCGACGGTATCGACGTCGCTCTCGCAGGTGAGGATGCTGGGCAGACCGGTGTTGTACTGGGAGATCATGCCGATGTAGTGCTCCTGCGTTTCGTCGTTCTTCGGGGTCGGAAGGACGCCGAAGTCGATGTTTTCGTCGGCACGGAGGGAGACGACGCCGTCCAGACGGGTCCAGTAGAAGAGACCGTTGCCGGCGCGGAACGCCGCGTTCAGCGGAACGCCGTCGACGTGGGCGTTGGCGAAGGAGGGCTCGTACATGATATCAAGGATGCGGGTGATGAGGTCGATGTTGTCCTCGGTGTTGAAGTCGTAGGTGGGGAGGTCGAACTTATCCTTGACGGTGAAGTGACCGCCGCCGCCGTAGAAGGAGCTGAGGAAAACGTCGTTCTGACCGAGGTAGCCGAGGACGTCGACGTTGGGGTCGAGTTTGCCGTCGCCGTCACGGTCGCCGTCGAAGGAGGTCATGGATTCATGGAGCGCGTCGAGCGTCCAATCGCCCTCTCTGACGAGCGTGTAAAAATCGGGCATATCGTAGTTGCGCGCAAGCTGCTTGTTGAAGAGGACACCGTCGGTCGCGTGCTTGTCGCTGATGTTGATGTCGCACGCCTCGAGAAAGAGGTGATCGGCGATCGAAAGCTGCTCACGGAGGCTTTGATCCCAATAAGGCTTGTCAAGGTTGATATTGGGGATATCGTAATTGTAGTCGAGGAAGGAGCCCTCCAGCAGAACGCCGGAGACGTCGTACAGACGGACGTAGTAGAGGTCGTAGAAGTCGTCGTTCGAGCGGATCGCCTCACGGACGACCTGATTGATCTCGTCCTGCGGGACCTCTTCAAACTCGAAAACGATATCGAGAGATTCGGCAAGGCGGGTGTTGCGGGTGAAGACCGCGTCGTTGATCGGCTCCGCGTTCGTTTCCTCCGCGTAGAGGTCGACGCTGTGCATATTCCACTTGGCAAGATACCAGCAGACCATGCCGAAGGTGTAGCCGTCAAAGGTTTTCGGGGGAAGGTCGGGGAGGGAATCGTCTTTTTCGGTTTCGCTGCCCGTCGGAGGAAGGGTATCCGACGGCTGCCCGCCCGTTTCCGTGCAGGCGGCAAGCGCGCCGAGGACGGTCAGGAGGGCAAGGAGGAGCGCGGTGAGTTTCAGCTTTTTCATGGTGTGTTCCTTTCTTTTAGGAGGATATGAACGAATTATCCGTTTTTCGTGAAAGGACGCAGGCGGGAGAAGGGCGTTATCAAATCGATTGTTTCTGTCTTTTTCCGCTGCGTTTATCTCATTATAGCATCTTTATCGGAATTACGCAAGACTGCCGGGAAAATAATACTCGATATTCCATCCCGATATTTCATTGCGCGGAAGCCCGGAAACGGGGGCTGCCGGGCCGGATCCGGTCCGCCGCCGATATCGCTCCTGCGGTAATCGGTCAGTTCCAGCCTTCCGAGCCCCGTGATCTCCTTCCCGTCGATCAAGACCTTCCCGGAGGTGGTGCGGTCCATACCGCCGAGGACATTGAGGCAGGTGGTTTTGCCCGCGCCGCTCGGCCCCAGGATGCAGACGAGCTCCCCTTTCCCGATCGAAAAGGACGTGCCGTCGAGCGCGCGGATCTCTACCTCTCCCATCCGGTAGGTCTTGCACACGTGATCAAATTCTATATACGCCATCTTTTTTCTCCCGCCGTTTTTCTTTTCCTTATATTATAGCACGGACCTGTGGAAAAAGCCCCCTTGTACGGAATTGCCGTGCGGAAGAAGGATTTTTTCATAGCCGTGTCTTCTTGACTTTTTCTTCCGATTATTGTATGATGAAGAAAAGAGAAACGCGGAGGATACGGACGTGAAAAAGAAACTGATCCTCGTTGCCGCACCGCCCGCGAGCGGGAAGAACGCGGTGACCGGAAGGCTCGCGCAGGCGCTCGGGCACGCGGCGGTCTTCGATAAAGACGATCTCTGCCCGCTCGTCAGCCGTGCCTTCGACCTGACCGGGAACGAGCGGGACATGGACGGTATCTTCTACCGGGAGAAGCTCCGGGACGCCGAATACGGCACGCTCTTCCGCCTCGCGCTTTCGGCGCTGGCGTTTGAAGAGAACGTGATCGTCAACGCGCCGCTCGGAAAAGAGATCCGGGACGAAACGTTTATGGCGGGGCTGAAAAAGGACGCAGCGGAAAAAGGCGCCGCGCTGTACGTCGTGTGGCTGCTTTCCTCCCCCGCGCTCTGCCGGGAACGGATGGCAAAGCGAGGTGCGGAACGGGACAGAAAAAAACTGGCGGACTTTGAAAGCTACGCGAAAACCGTGCGGTACGATCCGCCCTTTGCGCTTGCGGAGGCGGGAGCCGTCGACCGGCTGATTCTGTTCGATACGGCGTCGCCCGAGGCGTCCGAGCGCTCCCTGCGGAATACTCTTACTATTATTATGAAAGAAACCGGTGAATGATATGGCAAACCGTGAAGCGGTCATCAAAGAGATCAAAGAAAAGAAGATCATCGTCATTATCCGCGGCCTTGACCCGGAAACGCTGAAAAAAGCGGTCGGCGCGATGATCGACGGAGGGATCGGGCTCGTGGAGCTGCCCTTCGACCAGAGCGGAAGGACGTCCGACGCGGAGACGGCGGAGAATATCCGGATGCTGAAAAACGCGTTCCCGGGCAGACTGTGCGTCGGCGCGGGAACGGTGCTGACGACCGGGGAGGTCGAACGCGCGGCGGAGGCGGGCGCGGAATATATCGTTTCGCCCGATACTTTCGAGCCCGTGATCCGCAGAACGCGCGAGCTGGAGCTCGTTTCGATCCCCGGCGCTTTCACGCCCACCGAGGCGACGAACGCACACCGCATGGGAGCCGATTTCGTCAAGCTTTTCCCCAATTCCGAGATCAGGCCGGGCTATCTCCGCGCGCTCGTCACGCCGCTTTCCCATATCCGCTTCCTCGCTGTCGGCGGGGTGACCCTCGACACGGTCCGCCCTCTTCTTGACGCCGGCGCGCGCGGCTTCGGTATCGCGTCCGCGATCGCGGACAAAAAAAGGATCGCGGCAGGCGATTTTGCCGGGATCACCGCGATCTCACGGAAATTCGTCGAAGCCGTAAACGAAAAGAAAAAGCCCGTTTCCGTCTGATGCCGGAAAAAGGCGGTCCATCCGACCGAAAAAACGCGGTCGTCCCGCAAAGAGACGACCGCGCTTTTTGTTTCCGGCAAAGCCGGAGATATTCGTTCAGAATAACTGACCCGGGAGGCGGAGCTTCATTTTGGGCGGGAAGTTCCTGTCAAACGCTTCCACGTCGGAATCGTCGACGTAATAACTCTGCGGCGTCTGATAAACGCCGGTGATGCCGTCCAGATAGCCGGGGATCAGCTCTTTACAGAGAAAGAAGGACGCGTCCGCGCCTTCGGGGAGATCGTGGTACCGGATGCCGAACTTCGACGCGTAGTCGAAGCCGCTTTTGCCGTAGAAACCGATGTTCCCCTCAAACAGGACCGCGCCGAACCCGAGTGCCGCCGCTCTGTGCAGCGACTCGTCGAGGAGCTGCTTGCCGTATCCCCTGCGCTTCAGCGCGGGCGTGATGCAGATCGGCCCCATCGTTAAGATCGGGATCACTCTTCCGTCGTCCGCCTCGATGACGGTCCGCACGAAAACGTTCTGACCGATCAGCTCGCCGTCCCGCTCCATGACGAGGTCCAGTTCTTTCACGAACGCGGGATCGTCACGCAGGATGCGGAGCACGAGGTGCTCGCTGCAGCCCGGACGGTACACGTTCCAGAACGATTCTCTGACGAGGTTTTCGACCTCTTCGTATTCTTCCTCTTTTTCCAAACGAATGGTTACGTCATTTTTATTCATATTTTTAACCGTAGCTTTCGCGCAGCGAAAGCTTCCTTTCTTCGGAATTGTGGGTGGTTTTGCGAAGCAAAATCATTGCCGAATGGCAATGAAAACCACAAAACGGTAAGTTTGAAAACTTGTTTTCAAACTTAAACCTCCTGAAAATTGTTGACGTCAATTGCATTACGCGGGAGGTCCTGACGATCGCGGCAGACCTCCCGGTCAGCCGACAATCTCCGGTGCGTCGTACTTTTTCAAAAAGCACTCTCCTGAAAGGATGAATTCACCCGCTCGGTGCGGCTGTGCCGCCGGAAAACGGGCGTTATCTGTATGATATCATAAGATTGTGAATAATTCAACGCGGGGGAACGCGGCGCTTATTTTTTCCACCGCTTCAGCGTCGGGAACAGTTTTTCGCAATACGCTTTCATTTCTTCGTTCGTCATACCGGCCTGCGCGCCGAACCGGCTGCACATATCGATATATTCCTCCATCGACACCTTGTCGGTGAATTCACCGTTCGCATAGCAGTATCTGCAATAATCTTCGTTGGGCTTGCCGTCCGCGTCCGTTCCGTAAAGGTCCTCCGTTTCCATCGGCATCCCGCAGCTCTGGCAGATCTTCAGGTCGGCCTTTTTCGTGATCGGGACCCATATCCCGCATTCATAATCCGGCGACTGCGGATTTCCGGCGGAATAGAACTCGAGGGTCGACGGGGCGATCTCATACAGTTTTCCGACGCCCGGCGCCCATTCGTTCCACACCTGCGTGTTGAGCGTCTGCAGGGAACCCGGGAGCGGACCCTTTGCCGTAAAGATCGCCCAGTCGCTTTCCGGGAAGGTGAAAAGCTCAAGTCCCCCGGGCACGTCTCCGCCCCCGAACGGTCCGGCGATCCAATACGAAAAACCGGTTTCGTTTTCGGCACAGACGGCGTACGTTCCGATGCCGTTTTCAAGGATCGCCGCCTCGACCGGCGTTTCGGGCTTCATGGTCGCCCAAAGACGGGCGTATTTTTCGTTATACTCTCTGTCCCAGAATTCCGGGCACTTCCGATACCCCTCGTCCGGCGCGATCTCGGTGTGGAATCCGATCAGTGTCAGCGCACTCTTGTGTTCGTAGGTCACGTTCATTCCGTTTCTCCTTTTCGGTCGTAAATTTCGTTTTTTATGCGTTGAAATACATATCGTAGACGACGTACCCGCCTTTGTTTTTCAGCGATCCGGGGAAGGTCTCCATGCACATCTGGCACCTCGGGTCGGTCATCGGGTACCCGCTGACGGGATAGATGCCGTATTCGGACGACGTTCTGAACCCGACCGTGTTGTAAAACCGGTAATTGCCTTCGACGGTGATGCCGGAAAAACCCATTTCTTTGACTTTCTCAATGCCGAGCCGTATCATTGCCGAGCCGATGCCCTGCCGCAGGTGATCGGCGTGGACAGAGACGGGCGCGAGCATGACGAGATCGGTATCGTTCGCCCCGCCGTGTCCGCCCTCCGGCGTCTTTGACAGCGGAAAGCGCGAAAACATAAAATGCCCGACGATCTCCCCGTCAAGTTCTGCCACAAAGGAAAGCTCCGGAATATAGTATTCGGAATCGCGGATCTCTTCGATCAGCGCGACGATATCCGTGCCGTCGGAATAGTCCGTTCCCTCCCTGAAGGAGCGAAGCACCAGGGAAACGATATCTTTATCATCCTTATGCTCTTCCGGACGGATGGTGATCCTGCGAACGAAAAGCGGACCCTCTTCGCCGGTTTCCCCCGTCGGAAGAAACCCCGATTTTTTCAGGACGTTTTGGGACGCGATATTGTCCTCTTCCGTTTCCGCGGTAACGCACGACACGCCGGGCTGTCTGAGCGCCCGGTCCGTCAGCGCGGAGATCGCTTCCGTCGCGTAACCGTGCCCCTGATATGCTTCCGCAATACCGTATCCGATTTCGGCGCTTCCGTCTTCGGAAAGCCCTTTGAAGCAAAACTCTCCGACGTGCGTGCCGTCTTTCCGTTCGATCATCCAGACGGCGTACCAATCCCACTGATCCGGATGCGTGAGACATCCGTTCAGCATTTCCGTATATGCAGCTTTCAGGACGTCGGCCGACTGTGCCGCGATCAGCGCTTCCATCTGCTCTTCGGAAGCCGTGAATATTCTTAAACGTTTCGTTTCGATCATCTGATCCTCCTTTCTGACCGACCGGGACGGCGCTCACGTCGGCGTTCCGACTTCGATCAGATTCCCGTCGGGATCGTAAAAGCGCACCACGCGCTGCCCCCAACGGTGCGTCATCGGGAGATTGACAAATTCCGTTTCCGGATAAAGCGTCTTCAGTTTTTCAAAAAAGGCGTCGACGTTTTCTTCCTCAAAATACAGCTCGCAGGCATTGCTCTGAGGGATCACGTCCCTGCCGATGAACCCGCGCCAGTATTTTTCCTCCTGCAGAACGAGCCCGTCCGACAAGAAAACGTTTCCGTCGTTGTCGGCGAGCGTTTCAAGACCGAAGAGGTCGTGATAATATTTCTCTGCCTTTTTGGTGTCCTTTACGACGATCAGAAAGCCGCGCAGCTTCATGCCCTGTTATTTCCCCTCTCTTTTTTTCTCAATGAGGGACCCGATCACGAACCCCGCCAGCATCCCGAGCGTGAGCCCGATCCCGGTATTGCCGTCCAAAGACGTGCCGATCGCCACGCCGAAGCACATCCCGAGAGCAAGCCCTTCGGTGCCGTAATTCTCGCTCTTATCTTTTTTTCTGCGTTCACTCTGCGCGAAAAAGATGGCAAGCAGCAGCCCGATGCAGATCCACGGCAGCGCCGCCGACAAAAAATCCATCACGTTTTTCATTTTGTCTCCCCCATCATTCCGGCTTCTGCCGCAGCACCCGGCCGAGCGGCGCCCAGCCGAGATAGCGCGGATGATCGCCCGTCAGCGCCGTCAGACGCTCGATCTCCGTGTAACCGTCGATCCTGACCACGTCCCACGCGTGAATGATCTGCCCGTCTCCGAGAGAGTTCCCGCAGTGTCCCCGGTTGACGGGTCCGTCCCTGCCCGGGCAGAGGCAGTCGTAAAAGACGAACGCGCCCCTTTCGGGAACGCCTGCGCGAAGCGCATCTTTGTACAGTTCGCAGGACTCCTTTGCGCTGTCGCCGCCGAATATTTCGATGCCGCTGCTGATCTCAAGCGCGTCTTCAATGAAATCCGGACACCACCCGGCGTAATCCGGGACTCCGAGTCTGTCCTTTGCCCACGCGATCATGTTGTTTGCGGTTTCTTCACCGCTCATTTCCGACCTCCGACGTCGTTTCGGAATTTGTCGTTATGCCGTACGTTCGGATAAAATGCTTCACGAACGTCTCGATCTGCTTTAAGATCTCCGGCTCTTTTTCCGGTTCGCGGTCGCGTTCGTGGATCAGCGCCGTGATCGGAGCGGTATAGGCGAACGCGAGCGTGTCCGGGTCGTCTTCTTTCAGGATGCCGTTCTCCATCATTTCCGCAAAGATCTTCGCGTAGATCTCCTTCGTTCCGGTCAGAAAATGCAGGGCGGCAAAATGCCGTGCCCGGTCGTCCCGGAACTGCTCGGTCAGCAGCAGACGCCTCGTCAGGATCACCCGCCCGTCGTGCATGGTAAAATCCAGCATCCGCATGGTCATGACTGCAAGCTCATCGCAGGACCGCGGCGCGGGCGGCAGCTTCTCCGGGGACCCGAAGCGGGAAACGTAATAGGCCTCCATCCGGTCGAGGACCGCGTTCCAGATGTCCTCCTTGCTTTCATAATGCCGGTAAAGCGCGGATTTGCTGAGCCCCAGCCCCGCGGCAAGGTCACGCAGATTGGTCCCTCTGTAACCGTTTTCCGCAAAGCTGACGAGCGCAGCGTCGAGGATCTTTTCTTTCGTCGTGGTTTCCATGGTATCCTCCGTCAATTCGATGTGACCGCTTGGACACTTCCTATTATAGTGACCAATTGGTCGCGTGTCAAGCGCTTTCGCAAATTTGCTGCAAACAAAAAACGGCGGCAGGGATCTCTCCCTGCTGCCGCGCTGTCAAAGACTGGCCAAAAGGCGGATCTTCAAACATAAACTGACCAAAGGTATGTCTCAAAAACCGGGATTTGTTGAGTTCATTCATCCATGAAACCAATAGTTGGTCAAGTGGTGTTGTGCCTTGCGGCACAGTGATGCTGCTCACTCCGTTCGCAGTGATGTTTTGCGGCTCCGCTGCAAAGTGATGTGATGTGTTCCACCCACGCCCGCAGGCACATCACCCGCCGTATGCGAACATCACGCACAAAGTGCACATCGCGTTCCGCGCAGTGGAACACATCATTCAAAAAACGTCTTTTGTCCGGCAGACAAAAGACGTTTTTTTGCTGGGGTGAGATGTGGGATTCGAACCCACGGCCTCCAGGGCCACAACCTGGCGCTATAACCAACTTAGCTAATCCCACCATATGAATGGCGTACCTTGGGGGACTCGAACCCACGACCTACTGCTTAGAAGGCAGTTGCTCTATCCAGCTGAGCTAAAGGTACACGCTGATACGGTTGATATTATAGCATAGAGTCAACCGTTTGTCAATAAGGATTTTCGTATTTCTTTTCTTTTTTTCCGCACTCGTTTTTGTTCAAAATGACGCGGCGCAAAACCGGAAAAGAAAAACGGGACCGCCGGGGGACCGGCAGCCCCGCTTGTTAACCGTTGATCAGTCGGCGACGTAAGGCATCAGAGCGATCTGACGGGCTCTCTTGACCGCGACGGTGAGCTGACGCTGATGAGCGGCGCAGCAGCCGTTGATTCTTCTGGGGTAGATCTTACCGCGTTCGCTGACGCACTTGGTCAGTCTCTTGGTATCCTTGTAGTCGATATGCTCGATCTTATCCTGGCAGAAGATGCAGACCTTCTTATGTCTTTTGACATTGTTTCCGTTGCGATAGGGTTTCGCTGCGGGAGCTGCCTGCGCTGCGGGAGCTGCGGGAGCGGTCTCGGCGGCAACGGTGACTTTCTCGTTATCCATTCTTATAAAACCTCCTTGTTAGTAATCAGAACGGCAGATCGTCGTCGTTCGACATTTCTTCGAACTTGGGCGCAACGTCTGCCTGCGAGGAAAATGCGGGGGCACTGTACGAGCTGGACGTGTACTGCTGCTGAGGAGCGGACGCACCGGCGCTTTCGTTCTTGGAATCAACGAAATAGAAATCGTCTACGACGATCCCGGTCGCGTAATGCTTTGCGCCCTGCTGGTCCGTCCAGTTTCTGTTCTGGATCTGACCGACGACGACGATGGAACTGCCCTTATGGAAGAAGCGGGAGATCGTCTCTCCGGTTCCTCTCCAGGCAGTGCAGTCGAAGAAGTCGGTGGTCTGTTCCGGCTGCGTCCCGTCCTGCGAGCGCGCGACTCTGCGGCTCACAGCGATCGAAAAAGAGCAAACCTGAATGCCGCTTTGTGTCATTTTGAGTTCGGGCTCTTTGGTAAGACGGCCGCCGAGGATGACCTTGTTCATGTTCAGATTAGCCACGGTACTTGCCTCCCGCCGTCAGGCGACCTGCTTGACGACGATCGAACGAAGAATGCCTTCGGTGATGCGGTAGACACGCTCGAGCTCAGCCGGGAAAGCGGCGGGAGCGGTGAACTTCACCAGCACATAGTAACCTTCGTTCATGTCGTTGATCGGGTAAGCGAATCTGCGCTTGCCCCACTCGTTGACCTCGGTGATCTCGCCGTTTGCGGCGATCAGAGAAGTGAACTTCTCAACGAGGGTCTTGACGGACTCCTCGCCGTTGGTCATGTCAACGACAAAAATGGTTTCATAAGATGCGTTGATCTTTTCCATTCTTTACACCTCCTTGTGGACATCAGACCGCGGACATGAAAAGATTTATCCGCAGTAAGGAGAAAACGTGAGTTTTCAACGATTCATTATAACGCCTCGTTTTTGCTTTGTCAATAGGAAAAAAGCATTTTCTTTTCATTTTTTTCAAAAAAGAAGAAAAAAACGGGCGAAAAGGGCACGAAAAAAGCGAAAGAAAAAAAGTGTTGACAAAACGGCACATTTCGCTTATAATGAGAATGCAATCATGCCCGATACCCGAACCATACGGCGAAGCGTTCGCCAATCCGTTGATAAGGAGGGAAACCGGTTGAGCCGATTGCATAAAAAGAGACTGTATTGCTGCATAGCCGTTGTGCTTGCACTGACCGCGATGCTCACGGTTTCGATCTTCGTCATCGGACAGAGAGCGACGAAGACGCCGGAACGGAGCGTCCCCGATCCTGAGGTCACCGAAAAGCAGAGCGAACACAGGATCGTCATTGAACCTCCGCGTCCGTCCGAGACGAATGAGGAAGAGGAAGCCGGAGAAGCGGGACCCGCAAACGAGACGCAGGATTCCGTGATCATCCACCGCCGCGGCAATAACGCGGAGACCGAGCCTGAGACCGAGCCTGAGACCGAGGCCGAAACCGATCCGGAAACCGGGTCTGAAACGGAAACGGAACCGGAAACGGAACCGGAAACGGAGCCCGAAACCGAACCTGAGACCGAACCTGAGACCGAGCCGGAAACGGAGCCCGAACCCGAGACCGAGCCGGAGACGGAGCCGGAAACGGAACCGGAGACGGAGCCCGAAACCGAGCCCGAGACCGAGCCGGAAACAGAGCCTGAAACCGAACCGGAAACAGAGCCTGAAACCGAACCGGAGACGGAGCCTGAAACCGAACCCGTGAAGGAGCCTGAGACGGAACCGATCCACAGCGACGACCCCATGTACGGCCCTTACGGAAACTTCCGATATAATATCCGTGAGATCTGCGGCAACGATAATCTGACGAACGAGCAGCACGATCTGATCGCAAAGGTGTGCGACGAGTACGGCGTAGAGCTGGAACTTGCTTACGCACTGATGGCGACGGAAAGCGGCTTCGGCTACTGGAGAACGCACGTGAACAGCAACGGCACGGTCGACTGGGGGATCCTTCAGCTGAACGACGTCAACCTCGAGTTGCTGCGGGGCGAGTTCCACATCTCCTCCATGGCGGAGGTCACACAGGATTTTGAACTGAGCGTGCGCACGGGACTGTACGTCGTCCAGTTTGCAAAGAATAATCTGACGAATAAGGTATACGTCAAAAATACGTACGATCCGGACGCGTGGCGCGTGGTCATGAGTTACCATTACTTCGTGGCGACTGCGGAACGCATCTGGAACGAAAAGGGAATGACCTGCGAGCAGGATGCCGTAAATCAGGACGTGTATGCAGCTACCACGATCCGATGGTATCACAAGTTCCTTGACGCAAAGGCGGCGCACGACGCGTCACTCCCCGCTGCGGGCTGATACGATCATGACGGGACCGTCCATCCGGACGGTCCTGTTTTTATGCTTCCGGGCATTGTGAAAAACGATGGATCGCAACGAAGGGAGGACGTTCTGCACAAACGGAACGGGCGCGGATGAGCAGAAAGACGAAAAACCAGACAAAAGAAAAAAACTTTCAAAAAAGTGTTGACATTTCGGGGCGGGAGTGCTATAATGTACAGGCTGTCGCGGAGAGGGGGACCTCGAAGCGATAAGCCGCTCCTTGAAAATTGAACAACGAAGAAGATAAGCAAAGCACGGAAGAGTATGGTAAGACATACGAGCCGTGCGGAGTATCTCGAACAATTCCTTAAACACAAAAGTAAATAAAGCGTAAGCTTGGAAAAACTCTGAACGAGAGTTTGATCCTGGCTCAGGATGAACGCTGGC
>JAZLIW010000163.1:0-7766 GCA_045617585.1 Eubacteriales bacterium
TCCCCAACCTCTTGGCTCCCAGAACGACATGGCTACGATCCGACTTGCCCCTGCGGAAGACCCGATTTCGGTCCGCGTCACGGGATGCACTACGGAAAGCCGGGTATGAACCACGGCAGACCCTTCGGTCCCTGCGGAAGACCCGATTTCGGTCCGCGTCACGGGATGCACTACGGCAAGCCGGGCATGAACCACGGTAAGCCCTTCGGTCCCTGTGGAAGACCTGAGTTCGGCCCGCGTCACGGAAAGCACAGCGGCCCGCACTGCGGAAAGCGTTTTGATCCCGAAACCGAAAAAGACGTGAATAACCGCCCGGAAAACGGGCAATCATCCGAACAGAACGAAACCGAACCCAAGCAAGGAGGAAATGAAAATGTTTGAGACTGTACCGTATAGAAAAGAGCTGCGCCGCGGATATCCCGATCCCTTCCGCGTATTTGACGAAATGGAACGCGAGTTTTTTGAACGGGGATTCTTCGGCGGCAGACCGCATGACAGAGGCACCTTCCGCACCGACGTCCGTGAGACCGAAACCGGCTATCTGTTGGAATCCGATCTGCCCGGCTTCCGGAAAGAGGATATCAGCGTTGAGATCGAGGGAGACCTCCTGACCGTCAGCGCCGTCCGGAACGAGGAAACGGAAGACAAGGAGGGAGCAAACGGCTACCTCCGCAAAGAACGCAGGACCGGTTCCTTCTCCCGCTCCTTTGAACTGACCGGGATCCGCACCGAGGATATCACTGCGTCCTACGAAAACGGCGTCCTCCGTCTGGAGCTGCCGAAAAAAGAAAAGACCGCGCCCGAAAAGCGCCGTCTTGAAATCATCTGACCGATAAAGTCTTTCATGGGCTGCCGCTTCGTGCGGCAGCCCATGATTAATCAAAAAAGTGAAGACCGGCGTAAACCGTGTCTTCACTTTTTTCGATATCAGGGATCAGCCCTCGATCTTATTCAGGTTCTCGTAGTTGGTCTCGATCTTGTAGGTACCCTTGTAGCCGTCAAGCTCCTTGGTGTAGGCATCGTTCTTCATCGCGGTGTCCGCGTCGAGCATCCACTTGACCTCACCGTTGCCGACAAAGTACATCACGTGCCAGCCGTAGTCGGTCTCGACCAGACCGGTATCGCCGACTTTGCGGGACTCGTCAAAGATCCAGTCGTTGAAGGATTCGACCATTTCGCCCTTGCCGACGTTCTCGTACAGACCGCCGTTCTCAACGGAACCGGTATCCTCGGTGAATTCCTTTGCCAGAGCGGCAAACGCGTCCTCGCTGACGGTGCCGGACTTGAACTGGTTCAGCAGTTCTTCCGCCTTCGCCTTTGCGCCGTCCTTATTCGTGTAAGTCGTGGAGGTCAGAAGGATGTGACGGACGTTGACGGTCTGATAATCCGCCTTGGCGCTCGTCTTGGTCATAAGATAGACCTTGTAGGTCTCGTTCGTTTCGTCCTCGATCACCTTGGTATCGTTCACCTTGGTTTCGGCATCGAACAGCCACTTCTGCAGATCGGTATCCTCACCGTAAGCGGCGGTGGAGCGGTAATCGTCCGCGTCGTCCTCCACTGCCTTGGGCTCTTCGCCTTCCTTGGCGTCCTTCTTTGCCTGCTCGACCTTGTAGTCGTGGATGTACTGGAAGAAGGTCTCCTCGGTGGTCTTTTCGGCGAGTTCGTCGGCAAGCTTCTTTGCTTCCTCAAGCGCCGTCTTCTTGGCGGCGTCGTCTGCGCCGGTCGCGTAATCCGCCTTGAAGGAGTAGGTCAGGTACTCGGCGGTATAGAACTTGCTCTTGTTGTCTTCGGCGTACTTGGTCTTTTCTTCATCGGTATAGGAGTAGGATTCCTCCATTGCCTCCGCCATCTTGGAAGCGAGCTGAGAAAGTTCGAAGCACTTGCGGACGTCCTTGGAATTGACGCCGTTGCCGTACATGGCGGCGATGTAGCCGTTCAGGGACATGCCGTACGCCTTGGCGGTCGTCTTCAGACTCTTGAACGCGTCGTCGATCTCCTTCTTGTCCTCGTCGTCAAGCGCAATGCCCTTGGCCTTTGCCGCTTCACAGAGAGCAAGCGTGCTTTCGACCTCGCTCACCGCGGAATCCATGAAGTAAGCGAACCAGGTCTGCGTCGTGCCGGAGCCGACGTACTGGGACTTCAGGGACTTGGAGGTATCCAGCCCGTAGTAAGAGAGATAATAGGAATTCTGGGAGACGAAAACGTTGTACTGATACTTGAAGAAGTAGGTCATCATCGAATTCGTGACCTTGTAGTTCTCGGTCGACATCGCGACGCGTCCTCTCTGGATCGCACCGCTGCTCTCGACGGCGCTGTAAACGATACCGCCGACAAAGGTCAGCGCAAGGATCAGCGCGAGAACGATCAGCAGCCAGTTTTTCTTTCCGGCCGTCTGTTTGGTACTGCTCATAGTGAAATTTCCTTTCGTTTCAAACTCGTCCTGTCCCTCATTCGGAGGGATAGGTCATAATACTCATATTATTATATCTTTTTCAAGGTTTTCTGTCAAGAGATTTCACAAAAAAAACAGAAAACCGTTAATCTTTCCTTATTTCAGGAAGCCGTTGACGATCTGTTCCTCCGCTTCCTGCTCGGTCAGGCCCAGCGTCATCAGCTTGATCAGCTGTTCCCCGGCGATCTTGCCGATCGCCGCCTCATGGATCAGTGCGGCGTCGACGTGGTTTGCCGTCAGTTCGGGGACCGCGGAAACGCAGGCGTCATCCATAATAATGGCGTCACACTCGGTATGCCCCGAGCACGCGCAGTTGCCGTTGATCCGGGAGCGGAAAAGCTGACGGGAGCGGTCCTTCGCGACCGAACGGGAGACAACGTTCGCGGAGCAGCCCTCTCCGTTCATATCGACCGTGAAATCGGTCTCGGCGTACTGGCTGCCGTGCGTCATGATCTTTTCTTTGACGATCAGGGTCGCGCCCGCGCCGAGGCTCCCTTTCGTGACGCGCTTCGTAGAGTCGATCCCCTTGATCTGGGTCGTCTCCATTTCCATATACGCGCCGTCCTCAAGCTCGACGACCGTCGTCGGGTTCATGATATTCTCCCCGGTCCCGTCTCCCTCGCCGTAATGCTTCTCGACGTAGCGGAGCCGCGCGTTCTTCGCAAGGTGGAAGGAATGGATGCCGTCGTGCGCCGTTTCCTGCGTGCCGCAGTTATGGATGCCGCAGCCGGCAATGATCGTGACGTCGCAGTCCTCGCCGATATAGAAATCGTTGTAAACGAGATCGTGCAGACCCGTTTCGCTTAAGATCACCGGGATATGGACGCTCTCGTTTTTCGTTCCCGGCTTGATGATAATATCGATGCCCTGCCCGTTCTCCTTGGTCACGATGTCAACGTTCGCCGTGGTATTGCGGGACGCAAGCTTGCCGTTGGCACGGATGTTGTACGCGCCGTCGGGCATCGTGTGGAGGTCGGCAACGGCTTCCAGTAAATTCTTTTCGATCTGATCCACGTTCATTCCTCCTTACAGCTTGGACGTCAGGACGGAGCAGGCTTCGTTCCCATTCATCACGCCGGGCAGGACCTCGTCTCTCGTCCCGTCCTTCGTGATCACTCCGTCCGCGATGACGATGATGCGGTCCGCGATATTCAGGATCCGCTCCTGATGCGAAATGATCAGGATCGAGCCGCGGGTCTTGTCGTACATATTGCGGAAGACGTTGATCAGGTTGTTGAAGGACCATAGGTCGATCCCCGCCTCCGGCTCGTCGAATACGGAGAGTCTGGTACCCCGGGCAAGGATCATGGCGATCTCGATGCGCTTCAGCTCGCCGCCCGAAAGAGAGGCGTTGAGTTCCCGGTCGATATAGTCTCTCGCGCAGAGCCCCACCTCGGAAAGATAGCCGCAGGCGGTGGCGATGTCGATCTTTTTCCCCGCGGAAAGCGTGATCAGATCGCGCACGGTCAGCCCCTTGAAGCGGACCGGCTGCTGGAACGCGAAGCTGACGCCCAGCTTTGCGCGCTCGGTGATCGAGAGATCAGTAATATCCGTTCCGTCAAAAAGGATCCTGCCCCCGGTCGGGCGGTAGATCCCCGAGATCAGTTTGGCGAGCGTGGACTTTCCGCCGCCGTTCGGTCCCGTAATGGCAACGAACCGTTCCCCGATATTCAGGGAGACGTCCTTGATGATTTCTTTCTTTTCTCCCGCTTCGGTATCCACCGCAAACGAGACGTTTTTCAGTTCAAGCATGAATGACAGCCTTTCTTTCTGCGTTCCGGATCCTGCCGGACGAGATATTATATCACAGGTGCCGCACGTAGTAAAGCATAAAAATGTGAATTTCCCGGTTTCCTGCGTTTCTTCGGATTCACCGGTTTTTCACCCTCTCCTCCCGGGCGGGATCAGCTCCCCGCTCCGGTTTCCTCTTCCGGGTCCGGTGCGGAAAGTGCTTTCTCAATGCAGTCGGTCAGCGCCGCGTAGTCCTCGGGCGCGCAGTCGCTCTTCCGAAACAGCAGCGCGTCGTCCGGGCAGAAGCAGAGACAGAGGTATTCCCCGAGCTCCGCCGCAAAGAAAAGCGAACGGTAGTCGCAGCATTTCCGTGCCGTTTCACCCGCGCCGTCGGTCACGGACGCAAAAAAGCCGTAACGCTGGAAGCGGTATTCCGCGGTGACGGGTATTCCCCGCCCGCCCTTTTTCGCCCGGCGGTATTTCCGCCGCGGGGAAAGAAAAACGAGGTACACGACGGTCAGGATCATGATCGCGGACACGATCCCCGCCGCAAGCATCATCGGGTCAAAGCCCCACACACAGAAGAAAACGATCGTCACCGCGATAATGAGTGCCGACAGCACGCACCAGACGACCGGCTTTTTATAATTCCCGCGGAAGGTCTGATACCTGTAAAAAGCGTACAGCATTTCCGGCGTGATCTCCGCGCTGAACGTGACGTCGATTTTCATTTCCTTATTATTATCTTTCATTCTCTTTCCATTCCTCCGACCGATCATTGCTTTTACGATTATACACTTTTTCCTCCGTTCTGTCAAGAAAGACGGGGTGCCCCCGCTCCAAACGGAGAAAAGGCGCCGGATGAAAAACGTCCGGCGCCGGTAGTTACGCTTCTTTTGCGATCTCTCCCGCAGCTTTGAGGGAAAATTTGGTGACCGCGGGACCGATCAGCTCGTAGATCAGCGTTCCGCAGAGGATCACGGCGCGGATGGTGGGACCGTATTGAGGAACGACCTCCATCGCCACGAGGGAAAGACCGATCGCGACGCCCGCCTGCGGGCAGAGGGACGGACCGAGGTACTTCCGCACCCTGGCGTCCGCCTTGCAGACCGTACCGCCGAGCCACGCACCGAAGATCTTGCCGAAGACGCGGAGAACGATGTAGATCACGCCGATCACACCGACCGTAGGCAGGACGGAGACTTTCAGGTCCGCACCGGAGGCAACGAAAAACAGCATGAAGATCGGCGGCGTCACGCCGTCACACAGACGCATGATATGGTCGAGGTCCTGCGACAGATTGGCAAGGACGGCGCCCATCGACATACAGAGCAGCAGAGAAGAAAAACCGCAGAGCTCGGAAATACCGATCCCGAAGAAAATGAAGGCAACGGTCAGAGAGAGGCGGTTGCCGTCCTTTTTGAACCAGCGAAGCGGAACACAGAAAAGGAACCCGAGCAGCCCTCCGACGAGGATCCCGCCCCCGATCTCGATCAACGGGGAAAGCAGCGCCGAAGCGGCGTTTCCGCCCGCGGGGTTGACGATCGCCTGCGCGATCGCAACGAAAACCGAGAAGAGCATCAGCGCGGTCGCGTCGTCGATGGCAACGACCGAAAGGAGCGTCTCGGTGACGGGGCCCTTCGCCTTATACTGCTTGATGACCATGATGGTCGCGGCAGGCGCGGTCGCCGCTGCGATCGCCGAAAGGACGAGGGAGAACGGCAGTTCCTTTCCCGCAAGCAGCAGCCCGGTGAGAACGAACAGGACCGCAAACAGTGATTCAAGGCAGGCGATGACGATCGGCGTCACGCCGACCCTTTTGAAATAAGAGATCTTGAACTCGTTTCCGATAGAGAACGCGATAAAGCCGAGCGCGGCGTCCGAGATCACGGAGATCCCGGAGAGAAAATTCTCGGACAGAAGTCCGAAGACGGAGGGACCGATCAGAAGTCCGGCGATCAGGTACCCCGTCACGTTCGGAAGGCGGAGCAGCTTGACGAGCCTGCCGCACGCCATTCCTGCAAAGATCATGATCGCAAGGTCAATGAGCGTATTCAGGGTCATTTCTTCTTAATTAGTCCTTCCGCGTAGGATACCGGAACGGTAAACAGGATCCCCGTATCGGGGTTCTCGAATCCTCCGTTGATCCGGTTCACGATCTTCGAGACCAGAGAGACCTTTTCGTCCTCGACCACCATGAAGATCGTCTTGTTCTGCTTATGGTCCGGGTTGAGCATCAGGCGCAGGGACGCGACGATGCGGAACTCATCGTGATCGTAAAGCTCGGACGCCATGCCCTTGCTGTCGATGATGGTCGCGCCGCGGATCCCGTTTTCCTCCAGTTCCTCCAGCACGCGTTCCAGACACTCTACCTTATTGAGTACGATAACGAGCAGCTGCATACATTACACCTCGATCTATGATTTGTATTTCATTGTATCACGTTCCGACGGAAAAACAAGGGGAAAAATCCACAGTTTTTTTCTTCCCCGCACTTCCGCTTTTGGCAGGTGCCGTCAGAGGGTCTCTTCGTCGCCCGAGATCGCGGCGCCGATGACGGTCGCAAAGCCCGAATTTTCCGGGATGATGAAATTGACGTCGAACAGCCGGTCGAGCGTATCGAAGATCGTCTTTGCCTGCGGGACCTTCGAGAGGTTTCCGGTCAGCACGATGTCACGGACACCGAACTGGCGGGAAGCGAAGACAGACAGCATCCCGATCGACTCGTACACCATGTTGAGAATGCCGAGCGCGAGGTCCTCCCTTGAGGCAAGATCGCTGACCTTGCCGAAGTTGGAGGCGGTCATGTCCATCGCCATCCCGGGCAGCAGGTCCGGACGGGTGATATCCGAGATCCGCAGGTCGATGTTGGCAAGATCGCCGCCCGAGGCAAGCTCCACGATGCTGTCGACCGTGTCTACCCCGAGCAGTTTTTTGGAAAGACCCATCAGGGTCCCTCCTCCGACACCGGTGCCGCCGAGATATTTCATTTCTTTTCCCCGCTCCGCGTAGATCAGCGCCGTGCCGGTCCCCATTGAGACTGTGATGGCACGTTCCAGCCCGGAGGAGTAGAGCCCGCCCATCCCGGCGCAGGTGAACTCGGAGACGCTGACGCAGGGCACGCCGTAGATCGGCGGATTGATGTAGGCGGAGCCGACGCCCGTCATTCGGACGCAGTGGATGTCGGAGAGCGCGATGCCGTTCTCCGCGGTGAATCTCCCGAACGCTCCGTACGCGGAGGTCAGGGGATCGGTTGCACTGACGAACATGGGGTCGATCAGTTTTTCCCCCGTCCAGCCGACGATCTTGGTCGTGCTGCCGCCGATATCGAGCCCGATAACCGTTTTTTTCATCTCATCCGTTCCTTTCCGCGTTCAGCTCACGAATTCAAAGGAGAAGTCGTAGATCGTGACGGTATCGCCGTCCCTGACTCCCGCCTCCACGAGCTTGTCGATGACGCCGCTCTTGCGCAGGACGCGCTGGAAATAGCTCAAAGAATCGCGATCCTCGAAGTTGACCGAGCCGACGAGCCGCCACAGCCACTCCGCCTCGACGATGTATTCGCCGTGATCGACGGTGATCT
>JAZLIW010000164.1:0-1433 GCA_045617585.1 Eubacteriales bacterium
TGTCGGCGTTGCCGGAACGCACGGCAAGAGCACGACGACCTCCATGCTCACGGAGATCTATTTCGCGGCGGAGGCGGATCCGACGGTCGTGAGCGGCGCCGCGCTCCGTGATATGGGCGGCTGCTATCATATCGGCGGGAACCGTCATTTCCTCTTCGAGGCGTGCGAGTACACCGACTCGTTCCTCTCCTTCTTCCCGACGACCGCGGTCGTTACCAACGTCGATTTCGATCATCCCGACTACTTTGCCGACCTTGAAGCGGTGCAGCGCTCGTTCGTGAAATATACCTCTCTTGCATCCCTTGCCGTCATGAACGCCGACGACCGGAGTTCAATGGAGTGCGCCGCAAAGACGGAGGCGCGGGTCGTGACCTACGGAATCGACGCGGCGGCAGATTACCGTGCCGAGGAGATCACCTGGGAAAACGGCTGCGCGCGCTATCTGCTTTCCTGCCGCGGGAAGGCGCTGACCAGGGTCGCGCTCCGCGTTCCCGGCAGACACAACGTGTATAACTCCCTTGCCGCTGCCGCCGCCGCGGCGGAGAACGGCATCGGTGCCGAAGCGATCGGGAAGGGGCTTGCCGTCTTTACGGGGGCGGAACGCCGTTTTGAATTCCGAGGGACGCTGAACGGCGCGCCCGTCTACGACGATTACGCGCATCATCCCGGCGAGATCCGTGCAATGCTGGAAACGGCGAAGCAGATGGGGAAGCGGGTCGTCTGCGTCTTCCAGCCGCACACCTTCTCCCGTACCGCTAAGCTGATCGACGGCTTCCGTACGGCGTTTTCCGGTGCGGACGAGGTCGTCTTTGCAGATATTTACGCCGCGCGTGAGGTAAATACCTTCGGAATCACCTCCGAAAAACTGGCGGATATGGTCGAAAACGGAAAATACGTCGGAGACCTGAACGCCATCGCCGCTTATCTGAAGCGGACGCTGACGCCCGACGACCTCCTCATCGTGATGGGGGCGGGCGACGTGATCCGCCTTGACCGCCTGATCCTGACCGATCCCTGCGTATAACGAATTTCCGGGACCGTTTCACCGACGTGAGACGGTCCTTTTTCGTTGTCCCCCATCAATACCCGGATCCCTTTTCCGGTTTATCAGATCTGCTGCGCGAAAAAGGAGGGACCGCTTAGCGTGCGATCCCTCCCCGGAAGGATGATTTACGGAATAAAAAGCTCCGCGTTTTCGTAAAGTGCCGGGTCAAGCGGGGTCCTGTCCGCCAGAAGCTCTTTGTCGCCTTTCCGCCCGTTGATGAGCTCCAGCACGGCTTTCAGGGCACGGGCACGGCACAGCGTGCAGTCAGCTTCACCGATCTTTCCCTTGACGAGGGCGTGATGATATTCAAACGCGGGCTGAAAGACGGTGTAGTTGGCAGACACGTCGCCGATGCCCTCGGCGCAGAGCGGCAGGATCCGCTTTTTCT
>JAZLIW010000165.1:0-7604 GCA_045617585.1 Eubacteriales bacterium
ACGAGAGAACAGGACCCGAATTACGTTCCCTCCTCCGACGCGCGTCTGCGCGGGATCGAGGTCAGCGAGGGACGCCTCTCTCCCGCCTTCGACCCTGACACCTTCCGCTACGTCGTTTACGTTCCCTACGAGACCGAATCGATCACGGTGAGCGGCAGACCCTACGATCCGAAAGCGCAGAAATGCGACAGCGTTTCGGCGGAGCTTGAGATCGGGGACAACGAGCTGATCCTCTCCCCGATCGCCGAGAACGGCACCGACGGACATTATTTCATCACGGTGCGCAGGATGGAAGCCTACGACCCCGAAACCGAGGCGGAGACCGAACCCGAAACCGAACCGGAGACCGGACCGGAGGATGAGCCGGCTGAGGAAAACGGCGAGATCCTGCCTTCCATGACCGGAGAAGAAGAGACCGGGGAAGGGGCGGAAGAAGAAACCGAAGCCGAAACGGAGCCTGAAACGGAGCCTGAAACGGAGCCGGAGGAAACGGAGCCGGAGGAAACGGAGCCCGAGGAAACGGAACCCGAGGAAACGGAGCCGGAGGAGACCGAGCCCGAGGAAACGGAGCCGGAAGAGACCGAGCCGGAGGAGACCGAACCGGAAGAGACCGAACCGGAGACCGAGCCGGTGACCGATCCGCCGAGACCGCCCGAACCGCCGAAGGACCCCGTCTACTACACGACCGACGTGGTCACGCTCTACGGGTACAAGGACCTTGCGGGCAACGTCGTACTGCCGGCACAGTATTATTACGCCTATCCGTTCAACGCGAACGGGCTTGCCGCCGTCGGCGTTTACAGCGAGGCGGTCGAGCAGGTCACGCTCGTCTATATCAATCAGAGCGGCAGGATCCGCATCAATCCGGCGGGTCAGTACCACACCTACGAGGACAGAGAAGACCGTCCGGTCCTGGACGGCTACTACGCACCGATCAGCAACGACGAGAACGCGATCGGCAGCATTTATTTCGACAGCGGCTACACGGTCGTCCGCCGCGTGCAGGTCGATTATCTGCGCCGTCTGGACAACGAGACCAACCGGTACCTCTATTTCGCCGCCTTCGACGAGAAGGTGCTGATCAACTCGGACGGCGTGATCAACCCGATCCCCGTGGGATACAGCCTTGAGGCGTATTCCGACCGGATGCTGCTCGTCAGCCGCGGCGGCAGCTACGGCTACATTTCCCTCGCCGGGAAATGGGTCATGCAGCCGATCTACAAGAACGCGCAGCCCTTCTATCAGGGCGTCGGCGTGATCGGGCAGGACGGCAAGATGGGCGCGGTCGACCGGGACGGCAACGTCGTGATCCCGTTTGAATACGAATACGTTTCCAACGCCTCGGGCGGCATCATCACCGCCTTCGACGGCACGGACTGGCACATCTTCAACCTCCTTGCGGAGGCGGGCTGACGAAAGGAAACCAAAATGGGAAAAACGGTCAAGACCAACGCGATGCGTCAGCTCGACAGCGCCGGGATCTCCTACGAGCCGATGACCTACGAGCCGGACGAAAACGATCTCAGCGGCGTTCACGTCGCGGCGCAGATCGGGCTGGAGCCGGAGCGCACCTTCAAGACCCTGACGGCGCGCGGCGACAGGACCGGCGTCATCGTCCTCGTGATCCCCTGCGACCGTGAGATCGACCTCAAAAAGGCGGCGGCGGTCACCGGCAACAAGCGCGTGGAGCTCGTTCACGTCAAGGAGCTTCTTTCGCTGACCGGCTACATCCGGGGCGGCTGTTCCCCGATCGGAATGAAGAAGAAGTACCCGACCTATATCCATTTAACCGCCCGGAACTATCCTTCCATAACCGTCAGCGCCGGCATCCGCGGATGCCAGCTTCTGCTCGATCCCGCGCTCCTGATCCCCTTCGTCTCCGCGACGGAGTGCGATCTGATCGCGGAATAAAAAACATATCCTATCTTCTACGGGACTGCCGCACTGCGCGGCGGTCCTTTTTTGTCCTGCCGATCCGGGCATACCGGACGCGCGGCGGGCATATATTGAGGCAGAAAATGACGGCGGGAGGAGGAAAACGGAAAAGTGACCTATTCCTATCTTCTGTCGCTCCTTCCGGCGCGGCTGGCGGAGGCGGTGCGGGCGCTGTTCCCGGACGTGCCGCCGGAGGAGCTGCGCGTGCGGCGGGGCAGACCGACGACGCTGACGAACGGCGGAAAGACGCTCTATCCCGGGGTGACGCTCGACGGCGCGGAGGTCGAGCGGCTGTACGCCTCTCTCTGCCGCGGGTCGGTCTGCGCCTTCGAGGCGGAGCTGCGGCAGGGGTTCCTTCCGCTCGGCGGCGGGATCCGCGTCGGGATCGGGGGCGCGTACGATCTGTTCGGCGCCGGGGAGCCCGAGGTGCGCGGGGTGCGGCGGGCGGAGACGCTGGTCTTCCGGTTCCCGCACGCCGTCCCCGGGGCGGCGGCTCCGGTTTTGCGGGCGTGGGAGGAAAAGGGCTTTTCCGGCGGTCTGCTCCTCTGGTCGCCGCCGGGCGGCGGAAAGACGACGGTTTTACGGGATCTCGCCGCCTCCCTTGCCGGGAAGCGCCTCCGGCGGCGGGTCGTCGTCCTTGGCGCGCGGCGGGAGATCTGGATGGAGGAGGTCTTCCGGGAGACGCCCGCCGACGTCGTTTCCGGTCTGCCGACCCCCGCGGCGATCGGGCTCGCGGTGCGGTCTCTCTCGCCGGAATTCCTCTGCTGTGACGAGATCGGTCGGGAGGAGGCGCGCGCCGCCGCCGACGCCGCCCGGGTCGGCGTTCCGCTCGTCGCCGCCGCGCACGCAAGAAGCAGGGAGGAGCTTCTCCGCCGCCCCGGCATCGGTGACCTGATCCGGGACGGGACCTTTTCCGCCACGGTCGGCATTCATCGGGAAGGCGGCGAACCGTCGTTTGAGATCGCGTTCTCTGACGAAGCCGACGCTTCTGCCGGGCAGCCGTCCGTGCCCGTGCTGACCTATCGGCGGAGAGGGGACGGGGGAACGTGAACGGAGCGGCGCTTGCGCCCGGTCTGACGCTGCTCCCGGGCGCGTTCCGATCGCAAAGCCGCGGAGCGGCGCGAATCCCAACCGTAGGGCGGGGGCTTGCTCCCGCCGCGTCTCGTTCTCGTCCGGTTCCGCAAGGAGCGCAGCGACGCGGGATTCAACCGTAGGGCGGGGGCTTGCTCCCGCCGCGCCTCGATCGCGTCCCGATCGGCAGGCGAAGCCGCGCACGCTGATTGCCTCCCACCGGATCCGGTTCCTGCGCGGCTCACGCCTTTGCAAATGGGAATTCGTTCGTTGGCGGCGGGAGCAAGCCCCCGCCCTACGGGATTGCGGGCACGGCTCCGCCTTACGGACCGGGATGGGAACGATGAGCGGTACGGTGAAGGAGGCGCGGCTCCGCCTTTGCGATCGGGACGCGATCGAGGTGGCGGCGGGAGCAAGCCCCCGCCCTACGGACACGGGGCGCGGCTCCGCCTTTCCGATCGGGACGCAATCGAGGTGCGGCGGAAGCAAGCCCCCGCCCTACGGGATTGCGGGCGCGGCTTCGCCTTACGGATCGGGATGGGAACGATGAGCGGTACGGTGAAGGAGGCGCGGCTCCGCCTTTGCGATCGGGACACGATCGAGGACGGCGGGATGCGCGCCGCTGCGCGGCTTTGCGATCGGGACGCGATCGCGGTGCGGCGGGATCGGAGCGAACGGCTCGAACAAAAAAACGGACCCCAACAGACAGGAAGATCTGTTGGGGAATGATTCGTTTCCCGCGGAGCGGTTTTGCGCGGCATGATCCATCGGATCCTGGTCTCATCAGGAAACGTGCCGTACTTCTCCCGGGTGCTTCGGTCATATCGCCTGCAAGCCGAAAAGCTGATCCAGGCTGATGCCGAAGCGGCGTGCGATCGGGATCATCAGAGAAACGTCGGGGCACGCACGGTCGGTCTCCCACTTGGAGACCGCCTGCTCGGTCACACCGATGCTGTCCGCGAGTTCCTTCTGCGTGATATGATCCCGGCGCCTCAGGTCACGGATGACCTTGCCGATCATGATTTCCATGTTTTCGTCCTCCATCGTCGCGGCTGCCGTTTCCGGAAGCCGCACAGGCATACCGCGCCCCGGGCACTCGCCCCGGCAATCTGCCGAAGGCATAAAAAAGCACCCGGAATACGCGTGATCCTTGCGGATCGCATACGGACCGGGTGCGAATTGCGCGGTTCAGAGCCTCAGAAGACGAGCTCCGAAAGGAATGACCGCACCCGGAAGCTGATTTTGTGATTCAAGTGTTTGCAAGACATAGCGGTGACTCCTTTCTTATGATTTTTTTACAGCATAGCACAAAACGCGCGGTTTGTCAAGAGAATCCAACCGACGTTCGGATTTTTCCCTCAGTTTTTCTTTTTGCGCCCGCCGAAGATCATACCGACGGCGAAGACGGCGGCAAGAAGCACCGCGCCGCCGACGTAAAGAGCCGCCTTCGGAAGTCCCTTTTCCTCCGCCGGAGTCTCGTCCCCGGCTTTGGTCCCGGTCGGTTCCCCGGTCCCGGCTGCCTCGGTCCCGGCTGCCTCCGTTCCCGGAGCGGCAGTCTCCGGCGCCGCGGTTTCGGGCGCGGGCGCGGTCCCGAGGAGCAGATCGATGCAGTCCCAGTATTCCGCCGCGACCTGCTCGTCGGTCAGGCAGGTGTCGTAAACGCGGCTGCGGATGACGGTATAGGGCGTCTGCGCGGCGAGGGACTCGCTCGTGTAGGAGACGTTCAGCCCGATGCCGAGGCGGTCGAAGGCCGCCTTGCCGAGATTGAATTTTCTCGTCCCGTAATCGGTCTTGTAGATGCGCATCCCGTTGAGGTACAGATTCAGCGTATTGTCCGTGGGATCGTACGTGCCGGTCACGTGCGTAACGTTCCCGCCGTCAAAAATGCGGTAGGTCGTCGTGTCGTTCGTCACGTAGGAATACCCGGAGCCGGGGAATTTGCCGTCCCCGACGGCGTTGCCGATCTGGAAGCCGAGACCGCCCGCGCCGCGCAGATACAGAGACACGCCGCCCGAATAGCAGGAGGTCAGGAAGCCGGTCGTCGAATTCGGGCATTTGTCGAGCGCGACGAACATCTCAAAGGTGCATCCGCTCAGCAGGAAATCCCCAAGCTCGTCGGCGGAGCCGATATCGCTCAGCTTCACGTCAATGTATTCCCCGCTCTCCTCGGCGCGGTACGATTCGATCCGATAGGTCTTATCGCGGTAAATGACCTCGTTGACGTCGACGAAGCCGCCCTTCATCGTCATTTCGGTGTTCCCGGCGGCGTCGGCCACGACGTCCCCGTCAAACGACAGATCCATATAGGGCTCGGGGACCTCGGCGGAATTGCGCTTCGGCTCATTGTAGGTATAGGTCTTTTTCGGGATATTGGGGATCAGCACGTCGCTGTCGCTCACGTAAGGAAGCGCGAGCGTCCGCTCCAGGAAGCCGGAAACGATGATCTCCTTCAGCGTCGGGCACTTGCCGTCCAGAAGGTATCTCGACGCCTCCTGCCCGTACGACGCCTCGTAGTGCGGCATCGCCGCCGGCATCATCGCCACGGTGGGAGAGACCGCCTTGTAGAAATCGACCGTCGCGCCCGTCAGCCCGTGGTGGTTCATCTGAACGATATCGCTCTTCAGGTAAGAGCCCCACATCTTCACCGCGTCCGCGGAGCCGGTGGGGTCAAGGTCGCCCGTGAAGAGGATGCGCTGTCCCGCGATCGTCACGGTGAACAGATTCGAGATCGAGTTGATCGAGAAATCGCCGTTCTGGTCGATGGTACGGGGGAAATAGTCCTCCAGCGTGTGCAGGATCTCGATCTCGGCGTCCGCGATATGGTATTTCTGCCCGGTATGCGAGGTCACGATCTTCATGTCCGGCCAGTATTTTTTCAGGTTGATGAAGAAGGTCTGCACTCTCGCGCTCGACATATCGGTCACGAGATACGCCTCGTTCGACTTTGCGTAAATATCGTCGGTCGGAAACTGGAAGACCATCTCCTCGATCCTGACCTTCCCGGCATAGACCCGGAGGAAGTCGTTGATCGTGCCGAGGTGATCCCCGTGCGGATGCGTCACGAACCACGCGGCGATCGTCACCGTATCCAGCTCGTTCTGCGCGCAGAGGCGTTCGTACAGCTTCTTCGCCTCGTAATCGTCCGCCTCGTTCCAGCCGCCGTCGACGATGATGAATCTTCCGTCCGACAGACGGATGAAATAGGACATCCCCTCGACCACTTCCTTGCTGAGCATCTTGATCTGCGTCAGCTGCGGCGTCGTGATCTTCTCGTAGGAATTGTCCTGCTCTCTGTTTTCAAGGTTCTGCGTCGGGGAAACGGCGATATACGCGGTCTTCTTTGCGCCGATATAGTAGACGTACGCGCTGCCCGTTCCCTTCGTATAGGTTGCGAACAGATTGTCGTCCCCGATGATATTGTTGGAATACTGCTTCCAGCCGTCCTCCTCCAGCGATTTGAGGTAGGAAACGTACTGGGCGGGACTCGTCTGCTGTACCGTCGTGGTCACGAGACCGTAAAGCCCCGCGATGGAAGAGGCGAGCTTCCCGCCGCGGTACCCCGGAAGGCCCTTCGGCGTGCAGGAAACGGCGTCCGTCACCGCGGCGTAGCCGGTGAGATCGGAAAGCTGCGTGATCTGCCGCTCGTCCGAGGCGGCGGGAAACGCCGCGAGAGAACCGAAAAGGATGGATGCGCTGAACAGCGCGGAAAGCAGTCTGAGGCGCGTATGACGTTTTGGCATCGTAACGTACCGGTCCTTTCTTCTTTTGGTCGATATCATCATACAACGAAAACGCGCCGTTGTCAACCCGCGGGGGCAAAAAAGGTTTGCCGGAACCGCTTGACGGGAGGAGAGAAACGGTGTACAATAGAGAAAAACGGGGCGGCGATCCGACCGCGTCCCGTGACCGGAAAACCGTACGTTTCCCCCTCCGCGGGGAAAGAAAAAGGAGAAATGACGATGAAAAATCCGTTCGGAAAGAAAGTCACGACCGCCTACCGCGCCTTTACCTTCCCCGGGCACTACGTCTGGGACAGCGCGGTGCTGTACGCGGAGGGGAAATACCATCTGTATTCCTCCGCGTGGGAGGACCGCTTCGGCTTCGGGCACAGCTGGCTCTTCGAGAGCGCGATCTGCCACGCGGTCGCGGACCGGCCGGAGGGGCCCTATACCTTCGACCGCTTCGTTCTTCCCCGCCGCGGCAGGGAGTATTTCGACGGGATGAACACCCACAATACCTGCATCCGGTACTGGAACGGGAAATACTATCTCTATTATTTCGGCACGACCTATCCCGACCGCGGCGGGCGTCCGGTCTCCTCCCCCGTCGTTGCCGAGACGTGGAACCGCAAGCGCGTCGGCGTCGCGGTCGCCGACCGGCCGGAGGGACCCTTCGTAAGACGCGACACGCCGCTCCTGGAGCCGCGCGATCCCCGTTTCTTCGACTGCACGATCACGACCAACCCGACCGTCGCCATCCTGCCCTCGGGCAGGACCTACCTGATCTACAAATCCCGTGCCGCCGCCGACGCGCCGATGGAGCTGGGCGCCGCGGTCGCGGACCGTCCCGACGGTCCCTTCACCCGCCTCTCGGACGAG
>JAZLIW010000166.1:0-6420 GCA_045617585.1 Eubacteriales bacterium
ATCCCGTCCTCCTCCTGCTCGGAGGAAACGGCGTAAAAGCCGAGACTTTTATATATCGGAACGCCGAAGGGCGAGGAGTTGACGGTAAAGCGGGAAAGCTCAAAGTCCTGCTTCATCCGCTCGAAAAGCCTTCTGCCGTGCCCCTGTCCCTGATGCTCCGCAGAAACGAAGAACAGGCTCAGATGACGGTTTTTCCGCATAGCCAGAACGCCGACGAGCTCCCCGCGGTCAAACGCGCCGTACCACGAAAGCGCACTCATACTCTCCGGGTCATCAAGATAATTGCGGAAGACCTTAACACCCCCGTCGCTGTATTCCGGAGCCTCGAACTCAAGAAAGACCCTCCACACGAGACCGATAGCATCCGGTATCTCATCGGGCAGAAGCGGTCTTGCGTACTGCCGCTCAAGACAGGTTATATGCTCCGTGCGTATATCGTCCATGAGCGCCCAATGAATATCCCTGTCGGTGCGCTGATAGGTAAAACCGCATTTTTCCTGTGCGCGGCGGGATTTTTCGTTGCCGTCAAAATATCCGCACCACAGCGTCTTCACACCAAGCTCCGTGAAGGCGTAACGGGTCAGTTCCCGGACCGCCTCGGGGATCAGTCCCCTGCCCCAGAAGGGGACGCCGATCCAGTAGCCGATCTCGCCCTCGTCCTCCGGCAGATCAAGATTGCTTTGCTTTCCGATCATCAGACCGACGGAGCCGACGGCTTTTCCGTCCTCTTTCAGGCAGACGGCGTAGGTACCGGGTGCCGACAGAACGTATCGGATGACCTCAAGACTGTTCTCCACGCTCGTATGCGCGGGCCATCCGGCGGCGGGACCGACGCGTTCGTCCTTTGCGTATTCGTATAAACTCTCCGCGTCCGATTCTTCCCACGGGCGGAGGATCAGCCGTTCCGTATATAATATCATACTGTCATACCTCAAAACATATTTTTCGTATTCCGTCATCCAAGCGCGGGATCGGTCAATCCCCGCCGTTCCAGTTCAGCCCGGTACGAGGCGGTCAGAAGAGAAAGGAAGGTCTCCTCGGTCATCCTTCCCTCCTCCGAGGTCGAGAAGCGCACGCCGCGCGCCTTGACGCCGATCTCCTCAAATATCATCATACCGGAATCGATCGGATCGAACAGGGCGGGGTCCGCTTCCCGGAAGGCGTACAAAGCGTCGAGCTCGGCGGCATATCCCGCGACGGCGGGCAGATCCGCACCGTTTTTCAGCTCGATCATAGTCTCACCGCTCTCGATCACGGTCAGGTCGAGCCCGTATTTTTCCGCGATCCGTCCGCGCTCGATCTCGTAATAATCGGCGATCACCCATTCGTAATCCAGCGTGACCGACGTTACGTATGCGCCGAACGGCGCGGTCTGCTCGTTCAGCACGTGCACCGTCTTTTTGACTGCGGTCGTATAGCAGTTTCTTTCGGTCAGCAGATAGGTCAGCATGATCTCCCCGCGTTTGCCGGGCTTCGGATCGTAGACCGAGACCAGCTCGACCTCCTCCCCGAATGCGGCAGCGGCGTACTCCGCGAGGCCGTCGCGGTCAAGAGCCTCCAGCGGGTCTTCTTCCCCGCAGGAGAAAAGCGAAAGGACTGTAAAAATCAGAAGCAGCAGACATCCGAACCGTTTCATAATCGTTCTCCGTTTCGATTGATACCATTTATTATAGCGGAAAGCCGCGCTCTTGTCAAGTTTCCGTTCATCCGGAATCCGGATGAACGGTCAGTCGGATTCCGGATGAATAGAACCGTCCGCGCCGGTCGATACTCCTGACGAAAGGAGTTGATCTGATGGCAGACAACGATACGATCCGGATGCTGCGCGAATGCGACGCGGGCGTCAGAATGGGCATCTCCTCCCTGAACGAGGTGATCCCCGCCGTGAAGAACGCGGCGATGAAGGCAAGGCTGAGCGAATGCCTCGGCGAGCACAACCAGCTCGACGCGAGCATTCAGCGCGTGCTTGCCTCGCACTGCGACGAGGGGAAAAAGCCGGATCCGATGGCAAAGACCATGTCGTGGATCAAGACCGAAATGAAGATGATGCTCGACCGCACGGACGGCACGGTCGCGGAGCTGATGGTGGACGGGTGCAATATGGGCGTCAAGTCGCTCTCCCGTTACCTGAATCAGTACCGTGCGGCGGACGGAGAGGCAAAGGATCTGGCAAAGCGCCTCATTGCCTCCGAAGAGCGTCTTTCGGCCGATTTAAGGCAGTATCTCTGAAGCACAGTTCCCGACAAAAAAGCGATCCCCGGCGGAAAAGCCGTCAGGGATCGCTTTCTCTTTTACCGTTGACCGGAAATCACTTCGCCTTCTTGACGACGTTCTCGGTCTCTCTCGCGATCATCAGTTCCTCGTTGGTCGGGATCAGGTAAACATCGACCTTGGAAGCCTTGGTGGAGAGCTTGATGATGTTGGGCTGGTGATGGGACTTGGCGTTCAGTCTCTTGTTGATCTTAATGCCGAAGTATTCCATGTTGGTGCAGACGCGCTCACGCAGCTCGGGGTTGTTCTCACCCATGCCGGCGGTGAAGACGATCGCGTCCAGACCGTTCATGGCAGCGGCGTAAGAACCGATATACTTCTGGACCTGATAAGCAAGGATGTTGGCAGCCAGCCATGCACGGTGGTCGTTCTTCAGGATCGCCGCCTCGATATCACGGGAGTCGGAGGAGATGCCGGAAACGCCGAGGAAGCCGCACTCCTTGTTCATATAGTTGGACATCTGGTCGGGCGTGAAGTTCTTCTTCTTCATGATATAGGGGACGATCGCGGGGTCGATGGAACCGCAGCGGGTACCCATCTCAACGCCGTCGAGAGGCGTGAAGCCCATCGAGGTATCCATGCACTTGCCGCCCTTGACCGCGGAAATGGAGGAACCGTTGCCGATATGGCAGGTGACGATCTTCGTCTGGGCGGGATCCTTGCCCTCTTTCGCGAGGATGTCGTTCATGATCTCGGAAACGAAGCGGTGGGAGGTACCGTGTGCGCCGTAGCGGCGGATCTTCGCCTCGTCGATCATATCCCAGGACAGCGGATAAGTGGAAGCCTGCTCCGGGATCGTGGTGTGGAAGGAGGTGTCAAATACGAGGACCTGCGGGACCTCCGGCAGGACCGCGGTAACGCCCTCGATACCCATCAGGTGAGCGGGCGTGTGCAGAGGCGCGAAGTCGACGCAGAGACGGAGCTGATCAAGGACGGCGGGCGTGACCTTGGTGCTCTCGAAGAAGTAAGGACCGCCGTGGACCACGCGGTGACCGACAGCCTCGATCTCCGACATATCCTTGATGATACCGCCCTCATACTGAGGGTCGGTCAGATATTTGATGACGACGCCGGTCGCGACGGAATGGTTCGACATCGGGATGACGGCCTTGACCTTGACAAGGTCTTCCTTGCCGGCAGCCTTGTACTTGAACTCAAAGTTTTCCTTTTCCAGTTTTTCCTCGCCGATACGTTCGCAGATACCTTTGGCAAGCAGATCGCCGGTTTTGGTTTCGAGAAGCTGATACTTCAGGGAAGAGCTTCCCGCGTTGATAACGAGTACCTTCATGATAATATTTCCTCCAGAATTGATTTTCCTATTGAAATTTGACCGGAAATGGTGTATGATAATATCAGTTTATTATACAACATTGTTTGAAAAAAAACAAGAAGGAACCGAAATTTTCTCAGAAAGTATGGAAATATCATGCATATCACCGCTATAATTTGTGAATATAACCCATTCCATCTGGGTCATTCCGCGCAGATCGCCGCCATCCGGGAAAAAGAGCCCGGCACCGCGGTCCTCGCGCTGATGAGCGGTTCCTTCGTCCAGCGCGGCATGCCCGCCGTCTTTCCGAAATACGACCGTGCCCGGGGCGCCGTGCTTTCCGGCGCCGATCTCGTGCTGGAGCTTCCCTTCCCGTTCTGCATGGCGCCCGCCGAGCGCTTTGCCTCAGCCGCCGTCTCTCTGCTTGACAGGATGGGCGGGGTCGGGACGCTTTTTTTCGGCAGTGAAAGCGGAGATCTGTCGGAACTGACGCGGACGGCGGAGCGCATGAGCTCCCGCGCGTTCACGGATGCCCTTGCGGCGGCAAGAGAGGAGAACCGTCATTCTTCCCTCTCCCATCCCCGTCTCGCCGGGGAGGTCTACCGTTCCCTCTGGGGCGACGGCTTCCCCCGCACGCCGAACGATATCCTCGCCGTGGAATATCTGCGTGCCCTGCGTTCCCGCGGGAGTTCGATCCGCCCGGTGACGCACGGAAGGACGGGGGATTATTCCGCCTCCGGCGCGCGCGCCGCGATCGGTGACCACGGCGGGAAGCCGTTCCGCGCGCTCGTCCCGCCGCAGACCGCTATACTGCTCCGTACGGTCGGAGCAGCGGACGCGGAACGGCTTTCCGCCGCGGTCCTCGCGTATTACCGTCTCGCGGAGCTCTCCGCGCTGAAGCGGATCCCCGGCACGGCGCCGGGAGAGGAATACCGCTTCCGCCGCGCTGCCTGCGCCGCCTCCGACCTTGAAGGCTTCCTGTCCCTGCTCCGGACGAAAAAGGAGACCGACGCGGCGCTGCGCCGCATGATCTGGTACGGCGTCCTCGGCGTGGACGGAGTGCTTCTCTCCGGAGAGCCGGAATACACCCTGCTGCTCGCCGCGAACGAAACCGGCTGCGCGGCGCTGAAAGAACTGAAAAAGCGTACCGCCGTCCCGATCCTGACCCGCCCTTCCGAGGGAGGACGCCTGACCGGGACCGCTGCCGTGCAGTTTGACGCCGGGATCCGCGCCGAACGGCTCTACGCCCTTGCCCGCGCCGCGGGAAAAGACACCGACCCCTACCGTCAGACCCCCTATATCTTCAGAGGGTCCGGGACGGAGACAAACGATACTGAATCGGAGGAACTGTCATGAACGAACTGAAAAGCGCTTCCTATCTTGCCGCTCCCGCTTCCTACGGGACCGTCTGCCCCGCGTTCCGGAAGGGATTCGCACTGGAAAAGCCGGTCCTGAACGCCCGTCTGTCGGTCACCGCGATCGGCGTTTACGAGGCGTATCTGAACGGCTGCCGCGTCGGGGAATTTCTTCTTGCCCCCGGCTGGACTTCCTACCGCAAGCGCCTGCAGGTGCAGGAATACGACGTCACTTCCCTGCTGAAGGCAAAGAACGAGCTGACGCTGTCCGTCGGCGACGGCTGGGCGGCGGGACGCATCGGCTGGAATGAGGGACAGGGCGGCTTCTTCCCCCGTCCGGCGGTCCTTGCGGCGCTCACGCTCCGTTACGAGGACGGGACGGTCGAAACCGTCCGCACCGACGGGACGTGGTCCTGCGCAAAGACCCCGGTCCTGTTCAGCGGGATCTACGACGGCGAGACCTGTGACGCCCGCGTGATCCCCGATTTTTCCGACGTCCCGGAGATCGCCGATTATCCGAAGGACAACCTGATCCCGCAGGAGGGCGAAGAGATCCGCGCGATCGGGACCGTCCCCGCAAAGCGTCTGTTCGTCACGCCGAAGGGCGAAACGGTCATCGACTTCGGTCAGGAATTCACCGGGTTCGTCTCGATCACGCCGCACGGGAACGCCGGCGATGAATGCCGGTATCAGCACTTCGAGGTGCTGGATCACGACGGGAACGTCTACACCGAGAATCTCCGCTCCGCGAAGCAGACGGTGACCTATTTCTGCTCCGGTACGCCGGGCGAGACCTACCGCCCGCGTTTCTCTTTCCAGGGCTTCCGTTATCTGCGGCTCGACTGCTGGCCGGGCACGCCCGATCTTAACGACTTCACCGGTGTCGTCGTCTGCTCCGCGCTGCGCCGGACCGGTACCTTCCGCTGCTCCGACCCCGACGTCAACCGTCTGTATCAGAACGTGATCTGGGGTCAGCTCTCCAACTTCCTTGATATCCCGACCGACTGCCCGCAGAGAGACGAACGCCTCGGCTGGACGGGTGACGCGCAGGTCTTCTGCGGCACGGCGGCGCTCAACTTCGACGTGCGCCGGTTCTTCACCAAATGGCTGAACGATATGACTGCCGATCAGTTCCCCGACGGCGGCATCCCGGCGGTCATCCCCGACGCGCTGCACGGCGGCGGACGCTGCTCCTCCGGCTGGGGAGATTCCGCGACGATCGTGCCGTGGCAGATGTACCGCCTCTACGGAGACCGTTCCTTCCTTGAAAGACAGTTCGATACCATGAAGGGCTGGGTCGACTACATCCGTGCCCAGTCCGACCGGGAAACGATCTGGAACACGGGTCATCACTACGCCGACTGGCTCGCCCTCGACCATCCGACCGACCAGCAGGGCGCGACCGACCACGGGCTGATCGCCACCGCGTATTTCGCGCATTCCGTAAAGCTTCTCGTCCTCGCCGGACAGGTGATCGGACGCGACGTCTCCTATTACGAAGAGCTTTTCTACCGGATCAAAAAG
>JAZLIW010000167.1:0-1634 GCA_045617585.1 Eubacteriales bacterium
TACCACAGTTGTCTTCCTAAGACCGCTTGGCCTCCGACTTCCTACGGTGAAAGGTGCGCGGCTCACGCCTTTGCAAGCGGGCACTTTCATGAAAAAGGAAGCGCGGCGCGAAAGCACGCGCCTCAGGAATGGAAAAAACGCACGAAAAAGACCCGGAAGGGGTGTTCTCTTCCGGGTCTTTCGTTCGCGGCGTGAAAAAACGTGCCTGACAATGACAAGTATCGCAATGCACGAAGGTACAAAGAAAAATGTACAGCAGGTGCCTCTTTGGTCCTTTCTCGGGCGAGAAAGGACATCGCGTCCCCGCGTCCCCACGTCCCCGCGCCCCCGCGCCCCCGCCCCCTACCCCGAGATGCCGATGCGGGTAGAGGGGAGGCGGTAGAGGGCGCAGAGGAGAGAGAGGATGCGGCGCTGTACGGAGGGATCGTCGCCGCCGCGGCAGACGACGGCGATGCCGGCGACGCGGAGGAGAGGGGCAGACGACGCACCCGCGAGCGCGGGAAGCGGGTCGGATTCCACGGTGACGCAGACGCGCACGTCCGAAACGCCGTCAAGGGAGGAGAGGAGCGCGGAGATCTTCTGCTCGTGGGCTGCGGCAAACGCGGTGACCGCGTCGACGGAGGCGGAGGCGGAGGCGGGAGCGGCGGGCTCTTCCGCGGAGAGGGAGGAGGCGGCGCCGTTTTTTCCGAACGCGCCGGAAAGCAGAAGGAGGAGCAGACCGAGCGCCCCGCAGAAAAGAAAGAAGAAAAGCCTGCCGTTTTTTCCCCCGTGAAGCAAATCCATCAGACTCCTTTCGTCATTCCGGTGATCATTTGTCCCCCGCTTTCTCCGGCAGGTTCATCCTCCCAAAGGACGGGACAGCCGAGCAGCTCCTCCGCCCGTGCGAAAACCGCTTCGCGCACGATCGGATCGACCCCGGAGCAGACCAGGATCGCGGAGCGGAGGGGAACGAAGTCGTCCGCTTCCGGCGGGCAAGTCTCCGAAGACGCGCCGTCCCCGGAGGCAGCCGGAACGAACGTCACGCGTACCGCGCCGGACGGCAGACGGAACTCCCGGCATAACTGCGCTTCAAGCTCGCGCGCGGCGAGGAACAGACGGTATTCCCGCCGCGCCTCCTCCGTCCCGCCCGTGCTTTCCGCGGCGAGCGCCCACTGCTCCGGGGAGAGCGAGCCGATCTCACGGATCAGCCCGGCGAGCGGGGAGAGCAGCGCCGCGGCGGTCATCAGCCCGAGCACCCACCGCACCGCCTCCCGCGTCTTTCCGTCCGGGGAAAGGCAGTCCGTGAGATATCCCGCGGCGCCGATCAGTGCGAGCACGACGAGCACTTTTCCGATCTCTTCGGTCATACGTTCCCTCCGCCCGCGGGAAGCGAGGCGGTCAGCAGCGCGACCGAAAGAACGGTCAGCACCGTGACCGTGAAGAGCACCGCGGCGGCAAGATCGACCACGCCCCGGATCCCGCCGATCAGCTTCCGTTCCCGCGCACAGCCGAGCAGCGCGGCGAGGGAATCGGCAAGGGAGAGCGCGAAGCGGGTCAGCAGCAGCGTGAGACCGGGCGCGAGGCAGAGGAGGACGAGCGCGGCCGAGGCGAGCGTCCCGACCGCGGTCCGCAGATACCGGACGCCCGCGAGCGCC
>JAZLIW010000168.1:0-5583 GCA_045617585.1 Eubacteriales bacterium
CGTGGTCGCCTTTTATACCAGGGAAGATACCGACCTCTGGGAGGACTGCTGCGCGCGCGCCATCTCGGCGGCAGGCGGCACCGACGAGGATATCCTGCAGGTCTGCTACGGCTACGGTCTCTTCACCGGCGGCGCGGGTCTGCACGGCGGCAGCCATAAGGTCGGCTGTCTGACCCTGCCGATGTCCTCCGGCAATACCGACCGTCAGCTCCAGTTCATGGAGGACCTCGGCACCACCTTCCTCTGCTGCACGCCGTCCTACGCGCAGTACCTCGGCGAGTGCATCCGGGAGCGTGGGCTGAAGGACCGCATCCGTCTGCGCGCCGGGATCTTCGGCGCCGAGGCGTGGGGCGAGGAGATGCGGCGGGATATCGAGAAGACCCTCGGGCTGAAGGCTTACGACATTTACGGTCTGACCGAGATCAGCGGCCCGGGCGTTGCGTTCGAGTGCCGCGAGCAGAACGGGATGCATATCAACGAGGACCATTTCATCGCCGAGGTCATCGACCCCGAGACCGGAAGGGTCCTGCCGGAAGGGGAAAAGGGAGAACTCGTCTTCACCTCGACGGACAAGGCGGCGTTCCCGCTCCTACGGTACCGCACGCGCGATATCTGCGTGCTGAAGCGGGAAAAATGCTCCTGCGGACGCACCTTCCTCAAGATGTCCAAGCCGATGGGACGCACCGACGATATGCTGATCGTCAAGGGCGTCAACGTCTTCCCGTCCCAGATCGAGACGGTTTTAATGGAGCTCGGCTATTCCTCGAACTACCAGATCGTCGTCGACCGCGTCAACGCGACCGACACCATCGAGGTCCTTGTCGAGATGAACGCCGGGAACTTCTCGGACGACCTCGGGCGGATCACGGCGATCGAAAAGAACATCCTGACCGCCCTCAAGGCGATGCTCGGCATCAGCGCGAAGGTGCGCCTCGTCGCCCCGAAGTCCATCGCGCGCAGCGAGGGCAAAGCCATCCGCGTCATCGACAAACGGAAGATCTGAAAGGAGCAGCGTATGATACTGAAACAGATCGCGGTCTTTCTGGAAAACCGCACGGGTGAACTCGCGGCGATCACCGGGCTTCTCGCCGCGAACGGTGTGGACCTCCGCGCCCTGAACATCGCGGAGACCTCCGATTACGGCATCATCCGTTTCATTTCGGGCGATCAGCGGAAGGCGGCAGCCGTCCTCTCCGAGAAGGATTACGTCCTCTCGGTGTCGGAGGTCAGCGCCGTCGTCGTGCCCGACCGTCCGGGCGGACTTGCCGGTTTCCTCGCCCTGATGAAGGAAGAGGAGATCAACGTCGGCTATATGTACTCGGTCTTTTCCGAGAAGGCGGGACGCGCCGTCATGATCCTGCGCGTCGAGGATCCCGAAAAGCTGGAGCGGATCCTCCGTGACCGCCCGGAATACCGTCCGGACGGGATCATCTGAAAATAACATGATTGTGTGAGGCAGAGATATGCAGGAACTGAGCAGAAAGAACCAACTGTTTACCGATTCCGTGATCCGCCGTATGACGAGGATCGCGCTTTCTTGCGGCGCCATCAATCTGGCGCAGGGCTTCCCGGATTTCGATCCGCCGAAGGAGATCACCGACCGGCTTGCCGAGATCGCGGCGATCGGCCCGCACCAGTACCCGATCACGATGGGCGCCCCCAACTTCCGCGCCGCGCTCGCGCGCAAGTGCGGGAGATTCATGGGCAGGACGCTCGACACCGAGACCGAGATGGTCGTGACCATCGGCTCCACCGAGGCGATGGTGGATACGATCTTCGCGCTGACCAATCCCGGCGATAAGATCATCATGTTCTCGCCCTATTTCGAGAACTACCGCGCGCAGGCGATCATGGCGGACTGCGAGCCCGTCTTCGTCCCGCTCGTCCCGCCGGAATTCAACTTCGATCCCGCGGTGCTGGAGGACGCGTTCCGTTCGGGCGCCAAGGCGATCCTGATCTGCAACCCGTCCAACCCGAGCGGCAAGGTCTTCACCCGTGAGGAGCTGACCTTCATCGCCGACCTGTGCAAAAAGTACGACGTGTACGCGATCATGGACGAGGTCTACGAGCACATCGTCTACGAGGGCCATACGCACGTCTATATGAACAGCCTGCCGGGGATGTGGGAGCGCACGGTCTCCTGCTCCTCTCTTTCCAAGACCTATTCGATCACCGGCTGGCGTCTCGGCTACGCGATCGCGCCGAAGCACCTGATGGACCGCATCAAGCAGTACCACGACTTCGATACGGTCGGCGCCGCCTCTCCGCTGATGGAGGCGGCGGTCGTCGGTCTCGATATGCCCGACGGCTACTACCGCGCGTTCGGCGATCATTACGCCCACATGAAGAAGCTCTTCACCGACGGTCTGCGTGACATCGGCATCCCCTTCACCGACCCGCAGGGCGCGTACTTCGTGCTCGCCGACATCGGGCCTTATATGAAGAAGGGGCAGAGCGATGTGGAATTCTGCGAGAAGATGGCAAGGGAGGTCGGCGTTGCCTGCGTCCCCGGCTCCTCCTTCTTCAACGAGAACGTCGGCAATATCGTCCGCGTCCACTTCGCCAAGAAGGATGAGACCCTGCTTCAGGCGCTCGACCGCCTTTCCGACCTCGGGAAGATCATGAAATAAGCTTTTATACCGACCCATTACGACCCAATACGGAGGATACGATCGGATGAACTGGGAAGAACTGGAAAGCTCCTGCGCGAGCTGCACGAAATGCGAGCTCTGCAGGACGAGGACGAATACCGTTTTCGGGACCGGGAACCGCAAAAGCGGACTTCTGTTCGTCGGGGAAGCGCCCGGAGAGCAGGAGGACCTGAGCGGGATCCCGTTCGTCGGCGCGGCGGGAAAGCTGTTCGACCGCTATCTGGAGGCGGTGGACATCCCGCGGCAGGACGTGTATATCGCCAATATCCTCAAGTGCCGCCCGCCGAAGAACCGCGATCCTCTGCCCGCGGAGGAGGACCTCTGCATCGGATACCTGAACGGGCAGATCGCGCTGCTTCGCCCGAAGCTCGTCGTCTGCCTCGGCAGGATCGCCGCGATGCGGCTGATCAAGCCCGACTTCCGGATCACGAGAGAGCACGGGATCTGGTATCAGAAGGAAAAATACGAGATCTGCGCGGTCTACCATCCCTCCCTGCTTTTGCGCGACCCCAGGAAAAAGCAGGAAATGATGGAGGATATGAAACTCGTCGGGCAGCGCTATTCCGCCATCCGGGAAACGGAGGGTTGACGTGGGCGCCGCGATCTATTTCGTCCTCTTCGCGCTTTTCCTTGCGGGCGGGCTGATCCTCCCGCGGGAAAAACGGGTGAAGCGCGCGCTGACCGTCCTGCTCGGCTGCCTGCTCGCCGCGGAGATCTTTCTGTTCAACGCTTCGTCCTTTCATCTGATCGGCGGCGGGTACGAACGGAAGGAGCTGGATCTGACGTCGGCGGAGCTGACGCAGATCGGCGCGGACGGGCGCGTCGGAGAAAAGCGCGCGACCGTCTGGTTCAAGGGGCTCGACGAACGGGTCGGGACCGTTTCCTTCCGGCTGGAGATGCCGGAGAGCATGATCACCGCCGAGGTCACGGCGGATATCACCGACGAGACGAGCAGCCGCTTCCGCAATTCGGTCGCGGCACAGACCGTGATCCTCGGCAATGCCCGCTCGCAGGTCATGCTCTGTGAGTTCTCGGGCAGGGTCTCCGACCTGCGCCTGCATTTTCCCGCGTCGGAGGACGGGTACACGGTGACCTCGGTCGAGATCAACCGCCCGGTGCCCTTTTCCTTCTCTCCGGTGCGTCTTCTCTGCCTCTTCACGCCCGCGGCGCTGATGATCTGGCTGCTCCTCACCGCGTCCCTTGACGGAAAGGTGCGCGAGGGCGGGGAAGCGCTCGGCAGATTTTCCGTCGCCTTCACGGCAGCGCTCCTCGTGATCGCCGTCTTCATGATCACGATCTGTCAGATCGGCAGATCGGGCGGCGTGCTCGACGACTTCCGGTCGAACACGGGTAATCAGATCACGAAGGAGCTGGTGGACGCCTTCGAGGCGGGGCAGGTCTCCCTGCTCGCAAAGCCGTCCGACGAGCTGCTCGCGATGGAGAACCCCTACGACTGGTACGCGCGCAGCAGCGAGGGCGTCAGCGCCCTCTGGGACCACTGTCTCTACGACGGGAAATACTATTCGTATTACGGCATCGCCCCGGTGCTCCTTCTCTTCCTGCCCTATCACGCGCTGACCGGCTTCTATTTCCCGACCGTCGAGGCGTGCCTGATGTTCGGCGGGGCGGGGATCGTCTTCCTGACCCTTTTGTACCTGACCTTCGTGAAAAAATTCTTTCCGGGGATCACGGTGCGCATGGCGGCTGCCGGACTGATCGTCACGCAGATGGCGAGCGGGATCTGGTACTGCTTCGCCAATCCTCTGTTCTACGAGATCGCGCAGAGCTCCGGCTTCCTCTGCACGACGGCGGGCTTTTACTTCCTGCTGTCCGCGGACCTGATCGGAGAGGGAAAACCGAAGAAGGGAAGGACCTGCGCCGCGGTGATCTTCCTCGCCCTTTCGGCCCTCTGCCGCCCGACCCTCGCGGTCTACTGCGTCGCCTCGCTGATCTTCCTCTTCTTCGGGCTGAAAAAGGTGTGGGGCGACAAAAAGGAGACGGCAGGGTATCTTGCCGCCGCGCTCCTTCCCTACGCTCTGATCGGCGGCGTGCAGATGTGGTATAACTGGGCGCGCTTCGGCTCCCCGCTCGATTTCGGCATCCAGTATTCGCTGACGATCAACGACTTTACCCGCTCGGAATACCATTTCCGGTTCGTGCTGATCGGGCTCTGGAACTATCTGTTCACGGCGCCGACGCTGAACCTGACGTTCCCGTTCATCCAGTCGAATTTCGAGACGCTCGACGTCAACGGCTATTATTTCATCGCCAACCGCTCCGCGATCGGGATCGTGTGGCGGGCGCTGCCCGTCTTCGGCTTCCTGCTTGCCGGGCGGGCGTGGAAGAAAGCGAAAGCGAAGCTCGGCGGCAGGGGGCTTCTCCGCGCGGTCCTTCCGATCGCCGCGGTCTCGGTCGTCTGCCCGATCGTCATCCTGTGGTCGATCTGGGAGAGCGGCTACGGCGCGCGCTACTGCGTGGACTTCAGCTGGCAGATCCTATTCGGCGCCCTCGCGATCGTGTTCTTCCTCTGGCAGGGATCCGATTCCGCGGACCGGCGCGCGATCGGAGAGAAGGCGCTGGTCTGGACCGTCCTCCCCGCGATCCTCGTCGCGTTCGCCCTGCATTATTCCTATACGTCGACCGCCGTCGTGACTCCGGCCCTGAAGGCTGCCGTCGCCGTCTTCGAGCGGCTGTTCACCTTCTGGAAATGACCCCCCTTTCCCCTTCTGTCCATCCTACCGATCACGACCCCAACGGTTTTGCCCGTTGGGGTCCGTTTTTTCGCACCATTAGAAAAAGCGGAGCCGCGGACGATGCCGCCCGTACGGCCTGGTCTTACTCCCGCCGCACCGCGAACGCGTCCGTTTTCCAAAGGAGCGCAGCGACGCGCATCCTGACCGTAGGGCGGGGGCTTGCTCCCGCCGCACCGCGA
>JAZLIW010000169.1:0-32870 GCA_045617585.1 Eubacteriales bacterium
CACGGCAGCCCTCCGTTTTTCTCCCGGATCGCCATGAAGCGGCAGAACTGCGCCGTGTGCGGATGCGACGCGAGAAATTCTTCGATCTGCGCGTCGTCTTTGAAGCGCTTCGCCGCACGGGCGAGAAGAGCCATGCGATCCCCGGTCAGCCGCTCGAATTCACAGCTGTGCGGGATCTTCTGCCGTGACGCCGCAAGCTCGTCGGTGGTCAGCAGACCCTCCCGGTACAGCGTCGGCAGATCGATGAAGAAAGGATTGAGACTGAACGCGCTGTAGGATTTGTAGGGGGAATTGCACTCGTCCGGCAGACAGAAGGGAAGGGTCTGCCAATAGGAAAAGCCGGTATCGGCAAGGAAGTCGATCCATTCCTTCGCCGCTTTTCCGAAGCCCCCCTCGGAATAATCGCCCCAAAGGGTGGAGATATGCATCAGGACGCCGCTGCTTCGTTTCATGGGAATCACTTTCTTTTCTTTCAATTCATTTTTCTTATTGTACCACGGATCGGGACGGTTTTCAAGAGCGGGAGAAAAAATCATTTTTCCGCGTCCGCATCCGCCGTCCCGGCCCTTTGAAAACGAAAACCGGGACACCGCACGTACGGGCGGTATCCCGGTCTGACCGTGAATCCGATGATCCTGAATTCAATAAGTATCAATAAGGAAGGGTCGCGCCGCCGAGGAATCGGGAAGAGACCGTCCCGTCGGTGCGGAATACGTTGTCGTAGAGGGCGTAGGTGATAAAGCCGCGCATGGAACTGATATAAGGGCTGACCGCCTGAAAACCGACGACGGAACCGACCCTCCACGTGATCTCCCCGTTTTCCCCCGGCAGGATCAAAGGGAACCCGGAGGGCGTCATGCAGCCGGGTGCGGTGCAGAAATACCGGACCTCTCCCGCGATCGGATCCCATGCCAGCAGATACGCCGCGCAGGTCTTCCGCATCCCGGCGATCACGGGATCGGAAAGTCCGGTCAGCTGCCGGTAACCCTTGCCGTCGTCGGATGGCTGATACGCTTTCGGGCCGGGAAGCGCTCCGGTACATCCGCACAGCCAGATGACGTCACCGCATTCCTCAATCTGCGCGATACTGAGGAAGGAGCCGTCACTGACGGCGTTGAAATTCCCCGCAGGAAGGCCGCTCTCCGCGCCGCTTTCCGGTTCGTAAGCGGCGAGTGCCGCTCCGACGGTAAGACGGTATCGGTTTTTTATCTCAAACGTTCCGCCGAGATATACGAATTCGTAGGGGTATCTCTCCCTCTCCTCTGCTTCCTTCAGGTTTTCAAGGCATAAACAGTAACCGGAAGACAGCTTCTTCGCGTCCTTAACGAGGAACAGATCCATAAGATCGCTTTCTTTCGACGTGAGGAGCATCCCGTTTTCGTCAAAGCGAAGGGTAACGATCCGATACTGTCTGCTCAGGCGCTCTCCGCCGTATGAGGTGCGGCAGAAGACCGTAAAGCCTTCTTCGTCGGTCACCGTCATCATCGGCAGGACGGAACACGCGCCGTCCGGCCGGATATCCTTGCGCCAGAGGATCTTTCCGGTTTCCCCCGACAGGCAGAGGACCGACGCCCGCGGGTCCTCGGACAGCCGGCCCCGATATCCGGTCACGATCACGCGGTCCCCGTATCCGTAAACCTGCACGTGGTTCAGCGGCGAGACCTCGGTGCGCCAATCGTATCCGCCGGCAGACCCCTCTTTTGCCCTGCCGATGAACGACGTTTCCTCCGGGTAGCATTTGTGGTCGCAGTACGCGTTCCCGTTTTCATCGGAGAAGAGCTCGGTATAGACCGGAGTCTCTTTTTTCAAGGCGTCGGGTACGGAAAATCCGGCTTCGTGTCCGTTCACGGCTGCCAGCGCCTCCTCCTCCGTGCAGAGGAGCAGCTCGTTCCCCCGGATCACGGCTTCCTTTGCCTCGCCCTCCGGGGTCCCGCCGCCGCTGACGGTGAACCTGCGCCGTGCCTCCTTGATCTCGGCGCGGGACATCCCCTCGGTGGAGATCCCGTAACGCTCGCAATAGTCCAGCGCGTCGCGGTATTCCCTGTTTTCGTTGACCGCCGCTGCCGTTCCGATCGCGAGCAGGCTTGCCGCCGCTGCCGAGATCAGACCCACGGCGAGCAGCTTCGGGAACCGTTTCCGCGGCTCCGCTGCGGCGGATGGGGCAGTTTCTTCCGGCGTGCGGGGGGTGATGCCGCAGCGGGAGAGCATTTCGTCCCGTGCGGGCGGGGTCAGACCGTCGAGTTCATCCAATACTTTTTTTACGTCATTCGTTTTCATGCGTCGTTTCCCTTTCCGTATACGTTCTGCGCAGCACGGCGACGGCACGCTGATATCTTTTCTGTGCTGCCGCTACCGTGATCTTCAGGATGCGGGCGATCTCCCGGTAGGAAAGCTCCTCGTACAGCCGCAGCGTGACGATCAGCCGGTCGTCCGCTTCCAGGACCGAGAGCATATCCGCCACCGCCGCCAGATCCGTCTGCCGGTCGGGCGGGGCGACCGGCTCCTCCTCCGGGGAGGCGGCAAAGGAAAGCTCCCTCTGCTTCCGGCGGACGAGGTCCAGCGCGCTGTGCCGGACCACGGTCAGGATATACGCCTGCGGGTGCCCGGAGGGAACGTAAAGACCGGGCTGACGGAAGAGCTTCAGCATGCTCTCCTGCAGGACGTCCTCGGCGTCCGCCTGGCTCCCGGTCAGAGTGAATGCCGCCCGCATCATGCGCGGCGCCATGAGATCGTACAGGACGGTCATCCCGGCTTCTGCCCGGGCTCCGCCTTCCCCGATCCCGCGCAGCGCTTCTTCCAGTCTGTCGGTCTCTTCTTTTCCGCGGTCCTTCACGTTCTCTCTCACCTCCGATCGCATCCTCTGTTACAGAAACGTACGGGAACGCACTTTGCGGACATCCCCGATGCGAAAAATACAAAAAATTATCAACTGTGTAAAAAATGTTAAAAAACGGTAACAAAATGATAAAGACGGAAACCCCGTTTTGCGTTACAATACTGATAAGGATAAGACTCTTCCGAAGGGAAGGGGACTTTATGAAAAAGTGAGGTAATGATCATGTATCCTTTTCAGATCGGCGTAATTATCGATTCGTTCCGCCGCCCGTTCCCGGAGGCGATGAAGATCGCGCATTCCATGGGGATCTCCGGCCTTCAGGTCTATGCCGTCGGCGGGGATATGGCACCCGAAAACATGACGCCTGAAAAGCAGAAGGCGTTTCTCGGTCTTTGTGAAGAGAACGAGCTGAAGATCTCCGCGCTCTGCGGTGACCTCGGCAAGGGCTTCACCAATCCCGAGCTCAATCCCGCGCTGATCGAGCGCTCCAAGCGGATCGTCGATCTCGCAAAGAAGCTGGGCACCAACATCGTGACGACCCATATCGGCATGGTCCCCGAGGACGATACCTGCGAGACCTACGCCATCATGCAGAAGGCCTGCAGCGAGCTTGCGGAGTACGCCGATTCCGTTGACGCGCATTTCGCGATCGAGACCGGTCCCGAGCCTGCCGCGCGTCTGTGCAAGTTCCTTGATACGCTCGGCTCCACCGGCGTTGCCGTCAACCTTGACCCCGCGAACCTCGTCATGTGCGTCAACGACGATCCCGCGCAGGCGGTCCGTACGCTGAAGCGCTACATCGTCCACACGCACGCGAAGGACGGTATCAGCCTCGTGCATTCCAAGGAAGCGCTGAACAGTGAAGCCGCCATTCAGGCCGCCGCAGGCGCGCGCTGGCTGGAACTCCCGCTCGGTCAGGGCGGCGTCAACTGGGACGAATATCTTGCCGCGCTGAACGAGATCGGCTACAAGGGCTACCTGACCATCGAACGCGAGGTCGGCAAGGATCCCGCGGGCGATATCGGTATCGCCGTCGATTTCCTGAAAGCGCATATCGGCTGATCGTTCCGCAGCGACAGGCACAGAGCCGGAAAAGAAACGGATATGAAACGCACACGGATCGTATCAATCGCATTTCTTCTCCTCTTCTCCCTTCTCCTCTCGCTTCCGCTGTCTGCCGACGCCGCCGGAGAATCGGTCACCGTTGACGGGAAAACGGACGATACCGGTTGGAGGACGTCCGGATGGACGGAGGTCAGCGGCGAAAACGGCTTCTGGCAGTCCGGCAAAAGCTCGGGCTTTTCCTACCAGTTCCAGTTCCGGACGGACGGCGAGACGCTGTACGCCGCCGTGATCACGGACTTTGACTTTTCCGACGGTGGGAACGGAAACGGGACGAACGTCCGTCTCTGGTTCCGTACCGACGGGGAAGCGGACCTTTACACGAGCTTTGCCGACGTATATTTCGAGAACGGCGCGGTGAAGACCGCCCTCAAGAAAAACACCTCCAAAACGGAAAACAAGGCGGCCGCCGTCGAAAACAGCGGAATGAACGCTGACGCGGATCCCGATACGCATACGGTGGAATTCAGCGTTCCGCTCTCCGCGGTCGGGGCGGGGGAAACCGTTCCGGTCTTCCTCTGCGTCTCCAACAAGACGGACGCGAACACCTGCCTCTATTATCCGGAGGTCCCGGCGGGAACGTCCGCCAACCTCAACGACAATCTGCCGTATGTGAAGTGGTGCGGTGACGCTGCGCTCCTTCTGAACATTGCGGACCTGAAACTCGGAGCCGAGGGACCGAAGGAAACGGAAGCGAAGGCACCGGAGACTGCCGCACCGGAAACGAACGCGCCGGAAACGCAGGTACCCGATCAGGATACGGAGCCTGCCGGCACGCGGGAGCCGGACGGGGAATCGTCTTCGGCACTGACATGGGCGATCCCGGTCGCCGCCGCGGTCGCCGCCGCAGTCGTGATCCTCCTGATCGTACTCCGGAAAAAGAAGAAATAAGAAATCAGTAATGCGAAAGATCCCGGACGGGCACGCCGCAAGGCATCCGTCCGGGATCTTTTTGACGCTTTTCCGTTACGGATCGCCGTACAGGAGCGTGAAGGATTCGTAATGGTCGTCGGTATAATAGATCAGTCCGTCGTTCGAGAAGACGATGCGTTTCGCGCCGCGGGAGGATTTGCCGACCGTGTCGATATCGCATTCGTAGTAAACGCGTCCGCTCTTCGTGGGAAGGAGCTTTTCGTTGTTGCCGAACCGGTCGCCGCCGATTGCCTTGCCCTTGGCGTACTTGTCCAGTCCGCCGCCCGGCCAGCCGAGCTTTTCCGCTTCCTTTTTCGTGATGAAGTTGGAGGGGAGCTTGCCGTAGGTGTGGATGTACAGCGCGACGTCCTCTTTCTTCGTATAAGAGCCCTTTTCGTCAATGACCGGCTCCGTTTCTGGGGGCTTGGTTTCGGGTGCTTTCGTTTCGGGCGCTTTGGTTTCGGCGGGCTTCGTCTCTTCGGGAACGGTCTCGGAAGGAGGCGAGGTCTCTCCGACGGTTTCTGTGGGATCGTCATCCGCCGGCTGCGTCGGTTCCCCGTACGGCTGCGTGACGAGCGGATCGCTGCCGGAGGGGAGCAGGGCGTTCGGATCGATCAGTCCGGTCTTGATGCCGATGAACGCGACGATCAGGACGACGGCGATCGCAAGGACGGTTTTCAGGATCTGTTTTTTGTCAGGCTTTTTGATTTTCTGTGCCACGTCGGTGCTTCCTTTCTTTATACGGTCTGTGCGGATTCCGCGGCGGCGGTTTCCTGCGCGGGGTCATTCAGGGGAAGGATGCGGAGCGCGTTCGGTACGATCTCCGCTTCGATGGTCTGCGCCGGTTCGATCTCGCCGTCCGCGCACAGGAAATTGATGCCGGAGATACGGATCTTCTTTGCGCGGCGGTATTCGACGAATTTCCGGAACCGTTCGACCACCTCTCCGTTTTCATCGATGTGGGTGCCCTTGCGGTAATCGCTGACCAGCCGGAGGAAGGTGGCGCGGCTGACCTTGGAGACGATGAGGATATCGAGCAGCCCGTCGTTCAGCGAAGCGGCGGGAGCGGGACGGAACCCGCCGCCGTAATACTGTCCGTTCGCGACGAGCCCGAGCAGGTACTCACCGCGCAGGATCTCGGAACTGTCGTCCTCTTTGATGAGCTCGATCTTCCATTTTTCACCGAGGCGGTGGAACAGCACGTCCGCCACGCCCATGATGTAAGCCATACTGCCGGAGACGGCGGGCATGGTCTTGTATTTCTGCGTTTTGTCCACGACCGAGCAGTCGAAGCCCATGTTGACGATGTTGACCGCGTATCTGTCGTTGTAGCGCACGGCGTCCACGCGGGTCTCTTCGGTGAACGCGGCGATGCTGCGGACGAAATCGTTCCCGGTCCCGCTCGGCACGACGGAGAGACAGACGCGGTCCCCGGCGCCGGATTTCAGGATGCCGTTCACCGCTTCGTTCAGCGTTCCGTCGCCGCCGTAAACGATAAAGGCAATCTCCTCGTCCGTCGTACGGCAGACCTCGGCGACGTACCGTTCCGCGTCGCCGATCCCGGTGGTGGTGTAGATCCCGTCTCCCTCCGGCACGATGCCGTTCAGAAAATCGGGTGCGTGGCCTTTTCCCGCCGCGGGATTCAGTATGTGGATCCTTTTCATATATTGACCTCTTTCTTTCGGACGGCCCTTTTCCGTTTTTCGGCGGACCGATGAATGGACGATGCCGGGTTCACGCCGTCTTTCCGAGAATCTCCGCACGGATGCGGACGACGTCGGTGACGGTGATCCTGCCGTCTCCGTTCATGTCGGCGGCGGAACGGATGATCCCTTCATCCTCCCGTTTTCCGACCAGATTGGTGCGTAGGATCAGGTAATCGGTGACCGTGATCTGACCGTCTCCGTTCAGGTCGCCAATCAGGACGATCGTTTTGAAGGCTCCGTTCCCGTAGGTGACGGTCCCGCCCGTCACGATGCCGCGATCCCCGAGAGAGACGCCCTCTTTCTGATCGAAGCAGGAAAGGAGATAGCCGGAGGAGACCGGGGAGGGGAGGAGGATCAGGCTGTCGGTGACCGTCAGGATCGGGGAGGTAAGCTCCTCCTCCGCCTCCTCCGGTACGAAGCCCGCGACGAGGACGGTGTCCTTCGTGACGATCCCGTCCGCCTCGATGCCGCACCAGCCGGTGAAGATCATGCCGTTTTCGGAGGCGGGATCCTCCGGGAAGAGGACCGCTTCTCCGATCCGGACCGTTTCCGAATCGTGGAGGGTGCCGTCCGGCAGCAGGAACAGAACGCTGCAGGTATCGGGAACGGAATGCGCCTCGAACAGCGCTTCCGCCCGCAGGTCGCCTTCCAGCGTGTCGGGCAGCGGATCGGGCTCCCCGTCTCCGTCCAGATCGTATCCGCGGAACAGGAAGCGCACACCGTCCGCGGCGGGACGGGAAAGCGCGGGGAGCCACTTGCGGGGAGATTCTTCCGCGGCAACGGGGTGTGAAAGCTCGGTGCCGTCGATGACGACGGTCACGATGTGCCAGTCGCCGCCCGCGTAGACCGTGTACCGGTCGTTCCACGGGTCGGGGATCAGCGCGGGGGAAAGACGGGTCACGACGGTCAGCCCTTCCGCGTCTCCGAACAGCGCGTCGGAAACAGAGCGCACCTCGTAGGTGACGCCGCCTGCGGTCAGGGAGGTAGGGATCACGACGGTATCTCCGTCGTTCTGCACGCTTCCGGTCAGCCGGGCGGCGCCGAGCGCCGGGTAGATGACGGCGTCAAAGCCGGAGACCGAAGCGGAATAGAGATCGTGGCAGGTGATACCGCATCCTTTGGCGTACAGAGCGCCGGCAGAGCCGGGAGCCGCGCATACCGTCGTCCGTTCGGGGACGAACGTGCGCTCACCGTTTTCTTTCCGATAACCGATGGCGTGGGATTCCACCGTCTGCACCGAGTCGGGAAGGCAGATCACGACCTCTCCCGGTATCCCGGAGAAAGCGTCCTTCGCGATCACGGTGACGCCCTCGGGGACGAACGCTTCACAGCGCTCCGAGGCGGTGACGCACCGGACGAGCGTCGTTCCCTCGATCTCCAGACGGGTGTCGGCGGAACGGACCCAACCCCGCAGCGCGGGATCCGCCGTGAAAAGCGGTGTGATATCCCGCCCGTTCAGGAGGAAGAAAACGCGCGCCGCGTCCTTCTCCTCATAGTCGGGACCGACGGGGAGAAGCAGGCTGCCGCGCTCGGGCAGCAGGGGAAGACGGACCGTCAGACTGCCGATCGCGTCGGCGTCGTCCAGCACGACCCCGAAAAAGTCTCCGCCCTCCGGCAGATACAGGGGAGAGAGCGTCAGATCGGCGCACATCAGCGCGTCGGGGACCAGCCGCGCCCCTTCTTCCAGGATCACGGAAGAGGGACCGAGCGTTTCCAGCACTTTGGCGGTCAGCGGGGCGGCCAGTGTCGCTTTTCCCGAGAGGACCGCCTTTTCTGCGGTGATCTCCGCGGTGATGCGGATCTGCCCGTCCGCGGGAAGAAGATAAACGTTTTTCGCGGTGACGGGGAAGACGAGGTCGGCGGACGGAGTCAGGACGGTCACGTCCCCCGCCGCGGTCAGGGAGGCGGAAGGACCCGCGGAAAGCAGCACAGCGTTTTCAAAGACCAGCGGCGCCGCGCTGAACGCGGCTCCCGCGGCGCGCACCCGGGAATCAAAGAAACAAAGGGAACCGACAGCCGGGATCGGCTCGTCTCCGGTCAGCAGCAGTACACCCTCCGGAAGCTTCGCCGACGCGCGGTAGGACGCCTCCGTCCTGCCCTCTTCCCGGATCGCGGCGAACGCACCGTCTGCCGAGGCAAACGTGCCGAGATAGACCCCGTCTCTCCAGAGATACATCGCGCCTTCTCCCGCCGGCAGTGCCGGAGAGATGAAGGCGGAGGTCCCGTCGGAGAACGTGACCATTCCGGAAAAACCGTGCAGCGCTTCGGGACCGGTGACGTCGGTCAGGGGGAGGATTTCCTTTTCGGGGATCCGGACGCTGTACAGCGTCCCGCCTGCGGACGCGATGAGGAATTCTCCGCTCCGGGCAAGTCCGGCGACCGAATGCAGATCGAAGGGATAAGAGACCTCTCCGGTCTCCGCGTCCATCCGCGCGATCTCGCCGCCGGAGAGATAGTAGTATCTTCCGCCGAAGGGATAGAGCGGGGCGGCGACGGAGCGGAACGGCAGGGCGGGGGAGGGTTCCGCGGCGGTGATGCCCGCGGGGGCGGTCCAGCCGGAATGCCGCGCCGCGGTGATATCTTCGTCGTTCAGAAGAAAATTGCGGTGCGACGCTTTCCCGAATACGTCGGGCGTGGGGTCGTTCCACGTGATATCGAGATGGTACCACGTTCCGTCCAGACAGACGAGGTTCCAGATATGGTTCATCGAGGCGCTCTGCGCGTAGGTCGTCTCGATCCCGAGGCGCTGCAGGAGCGCGGAGGCGGTCAGGGTATAGGACTGGCAGACGCCTTTGCCGTCCTTCAGAAAATGATAGGCGTCGAACCATCCGGTCTCCTCGTCGTAGGAGAAGTTCAGACACAGATAATCATTGACGAAAAGTACTTTTTCAAGCGGCGAGGCGGAGGGGTCGGCGAGGAGAAGGATGCCGTTCAGCATTTCTTCGTATTCCCGCTTCGCGTTTTCCAGTTCCTCTCCCTCGAAGAGATAGCGCGGCTTGAGGCTGACGACGGTACCGTACAGATGACTGTACGTGTATTTGCTGCTGACGAAAAACAACTCCGGGCTGCCGTTGACGATCTCCTGCATGGCGTCACGCAGAAGATCGGCGTCCAGCGCGTACTGCGCGAGCCCGATCTCCGCTTCTCCGGCGTTCAGCCCGCCGTAAAGCGTGTCAAGAAGTCCGTCCGGATAGGGGGAGGGCGCAGGTCCGTCCACGCCGCCGGTCTCTTCCCCGTCTTCCGCGAGATACTGCCGCAGGCTCATTTCCCCTTCCTGCAGAAGGAGAACGCTGTCCGGGGCGGTGCGGAGGGAGAACGCGAGAAACAGAGCTGCCGCGGCGAGCAGAAGGGGCAGCAGAAGATAAATGCGCTTTTTCACGGTCACGTTCTCCTTTCAGACGAAATTATACCGTTTACCATTATAACATATATGAAGCAAAAAAGCAACGAGCGGAAAAAAGATTCACCGGAATTTTTCACTTTTGACAAAATTGAGGTTGCGTTGTTCAAAATAGTATGATAGAATAAACTGAAAGGCTTTTACCGATGGACGGGAGGACTGATTTTTATGAAAAAGAAAGCCGTCAAAACGAGATGGATCGCCGCGCTGACGGCGGCGGTGACGCTGCTCGGGACGATTCTGCCGATGCGGATCGCCGCACTGTCCGGGGACGATCTCCGGTACGATAACGGAGGATCCTCCGCGATGACGGAGCAGATCGGGCATCTTGCGCTGATCCGCGAGATCACGGGAGAGGAACCCGGAAAGATCGAGGCGGATTATATCGCCCTTTCCGGCGTGACGTTTGATTACAGCCCCGTCCTTCCGGGAGGGCTGGTCAAGGTCCGTTCGATCGAGGATCAGGTGACGGTGTCCGCCTCGGACTATACGTATACCGCCGTCACGGGTGCCGCCGTGAGGTGGGTCCCGACGACCGCGGAGATGGACGGTGAGACCGTAACGCTTGCGGGCGGAGACGGAACGTGGAGCCATACCTTCCTTGACGTGGACAATACCGCGGATCATACCCTGATCGTGGAATACGAGGCGGAGGTCGTTCTTTCCGCCGCGCTCTCCTCGGAGATCGCGAACTACGCGTATCAGGGCGCCTCGGACGCGGCGGCAGCGGAGGAAGCGTACGCCGGACGTGTCAGAGCCTACGAGCAGGCGGTCACGGATTACGAGGCGTACCTGCGCAGGACCGCCGACTATCAGACGGCGCTCCGGAAATATAACGAATATCTGGTCCGCGCCGCGGAATACGAGGCGGCGCTCGCACGCAGAGCGCAGTACGAAGCGGATTACGCGGAGTACCAGAATGAGATGGAAGCGTACCGCACCTGGGGCGAGCGGTACGAGACGTACCTGAAGGACCTCGCGGCGTACGAAGCGGCGAAAGCGGAGATGCAGGAAAAGTACGCGGTGTACGAGGCGGAAAACGTCAGATACCAGACCTATCTTGCCGAGGTACAGAAGGCGGCGGCGGTCCTGAAGGTCATCGACAACTGCTTTATCTCCTCCTCCGGCGGACACCGGATGTATTCCACGCTGACGGGGAACACCGTCAGCTCCGTCCTGAACAAGCGGGACGATCTGATCCGGTACGGCAACGTCAGTCCGCAGGACATCGACGCGGCAGGCGACAGCACGGAGAATCTGATCTCCCTGCTCGGGGAATATAAAGCCCTGAAGGACACGCACGCGAAATTCGACTGGTACAAAAAGAATTACGCGGCGGTGCGTGATAATTTCACCCTGCTGTATTCCAGTCTTTCTTCCCTTTACAAGAACAGCGTGGTCTACGCCAATATCCAGAAAGAGGGAAGGACGGAGCGCTACTGCCAGTTCCTTTCCCATCTGTATCTGATCAGCACCTGCCTTGACGATACCTTTTCTACCGATTACGTGACGTGGGGGATCTCGAATCCGGTCGTGACGAAGTGGATCGGCGGTCCCTATACGCTGAACGATATGCTCGCGACCGATCCGGAATACGCGATGACGGATAACAACAGCGCCGATCCTTCCGCGTTGGAATGGCCGGAGACGGTAGAACAGCCGGTCGAGCCGACGCTCGGCGTCGAAAAGCCGGTCGAGCCGGCAAAGATCCCGGAGCCCTATCCGCCGAAGGAGGTCCCGGTCCCCGAGCCGATCGCGCCGGTCGGGCGTCCGCAGGAGCCTGCCGCGGTCGCCGCACCCGGAACGCGGCCCGAACCGCCGATCTTCTCCGCCGAGCTTTCCGCGGTCCTTGAAGAAATGCGCGCGGGCAGACTGACGAGGCGGGAGGGAATCGGAGAAACGCGGCTGAAACTCGCGTCCTCCGTGACCAAACTGATCGCTTCGGGCGACTTTGCGGAATATCCGGTCGTGACCTTCCTTGATTCCGACCGTTCCGTCCTGAGGATGGTACAGATCCGGGATCCGGGGCAGACCGTCGACCTGATGCCCACGGTCCCGACCGATCCGAAATATACCTACACGTTTCTCGGCTGGATCACGGAGGACGGCAGACCGCTCGTTCTTTCCGCGCTGACCGAGGACACGGTGGCGCTGCCCGAGTTTCGCAAAGACGCGGTCACCTTCCCGGTGACGTGGGTCCTCGCGCAGGGGACCTTTACCGACCGGGTCGCGTACGGTACCGTGCCGGCCTGCGGCTACGATACCTCGAAGCCTGCCGCGGGCGGAAAGGTCTTCTCCTTCATCGGATGGGACAGGCAGCTGACCGCGGTGACCGGAGAGGTGACCTACCGCGCGCAGTACGCGGAGACCGATCAGGTCTTTACCGTGAGGTGGGAGATCGGAGACGAAACGTTTGAGAGCCGCTGCGTCTCCGGAACGGTGCCGGAATGCCCGGCGGATCCCGCCTCCGTGCTTCCCGCGTCGGGGAGCCGCGTCGTTTCGTTTGCCGGATGGGACCGTGAGATCGTTCCCGTCACCGGAGACGCGGTCTACCGTGCGGTCCTGAACGAGGAATGGATCGTTCCCGTGACGGGAAAGGACGGAGAGGGGCTGGAAACGTCATCGGAAGCCGGGCTGATCGCCGTGACGGCGACCGGAAACACGGTCGATGTCGGCATGGGCCGCCTTGCTGCGCTGGCGGCAACAGAAGGGAAGAGCATCCGCTTCGATCTGCCCGACGGCACTACGTTCCTGTTCCCGGCGGAGACCGTGAAGGACTGGAGTGAAAAGGGCGTGACGGGCGCCGTCCTGACCTCGGAAAAGGAGACGGACGGATGTCTGTTCCGCTTTACCGTTCGGGTGAACGCCGGGACGGCGGCTCTTTCGGCGGAGGGAACGGAGATCTCCTTCCCGTACCGCAGCGCACCGGAAGCGCCCGCCAAGTGCACGGCGTCGGACGGCAGCGGTACCTTCACGGCGTACGACAGCTATTCAAGAGGGGAGCGGACCGTGATCGCCGTGGACGCTTCGCATACGGTCTTCGCCCTGCACGGGACGCATCCTGTGACGGTGACGGCGCCCGGGACCGGGAGCCTGGAAACGGACGTCGGCAACGCGGCGGAGGGAGAGACCGTGACGGTCACCGCCCTTCCTCCCACCGGCTACCGCCTGAAGGAGATCACGGTCACGCGTGAGAACGGAGAAACGGTCACCGCGACCGCGGCGGAGAACCGCGGGACCTTCGTCATGCCGGGCGAGCCCGTTACCGTTTCCGCGGCGTTCGAGCCGGAGGAATACACGGTGCGGTTCCTTCTGGACGGGGAGGAATATTTCACCGGCGTTTATCACTACGGAGACACGCTGACGCTTCCCGCCGAGCCGACGAAGCAGCAGACAGAGACCGAGGCGTTCACCTTTACGGGGTGGTCGCCGACCGTCCTTACCACGGTGGTCGGAAACGCGGAATATACGGGCGGCTTCCGTTCGAGCCCGCTTGCCGACGACGATTATCACCGTTCTCCCTATACCCGCGTGATGCCCGTGACGCTGATTTTGGCGGCGCTTCTCCTGATCGGCGCGTTCGTCGCGGCAGCGGTCATCGTCGCAAAGAGGAAAAAGAAGAAAAAATCGGCAGGACGGTAAAAAACCGCAAAAAATCCGGCGTAAACGGGAATCAAAATTTTGTGAAACTGTTGACAACGAAAACGAAGCGTGCTATAATTGGGTAGATTCAGTATCTATCCCTATCTGCAAATCCAAATTGCCATACTGAAAGAAAGAGAGCAAAAAAATGAAAAAGATCGCAACGAAGCTTTTCGCCATGATTCTCACCGTTCTCATGCTCGTTTCCATCATTCCGATGGCTGCCTTTGCGGCAGGCGAGTCCGGATTCGGTTCCGACGCGGCGAAGGTTGTTTACGAAGACGGTACGCTTTCTTTTCTCTTCTCCGCGGATAAGGCCGCTGAGATCATTGAAAAGAACCGCACCCTGACCAAGGCCGACCTCGCGGCAATGCTTCCCGATGAGCTCCTGTCCGTTTACAGAACTCAGGGCGCTTCCGCTCTGTTCGATTTCAGCCTGTACACCGACGTGATCGGGCTGGAAGACGTGCTTGATCTGATCCCCGCGACCTATCTTGAGGGCGCAGGCATCCGCACGACCCTTCCTGCCGACATCGTCGATCAGTTCCCGGCACACGTTGCCGCTGCGTACAACGCCGGCGGTATCACCGCTCTGCTTGACGAGAGCATCTACACCGACGCTGCCGAGATGGCTGCCGTTGCCTCGCTTGTTCCCGCCGAGTATTTTGATCTTCCCACGAACGGTGAACTGAACCGCATCGCCGCTTCCGTTCTCAGCCTTGCCGAGACCGTGAAGATCAACGACACGACCGTTTACGGTGCTGACGGCGTCTACAAGTTCAGCCCCAAGGCGATCGTTTCCGCCCTGTCCGCGGCTGTTCCGGAGACCATCGAAAGTTCCGATATCGGTGCAATCGGCGTGATCACCTACAACGTCGCGATCGAGTCCATGATCGATCCTGCCGACAACTTCGATTTCAACGTCGAGATCGGCTTCTACGGTGACGTTGCCAAGGCACAGCAGGCGATCGACGTCTACGCTGACCGCGTTACCGCCGAGTACACGCACGCTTACGACGACGCTGCCGGCGAACAGACCGAGACCGTTCTCGCTCTGACCCAGCTCCTGACCGTTTACATCCCGAGATTCCTGGAAAGCGACAGATTCTCCGATGAGACCAAGATCGAAGCACTTGAACTGATGAACGGGACCGTGAACGGCTTCGTCGAGAAGATCAAATCCCTCGATGCCGAGACCGTCCAGGCAAAGCTCGAAGCGCTGAACTATTCCCTGACCGATATCGCTGCCGAAGCGCTTGACAACGATAAGGTCCTCGCGGCGTTCGAGACCGTCAAGAGCGGCGCGGACGAGATCCCCGCTGACGTTCTCGCGCAGAACATCGCAGACATCTATCTCGGCTCCGGTGAGTTCAAGATCACTCTGGAATTCGAGAAGCTCTTCTACGATATCCTTGATCGCATCTCTGCATCCGCACCCGACTTCTCTTCCAAGATCGACTCCATCAAGAACCAGTTCCTGAACGAGACCCTGAACTCCGTGTACGAGGGCACCCTCTCTCTGGAAGACGTCAGACAGGTCAAGTTCTACGACTACAAGGGCGAGACCCTGTACTTCACCGTTTACCTTCCCACCGGTACCGACTTCGCGCTCGCTACCGACCTGATCTCCGTTCTGACCGGTAAGACCTGGGTCAAGGCGATCGGTTCTACCGAGGTCGTCACCGAGGTCCCCGCTGAGGATTCCTGCGTCTACGAGCCGAAGACCTACAAGGTCATCTTCAAGGCTGACGGCACCGAGGTCGCTGCCGTTGAGTATCCTTACGGCGCTGATTCCATCACCGAGCCCGACGTTCCCGCAAAGGAAGGCTACACCGGCGCATGGGAAGCTTACACGCTGAACTCCGCTGAGGAGATCACCGTCAACGCAGTCTACACCGCGAAGACCTACAAGGTCATCTTCGTGGCTGACGGTACCGTGGTCGCTACCGTTGAATATCCTTACGGCACCGACTCCATCGAGGCTCCCGCAGTTCCCGATAAGGAAGGCTACACCGGCGAGTGGGAAGAATACACGCTGAACTCCGCTGAGGAGATCACCGTCAACGCGATCTACACGCAGATCGACGTTCCTCCTACCGGCGATACCGTTGCTTCCGTCTCCGTCCTCGCGGTCGTTACCGCTGCCGCTTCTCTCCTTCTCAAGAAAAAGAGACTGTTCTGAGTTTCGGCTGAATCAGTAAAACAGGGGATCGCCGCTTCATGCGGCGATCCCTTATTTCAATCATCGGCAGTCCGAAAAACGGAAAGGTAAGAACGGAACGGTATGAGCGCGTCGGGACTGAAATATATCGCGGTGATCTGCATGGTGATCGACCACGCTGCTTGGGCGTTCGTGCCGACCGGGACGCTGCTCGGGCAGGTGCTGCATCTGATCGGTCGGCTGACCGCGCCGATCATGTGCTTTTTCGTCGCGGAGGGGTATTATCATACCCGCGACAAAAAGAAATATCTGCTGCGGATGGCGGCATTCGCTGTGATTTCGGTCTTTCCGTACGCGTTTTTCTGCGCAGACGGAGACCTGACGCGCACGTTTACCGCGTTCTATGACCTCGGGATGATCTATACGCTGACACTCGGGCTTCTCTCTGTGATGGTCTGGAATTCCGATCTTGACGGACCGATCCGGTTTTTCGCGCTCGTTGCCGCCGTCTGTCTGTCCTCCCTCGGCGATTGGCCATACGCCGGCGTTCTTTGGGTCTTCTTTTTCTCGGTCTTCCGTGAAGACCCGAAAAAACGGGATATCGCTTTCGTGCTTGTGTGCCTGATGATGATCGGACTTCTCGTGTACGAGTATTACGATCTCGACCCGGCGCTCGTCCCGGAGACGGTTTGCCAGTGCGGCACCCTGCTCGCGCTTCCGCTGCTGCGGCTGTATAACGGGGAGCGGGGAAAATACCCGAAGTGGTTTTTCTACGTCTTTTATCCCGCGCACCTGATCGTGCTCGGCATCCTGCGCGCTCTGATCAAATAATAACGCTCCGTTCCGGGAAAAATCCGGGACGGAGCGTTTTTTAATTTGATCAGATGCGGATCAGAAACGATAGATATCGCCGGTCTTCGCGGAGATATAGATGCCTTCGAGGATGCGGGTGACCGTATACGCCTGCTCGGGCGTGACGGTGGGCTTGCCCTTGCCCTTGACGGCGTCGATCCACTGACGTGCTTCCACGACCGCGGGATCGTCGGAGGGAGCGCCCTCAAAGTAAGCCGCGCCGCCCGCCTGCATATTGGGCTTCAGTACGTACTGTCTGCCGTTGCGGACGCCGTTGATGCGGACGCCGTCCCAGCAGTCGCCGCCGGCCTTCGTGCCGCAGACGAGCGTGACCGCTTCACGGGAATCGAGGGTGTTCAGTGCCCAGGAGGATTCCAGATTGATCGTCGCGCCGTTCTCCATGACGACGAAGCCGAACGCTGCGTCCTCCACGGTGAACTTCTCGGGATCCCAGGTGCCCCAGGCGTTGCCCTGCGCGTCCTTTTCCAGATCGTTCAGCTTGTGGAAGGTGGTGCCGACGCAGTATTTCGGCTTGTAGTTGTTCATGATCCAGAGCGTCAGGTCAAGCGCGTGCGTGCCGATATCGATCAGCGGACCGCCGCCCTGCTCGTATTCGTTCAGGAACACGCCCCAGGTCGGGACGGCGCGGCGGCGGATCGCCGTTGCCTTGGCGTAATAGATATCGCCGAAGGTGCCCTGCTCCGCTTCTGCTTTGAGGTACTGGGAATCGGGACGGTAACGGCTTTGATAACCGATGGTCAGCAGCTTGCCGGTCTCGTTCGCGGCGTCGAGCATCTTCTTGGCCTCGGCGGAGTTGATCGCCATCGGCTTTTCGCACATGACGTGCTTGCCGGCGCGGAGCGCGTCCACGGTGATGAAACTGTGTGCGCGGTTGGGCGTCAGGACGTGAACGACTTCAATCTCGGGATCCGCGAGGATCTCGTGGTAGTCTACGCAGACCTTGGCGTCCGGCGTGCCGTAATGCTTGGCGGCAGCCTCCGCTTTTTCGCGGATGAGATCGCAGAACGCGACCATTTCCACGTCGCCCAGCTTGGAAAGGGCGGGCATGTGCTTGCCGTTTGCGATGCCGCCGCATCCGATGATGCCGATCTTGATTTTCTTCATATCATTGATTCCTCCGTATTCGGAAATTTTTTTCTTTTTTTCAGGCGTAGAGAGAGAACCACGTCAGGGTATGGCGGATAAATTCGTACTGATAACCGTGCCAGCGGTCCTTGAGGGAGAGCAGCATTTTGTCGGTGTCCAGTCTGTCAAACAGGGGCCGGATGGTGTCGGGCGGGCAGGTCGTGTCTCCCGTGCCGAGGGTGAGGAGGACCGGATAGTTCATCCGGAACGCGTGAGAGAGCGTGTCGGCGTAGCCGAGATTGTGCCAGCCCTCGTTTTCCGGCATCCTGTCGAAGCCCGGCTTCGCGACGGCATACGCCCCGCGCCAGTTCGCCAGCGGATAATCGGTGAGGAACGGCTCATCCGCGCAGACGCAGCGTGTGCCGTGATCGCGGAAGACCGAGCCGAGGAGCAGGGAAGCGCCGCCTCCCTGGCTGGTGCCGAAGAAGGATACGCGGTCCTTCAGAACGGTGGGGAAGTCCATTGCCCAGCGCACCGCGCCGATCACGTTGACGATCCAGCCGAAGTAGCCCTCGGGGCCGAAGGGGTCGAGCGCCGTATTCGGGAGGACGGGCCAGAAGCCTTCCTCCGGCGCGCTGCCCCATGTAAGCTCGCTCCGGTCGCCGTCCGGCGTCCAGTAGCCGAGCGGAGAGAGCTCAAGGACGTTGTAGCCTTCCCCGATGACGTCAGGGTGCCAGGAGAGCTCCGCGCCGTATCCGGGCGTATGTACGACGAGCGGTGCGGGACCCTTCAGGGCGGGAGTGAACATCCCGAAAAAGCTGCGGAAGCCGGGCTGCTCGAAGCGGATGAAGGTGCTGCGGTTCATGTGGAAGGAGCCGAAGCGGATGCGGATGCCGCCGTCGTTGAGCGAGGTGCCCGTGCAGGGGCATTCGTCCGCTTTTTTCCAGAGGGCGTCGATCCACGCGTTTATTTCCGCCTCCGTGGGATAGAAATCGAACGGATCCATGATATGATCTCTTCCTTTCGTATTCGGTATCAGATGATAAAGCCGCCGTCGACGGACAGCGTCTGCCCGGTGATAAAGCCGGACGAGGAGAGAAAGAAGATCGCGTCCGCGACTTCTTCCGCGGTACCGAGGCGGCAGAGAGGCGTGGAATCTGCCAGCTCCGCGCGAACCTCGGGCGTCAGGGACCGGTTCATGTCGGTATCGATGACACCGGGCGCGACGCAGTTGACCGTGATCCCGGAGGGACCGAGCTCCTTTGCCAGTGCCTTGGTCAGCCCGATGACGGCGGCCTTTGACGCGGAATATACGACCTCGCACGAGGCACCCGTGATCCCCCACATGGAGGAGACGTTGACGATCGCGCCCTTCTTTTCGTGGATCATGCCGGGCAGGACCTCCTGCGTGCAGCGATAGACGCCGCCGAGGTTGACCTCTGTCAGACGGGCAAAATCCGCCTCTGTGACGTCGGAAAAGAGACCGATCATCGATAACCCCGCGTTATTGACGAGGACGTCACAGCCTCCCAACACCCGTATGGCCGCCTGCATGGCTTCTCTGCAGGAAACGGGGTCCCCGACGTCGGCACGGATGGGAAGCGCACCGGTTTCAGCATTGATCTCCGCCGCCTTTTCTTCACTGCTCCGATATAGGAACGCGACCCGGTCCCCCGACGCGGAAAAACGGCGGACAACCGCGGCGCCGATCCCGCGCGATCCGCCCGTGACGATGACCTTCCTCAATCCACCCGCCTCCTTTTTTCTTTAGCATAGCACAAACCGGTCCGTTTGTCAAGAAGGTGAACGCAGGATGAAAAAATGCTCCGGCATATTGAAATCGCCGTGTTTTTGTGGTATACTGTTAAAAATAAAACCGAAAAGGAGAAAATCAAGATGGCAAACTTCAATCTCGACGAGATCAAGGGAATGGTGACCTCTGCGGTCAAGAAGATCACGGAGGACAAGACGCTGCTCGACAAGTTCAAGAAGGAACCCGCGCAGACGGTGAAGAGCGTCCTGAACGTGGACCTTCCGACCGACGCGCTGGACAAGGTCGTGGACGGCGTCAAGGCGAAGATCAACGTGGATAACGCGTCCGGCATCCTCGGCTCGATCAAGAAGCTGTTCTGATCCGCGTCCGACGGAAAAGAAAAAGGAGAAACCCGTATGAAATATCTCGGCAAGAATTATTCCAAGGCGGATCTGCTCCGTGCGGTCGGCAATATCTCCTCTGTGGCGGGCGTGCGTGCCGTCTCGGTCGAGGGCGGGAAGGCGGACGGGATCCGCGTCCTTGAGGTCTCGGCGGGGGAACTGAGCTACGACGTCATGGAGAGCCGCAATCTCGATATCTGGAACCTGAAATACAAGGGGATCCCGTTGAATTTCCTTTCCAAGTGCGGCCCGGTCAATGTCGGTCTTTCCGATCGCGCCGGGATGAACTTCCTCTATTCCGTGACCGGCGGGATGCTGTATACCTGTGGGTTCGGCAACGTGGGAGGCGAGTACGCCGATGAAAACGGCGTGGATCACTTCCACGGCAAGATCCGCTTCGAGCCCGCCGACAAGGTCAAGGTCAAGGCGGAGTGGAAGGGCGACGACTACGTGGTCGGCGTCGGCGGAGAGACCCGCGAGGCGGGACTGTTCCGCACCAATATCGCTCTTAACCGTTCGATCGAGTCGGTGGTCGGCGAAAAGTCGCTGACGCTGCACGACGTGATCGAGAACCAGAGTTATGTGGAGAATCCCTTCATGCTCATGTATCACGTCAACTGCGGCTTTCCGGTCGTGGACGAGGGCTCGAAGGTCTATATCCCGACCAAAGGCTACGAGGCGATGAACGACGAGGCAAAGAAGCAGTACGAAAACTACGACTTTACGACCGCGCCCGACGATACGGCGGTGGAATCCGTCTATCTGCACCGTCTGAAGAAGAACGCGAAGGGCAAATGCGTCTGCGCGACCTGGAACCCCGCGCGGAAGCTCGGCATCATGATCGAGTTCACCGCGGACACGCTGCCGAACCTGATCGAGTGGCGCTGCATGGCGTCCGGGGACTACGTCCTCGGGATGCAGCCGACGAACTGCCACGCGTCGGGCAGACAGCTCGAGATCGACCGCGGAACGCTGGATCACATTGCTCCCTTTGAAAAGAGAGAGACCGAGATCCGCCTGACGGTCCTCGACGGCGAGGCGGATTTCAAGCGCTTCCTCAAAAAGTTTGAGGAATGCACGCTCTGACCGAATGGATCTGCTTTCTTAAGTCCATACTCTTCCGTAAGAGGAAAAGCCCCGCTTTTTCGCGGGGCTTTTTTGACGGAAGAAAGAGGGACGGAAGATGAAAAAAAGAGGGATATTTCTCGCGCTCTGCGCGGCGGCTGCGATCCTCGTGACCTTATTGCCGACGCCGGAGGAGGCGCGGGTGCGGGACCGGGTGATCCGGCTCCACGTGCTTGCCAACTCGGACGGTGAGGAGGATCAGGCAAGGAAGCTGCGGGTACGGGATGCGGCGGTCGAAAAAGCGGCGGAGCTGCTGGACGGCGTCACGGACCGGGAAATGGCGGAAACGGTCCTTTCTGCGCACCTTGACGATCTCCGCGTCGCCGCGGAGAAAGCGGCGGACGGGGAGACGGTCACGGTGACGGTGGGAAAAGAACATTACCCGACGCGCGAATACGGGGAGCTGCGGTTCCCGCAGGGGACCTATACCTCGGTTCAGATCCGCATCGGCGCGGCGGAGGGGAAAAACTGGTGGTGCGTTTTGTTCCCGCCGCTCTGCGTCGGCGCCGCGTCCGAGGTGCCGGAGGACGCCTGTATCGAGGCGGGTCTGACGCCGGGACAGGTGCGGATCCTGACCGGGAGCGACGGAAAGTACCGTGTCCGCTTCCGGATCCTCGAGTGGCTGGACGCGCTGTTCGGCTGACGCGCGCCTGATCCGCATCCGGCATAAAAAACAGACCCGGACCGTCTCTTCGGAAACGGTCCGGATCTTTTTCAGTCGGGCGTGCCCTGCTCACGACGCTTCGTCGCAGGGTTGGGGAAGATGGTCGGGCTCGGTGATCACGCCGCCCGCGTGAGTCAGCTCCGGGTCATCAAGTCCCGGCTCACGATTCGTGACGAGGCGGAACGATACGTCGGATACGGTCTTTTCGGGATAAAGTGCCGTGACCGCGTCGGCAAACGCCCCCATTTCACGGACGGTCAGGACGGCGAAAAACGTTCCCTGATGCAGGCAGACCGCATACCCGGCGTCGGAAAGAAGCTTCCAGTCCAGCGCATTCAGGAATTCGGCACGGTACTTTGCCTCGGCCTGATCCAAAACGCTTTCCAGCCAATTGCAGAGCCCCGTATACCGGTCCAGATCGTCGGAGATCAGGGAACGGCGGAAGGGATCGTCTCCTTCGGTGACATATCCGTTTCCGAGGGCGAAATCGCGGTCGACGTTTGCATAGAATTTTTCCCGGAACTCTTCCGCGGGCATCCTGCCGGATCTGACGAGCTCGTCATAGTCGTCGGAGAAAATCTTCAGTTCGGTCAGTTTTTCCGCGGCCCTTTTTGCCTCGTTCAGCCCGGCGCGGACCTCGGCATAGGTCCTGCCTTCATCCGCGGTGGGATAGTCGTCGAGAGATATCGCGGGCGGGGTGCTCCGGACGGCGGTGACGGCGATCCTCGCATCGGGCGGAAGGGAAGCGAGCAGATCGGAAAGCGTCGCCGCGATCCGGATCCCGTTCATCAGGACGGTCTTATCTGTCGGGCCTTCTTCCTGCGTCCTTTCGGAAAGGGGCGCATTCCCGCCGAACACGATGCTCTTCGGATCCGGGAGGTCGTTGATGCTGAGATAATCGGACGGAAAGTCGACTTCGGGATCGACGAACCCCGGTTTCTGACCGATCCGGCGCGCGATCACAGCGGCTCCTCCGGCGATCAGACAGACGCAGACCGCCGCCGCGGCGAGGCGCAGCCATCTGCGGACGGGGATGCGCTTCTTTCCGATATCTGTCCCGGCAAATACTTTTTCTTTTACGCGCGCGAGCGCCTCCGGCGGCATCGCGTCCGCGGTCAGCGCGTCCGCAAACGGTTCCAGATCCGCCGGCTGCGCTTCGTCAAACAAGACGTTCAGATCTTTTTTCATTTTTACTCTTTCTTTCCATAAGGAAGCAAACGGTCGTTACGGCTTTCATCTCGCGAATGCGAGGGAAGGTTCAGGATCGTGACCCTCCGAACAGGCCACGCAGCTTGTTCAGCGCTCTGTGCGTACGGGTATCCACGTTCGATACCGTCAGACCGAGCGCGTCGGCGATCTCCTTTGAGGACTGGCTGAGGTAGAATTTACGCAGCAGGATATCCGCGTCCGGTTTTCCGAGTGCCCGGATCGCCGCGAACACCTCTTTCCGCAGCTCTTCTTCGGCAGCGCATTCCTCGACCGGGGCGCTGTCTGCGAGCTGCAGCAGACACGCTTCGTCGTCCAGCGGGATCGCCTCTCCCTGCTTTCCTCTCTTCCGGACGCAGTCGGCGGCGATATTCCGCGCCAGAACGCAGAGATATGTCCGGATGCCCGAAAGAGACGGATCGTAGTCGGAGAGCCGGGTATAGAACGCACTGAAAACGTCTGCGACACAGTCCTCCGCGTCGGTGGAAACGCAGAGGGACGCCGGGAGCCTTCCCCTGACGACGGCGTAAACGAGCCCCGCGTATTGATCCATCAGCCGTTCCATCCCCGCTTCCGGATCCTTCCGCAGCAGCGCCAGCAGCTTTTCGTCCTCCATGCGTTCGCCTCCTTTTGAATCGATTCATATATATATTCGTGAAAATACGCGAAATCTTACGCCGCTTTCAAAAAAACGGAAAATATTCTTTCCGCGGCGTGACGTGATCCGCGCGGAAGATAGAAAGGCGGAGCCCGACCGGAAAGGGGGCTCCGCTTTTTCATTCGGAACGTTACCGCTCGAAGCCGTGGACCCAGTCGGAGCGGAGATAATAGACCAGATAGATCACGCTGCTGATCGCCCACGTCAGCGGGTATGCCCAATAAATGAAGGAAATATCGTGATATACGTGCATGACGGTGATGATATAGAGGATGCGGAAGACGCACCAGACCGAGAGCATGATCGCCATCGGGACGAACGCTTTTCCCGCGCCGCGGCAGACCGCGGCGATCGAATGGGAATACGCAAGCAGGAAATAGAAGAGCGTGACGGTGTGTGCCTGCCGGACACCGAGCGAGATGACCGTCGGATTACTGTCAAAGAGACCGATGAGCTGAGGAGAGAAGCACCAGTACACGATGCCGATGAGCTCGGCAAGCACGACGGCGGAAAGGATCCCGAAGCGGGCGCCTTTTCTGGCACGGTCGTACTGCTTCGCGCCGAGGTTCTGCCCGACGAACGAGGTGATCGCCATGTTGAAGCTCGTGATCGGCAGGAAGGCAAAGCCCTCGATCTTGGAGTGCGTCCCGTACGCGGCGGTCGCCGCTTTGCCGAACATATTGATCTGCGACTGCACGATGACGTTCGCGAATCCGATGACTGAGTTCTGGATCCCAGCGGGGACGCCGTAGCGCAGGATCTGCGCCAGCATATCCCGGTGGAACCGGATCTTTCTCGGGTCGACGGTGACGAGGCTCCCCTTTTTCAGTAAATGGATCAGGCAGAGGACGACGGAAAGCGCCTGCGAAATGACCGTGGCAAGCGCGGCGGACCATACGCCGAACCGGAAGACCCCGACGAACAGAAGGTCCAGAAGCACGTTCGTGACCGAGGAGACGATCAGGTAAACGAGGGGACGGCGGCTGTCTCCGACCGCGGTCATGATCCCGCGGCAGACGTTGTACAGAATGAGCGCCATCGACCCCGCGAAATACCAGCGGAAGTATTCGACCGCCTTCGGGAGTACGTCGGGATCCGTGTTCATCCAGCGGAGAAGGACGGGTGTGAAAAGCACGCCGACCACGGTCAGGAACAGACCGCTTGCCAGTCCGACGGCAAAATCGGTGTGGATCGCGCGGGAAACGCCGTCTTCGTCGCGTTCTCCGTAGCAGCGTGAGATCAGCACGCCCGCCCCCATGAAAAGCCCCTCGAAAAAGCTGATCAGCATAAAGATCAGCGTCCCCGAGGAACTGACGGCGGCAAGCTCCTCCGTCCCCAGAAAATGACCGACGATCAGGCTGTCGGCAGTGTTGTATAGCTGCTGAAAAACCTGAGAAATGAAGATCGGGACGGCGAAGCGCAGGATCAGGGAATACGGAGATCCGACGGTAAAGTCAACGGATACGTTTTTTGCTGTGGAATTCATGACCCATGCCTTTTCCTGAAAAATTTTACTTATTCTACCACGTTTCGACGGGACTGTCAATAGGAAAAGGGAGGGGAAACGGACGAGAAGCGCACTGCTTTTTTTGTCCGAAATTCCGCATTTTCTTGACAAAACGGCGTGAACGTGATAAAATAAAATCCGTTATGTGTCGATCATGTGTCGGGGAGGTGGTGAACGTATGAAAAACGCCGCAGAGGCGAGACCTTTAAGAGAGCGTTGGGAGGCGATCTTCCCGCATCACTGCTTCGCGTGGCTCCTTGCCGCGGTCGCGTGGAATATGGCGGTATATTACGCGAGCCGTCTCGTGACGACCGGTATGGTGCATCATTCCGTGGCGCTTCCGATCGACGGCTTGATCCCCCTGTTCCCGCCGGCGGTCGTTCCCTACGTCCTGTCCTATCCGTTCTGGCTGTGGAACTATTACCTGATCGCACGGGAGGACCGGGAGACCTGCCACCGCGTGCTCTCCGCGGAGATCCTTGCCAAAACCGTCTGCCTGGTCTTTTTCCTTGCGTTTCCTACCGTGATGGAGCGCCCGGAGCTGACGGGGACCGACATTTTCACCCGCATTCTGCGCATCGTCTATACCGATCCGCCCGATAATCTGCTTCCCTCGATCCACTGTCTGGAGAGCTGGCTCTGCTGGCGCGGTCTGTTCGGGTGCCGCAGGGTGCCGCGATGGTATAAGACCTTTTCCTTCTTCTTTGCGCTTTCCGTCTTCGCTTCTACCGTTCTGGTCCGGCAGCACTGCGTGATCGACTGCCCGACGGCGATCGCCGCAGCGGAGCTCAGCCTCGCCGTTTCCGCGCTGATCGGACGAAAGTTCAAAAACAAAAAAGAACGGGCTTCCCGCCCGTGACGTACGGAGGACAAATCCATGCTTGACGCATTTGCACCGCTTTGGTTCGTATTTCTCGCGGTCGCGGTCCTGCTGCTGCCGCTGTCCCGGTATCTGCTGAAGGATGCTTCAAAGGAAAAGAAGAGCCGCGTGCTTCTGTTCCTCGGGATCTTCGTGCTCCTTTATCTCGCGGTCTATAAGATCGCTTTGAGCAGGGACACTACATACGATTTTTCATGGTGGAACGAGCTGCCCCTGAATCTCTGCAATCTCGCGCCGATCTTTCTGATCTTTGCTTCCGCGCTTGACTGCAAACCGCTGTACGCCTATCTGTATCTCAACTGCTCGCTCGGCGCGATCGTGGCGCTCGTGGTCCCGGAGGCGGAATTCGTCGGTGCCCCCCTGCTGTCCGCAAGAGGGCTCGGATACTGGGGGTTCCACTTCCTCGTGATGTTCCTCGCCCTCGTTCCGATCGTGCTCGGCGTCTACCGCCCGAAGCTGCGCGACGTGTGGGTCTCCGGCTGTCTGCTCTTCCTGTCTGCCTGCGTGATGCACGGGGTCAACGCGCTGATGCGTGCCACGGTCTACGAGAAAGCGAATTTCTTCTTTACGTACGGGCTGGAGGGGAATGCGCTTGCGGATCTGCTCTACGGGATCCTGCCGGTCAATCTTCTCTGGCTGCTCCTGATGACGCCCGTCTACGCCGCCGTCGGCTGCCTGATGGTCCTTGTTGTCCGGCTCGCAGGCGGAAAAAAGGAAAAAAAGAAAAAAGAAACCTCCTCTCCCGCATGATTCCCCGGAAAAAAACGAAAACAAAACGGTCTTATCCCCGGCACCCGTCCGGTGATAAGACCGCTTTTTTTTCGGATCATTCTTCCGCGGGGATCGCTTCGTCGAGCGGCTCTTCCACGAATTCGGGCACGCGTTCTTCCTTGCTCTCTTCCCGATAAAGTCCGTCGGCAAGACATTTGTCCCAGTTGACGCGGAGCAGGCGGACGTCCTTCTCGTCAAGATATTCCACGTACTGCTCTGCGTAACCGTTTTCGAGCATCCAGCACAGCGTCTGCTCGACGTCTGTCTTGGGCAGATGACGGTAGCGGGAAACGGCGTCGACGGTCGCGCGGAAGGACGGACGGACGGGCTTGTCCCCGACGGCGTTCGCCTCCAGATATTTCAGGTTTGCGAGGATCATACCGGCGCATTTCGCGGTCCAGTCCACTTCCTCGGGGATCAGCGTATTGACCGTAGAGACCGAGATCAGCTGGCGGCTGTACGAATCGCGGACCGCGTAGACGTCGACCGTCTTCTCGCAGGAGGACTGCAGGAATTCCATGACGTTCGCAAAGTGACCGTCACCGGAAAACAGAACGAAAACGTCCGTCCCGGGGCAGGTGATCGCCGTCTGATAGATCCCGTTCAGCAGCAGAAATTCGGTTTGGTCTTTTTTATGGGAGTGTGCGGGGACCTGCGTGTCGATCACGTTTTCCGTGACCGCACGGATGTTCATCAGCTCCGCACGCAGAGAGGCGTTGGCAAAATTGCCGTATACGATCATGTCGCGCAGATCGTACTTTTCAAGTAATTCTTTTTTCCACGCCGCGAGATCTGGGCGGGTGTGATAATGCCGGTCCAGTGCGACGTACCAGTATTCGTAGTCGACGAACGCGACGGCAGAGGGCTTTTCCGACGTCGGAGCGGCATCATCGGCGGGCACGGCTGCGGGGTCGCTCTCGTTTTCGGCAGGGGGGACGACCGCGTCACCGGAAGGGTCTTCTTCCGCTGCCTTTTTTTTGAAAAATTCAAACATAAGACTGCTGATTCTCCTTGCGCTCTTATTGTATTTGAACGATCTTATTATACCGCAAATTGTGCCGAAAATCAAGCATTTTTACCATAATTATGATATAATACTACAATATTGCTATATTGATATGCGGTTTTTGTTGAAAAATGACGGGATGCGGGAACGCCGTGCCTGAATGAAATCTGCTTTGTGCCATTTTTTTCGGGAACCGCGGAGCGCGGCACCGGTTTTTTCGCAGGAAACGGCAGGGGAACGTCATTTTTCGGCGCCCCGCCGCATATCCTTCGGTCAGACAGAAAAAAGAAAGGAAACGAAGACATGGAAAAAACGTATCTTCCCGAGGGAAGTCTGATCGGAACGGCACAAAACGCGGAGGTCCTCTCCTCGCCGGGAACATTGGAAAAGGCGATGGCGAACGGAACGGTCTTCGAAACGGTCGTAACGCGCTGCGACAGAGACCTGACGCTGTATACGGACCTGAACGGCATGACGGGCATGATCCCGAAGGACGAGATCTCCGCGCTCCCGCCGGGGGAGACGCTGCGGGATATCGCCGCGGTGACCCGGGTCGGAAAAGCGGTCGCCGTGCGCGCCGTCGGGCTCGCCTATACGCCGGACGGAACGCCGGCGTGGCTCCTCTCCAGAAAACAAGCGCAGGAGGAATGCCGCAGGGATTATCTGGACTGCCTGCTTCCGGGGGACGTGATCCCGGCGCGGATCACGCACATGGAACAGTTCGGCGCGTTCGTCGATGTCGGCTGCGGCGTCGTCTCCCTGCTGACCGTCGACGCCGTTTCGGTTTCCCGGATCTCTCATCCGCGCGACCGGTTTACGACCGGGGACTTTATCCGCGTCGTGATCCGGAGCGTCGACCGGGAAACGGGTAGGATCTTCGTTTCCCATAAGGAGCTTCTCGGCACGTGGAGCGAAAACGCGGCGCGGTTCGGTATCGGGCAGACAGTGGCGGGGATCGTGCGCTCCGTCGAGGATTACGGCATCTTCGTCGAGCTGACGCCCAATCTCGCCGGGCTCGCGGAACCGAAGGACGATGTCCGCCCCGGGCAGATCGCGTCGGTCTACATCAAGAACATCATTCCTGAGCGGATGAAAATGAAGCTCGTGATCGTGGACGCGTTTTCCTGCGTCCCGCGGGAAAACATCGGCAGGATCACCGCCGCTTCCGCCTACTTCGTCCCGCCTTCGGTGCGGCACCTCGACGCGTGGACCTATTCACCGGATGTGTCGGAAAAGCTTGTGGAGACCGTATTTTCATAAAAAAGGGGGCTGTTGCTCTTTAGTGCAACAACCCCTTGTCGTAACGGATGAATCAGTTCTTCTTCTTTTTGAAGAGTACGACGACCACGATCGCGGCGATCACGACGACGGCGGCAATGATGCCGACGATCAGACCGACGTTCGCGCCGTCCGTGGGTTCCTCGGTCTTCCCGGTCTCGTTGGAGCCGGAGGCCTGCGTCTCTTCGGAGGGTGCCTGCGTTTCAGGCGCGGCAGTCTCCTGCGCCTGCTTTTCGGATTCCGCGGCAGCAGCGGCGAGCTCATCGTACTTTGCTCTCGCCTCTTCCAGTCTCGTGAACAGGGCGGGGTCGATCATGGCGATCGCTTCCTCGGTCAGCTGCTTGCGGGAGTTCTCGGCGGCGAGGATCTTGGTGCGGAGGCCGGAGTAGTTTTCCTCGGTGATCTCGGCGGGGATCTTATCCATCTTATCGATAAAGGTCTGGGCGAGGTCAACGTTGGGGTCGTGGTAGAACGCCTTATCGGTGGTGACGAGGGTGAAGTTTGCCTGGTTGGCGATATAGAATTCGCCGTTGACGTAGTTGACGACCGTGTAGTTGTCGACGTTTGCGTACTTGAGGAGGCCGGTCTCCTTGACGGTCAGGGATGCCTTATCCACGAGGGTCATGCTGGAGTTGGCGGCGTTGTAGTTGACGACGGCGATCAGATCGTCACCGACGGGGCAGCAGGAGAACGCGGCGACGAGCGCGTCGTCCTTGCAGGCGCCGAGCATTTTCTTCCCGTCCGCGCTGATGTGCGCGAGCGCGTCGCCCTTGCCGGAGCCCTTGAAGTTGACGCAAGCCCAGAGGGAGCCGTCCTTGTCGATCGAAACGCCCTCAACGCCGTAGTCGGAGACGGGAACGCCGCAGACCTTGACGACGTCGCAGATGCCGTTCTCGCCGAAGTCGGCGTTCAGCACGATGTCGTTGATGTCGGTGACGTCAAAGCAGAGGATGTACGCCTCGCCGTAGTTGGCGGAGGTGTAGAGGTAGTAGTTCCCGTTCTTCTCAAAGACGTTGCCGCCGTTGAAGGAGCAGGGATTTGCGGGATAGGTAAAGGTCATCGGTTCCGCGGTGCGCATTTCACCGGTTTCCGCGTCGAGGACGGCGATATAGTTTCTTGCGTCCTTGCCGTCGGGATTGGTCAGACCGACGAAGACGTTTCCGCGGTCGTCGGCGGCGACGAGCTTGGGCGCCCAGCCGTTGTCGGCCTCGAAGCGCCACAGGTTCTCACCGGTGGTGAGATCGATCTTGTGGACGATGCCGCTCGCGTTGATCTGTCCGCAGTAAGCGTATTTCCCTTCGGGATCGACCGACATGGAGCGGAGAGAGCCGTAAGCAGGCTCCAGCGAAGCGACCTCGTAAACTTCGGCCTCAGCGATCTTGTCGAGCTCGACCGCTCCGAACGGGAGCGCGAGGGCGGCAAGAAGCGTCAGGACCGAGAGGAGAAGAGCGATTTTTTTCATGGTTGCTTTCCTTTCAGTGTTGATGATTTTGTTTTGATCGCGTGCAACAAAAACATTATAGCCGATGACGCGTAAAAAAGCAAGGGGAAATCGGTTTTTCACACGATGAATTTACAATCTTTTCAAGATGGGTTCAGCAATCGTACCACGTTTTCCCGATCCCGAGCTCGACCGGGAGCGTGACCGGAAGCGTGACGGCGTTCTCCATTTCTTTCCGCAGGATCTCTTCCGCGCGGTCCGCGTCTTTTTCGGACGCTTCGAGGATCAGCTCGTCGTGGACCTGCAGGATCAGCCGCGCGTCGAGCCCGCTCTCTTTCAGGGCACGGTCCACGCGGATCATGGCGATCTTGATGATATCGGCAGCGGTGCCCTGGATCGGGCTGTTCATGGCGACCCGTTCTCCGAAGGCCTGCACCGTCTTTTTCGGGGAGGACAACTCGGGGATCGGGCGACGTCTGCCGAACATCGTCGTGACGTACCCGTCCTCCTTCGCCTTCTTTACGGTTTCGTCCATATAGCGGCGGACGCCGGGATAGTGCGCGAAATAGCGGTCGATATAATCCGCTGCCTGCTTTCTCGGGACGTGGATGTCCTGGGAGAGGGAGTAATCGCCGATCCCGTACACGATGCCGAAGTTGACCGCCTTGGCGCGCTTGCGCATTTCGGGCGTGACGGCGGCGAGCGGGACGCGGAAGACCTGAGAAGCGGTGATCGAATGGATATCGTCGCCCCGTTTGAAGGCGGAGATCATGTTTTCATCTTCCGAGATCGCGGCGAGCAGACGCAGCTCGATCTGGGAATAGTCGGCGTCGATCAGCACGCGGTCGGGGGAAGAGGGAAGGAAATAACGGCGGAATTCTCTGCCGAGCTCGGTCCGGATCGGGATATTCTGCAGGTTCGGCTCCGCAGAGGAAAGACGTCCCGTCGCGGTGACCGTCTGGTGGAAGACCGAGTGGATCCTGCCGTTTTCGTCCGCCTCGCGGATCAGCCCCTCCGCGTAGGTGGAGCGGAGCTTCGTGACCTGACGGTATTCGAGGACGGAATCCACGATCGGCGCGTAGGGGCGCAGTTTTTCGAGCGTTTCCGCGTCGGTGGAGTAATGCCCCGATTTGTTTTTCGTCTTGGTCGGGGGCGGCAGGCACATCTCGTCGAACAGGACCTCGGAGAGCTGCTTGGGGGAACCGATATTGAATTCGTGCCCGGCGGCGAACCATACCGACTGCTGATAGGAGGCGGCGAGGTCGTTCAGCCGGTTACCGAAGAGACGCAGCCCTTCGGTATCGACCCGGAAGCCGACGGATTCCATATCGGAAAGGACGCCGGCAAGCGGCAGCTCGATCTCCCGGTACAGCGCCGTTTCACCCGCCTGCTCCATCCGCTCCGCAAGGAGGGGATAAAGACGGAATACGGCGACCTCCTCCGGCAGCTCCCGGCTTTCTCCGAGATAGGAGAGGACGAGCCGCGGCAGATCGTAGCTGCCCTCCCCGGGGGAGAGGATATACGCCGCGAGGCGGACGTCGAGCAGAAGCGCGGGGCGGGGCAGACCGGCGGCGGTCAGACGGGAGAAGAAGCCCTTTGCGTCGTAGGTGAGGATCTTCGCGTCCGGCGCCGAAAGGAACGGGGAGGAGAGCGAAGCGCGGTAACGGACCGTTCCGTCGAAAACCGTCAGATTTCCGTCGGGATCCGGGGTACTGACGGCGGCAATGCCGGAAAACGCGGCGGGGACCTCTTTCTCCGAGAGCGGGGGAATGAGATACTCCTCTTCCGCGACGGACGGCTGCGGGACGGCGGGCATCCCGGCTGCTGCCGTTTCTCCGCTTCGCCCGTTTGCGTCTGTCAGGACGCCCTCCGCGAGCAGTTTTTCGACCCGCTTCAGGGAGGAGAAGAGCTCGAGCTCCGTCAAGAGCGCGGTCAGCGCCGCGCGGTCGATGCCGCGGTAGACGAGATCGCCGAGCGTGACGCCGATCGGCGCTTCTCTGCAGATAAGCGCAAGCTTGCGGGAAAGATACGCGCTTTCCTTCCCCTCGGTCAGCTTTTTCAGGTTGGAGGGAGTCAGCTTCGCGGTCGGGAGCGCCTCGTAAACGCCGTCCACCGAGCCGTAGTCGGCGATCAGCTTCACGGCGGTCTTTTCGCCGATGCCGGGGACGCCGGGGATGGTGTCGGAGGAATCGCCCATCAGCGCCTTGACGTCGGGGAACTGCTCGGGGGTCGTGCCGCCGTATTTTTCCCCGAACAGGGCGCGGTCGAAGCGGATCGTCTCTCCGGTCGAGGCGAGGAGGACGAAGACGTTGTCGCGGATGAGCTGAAAGGAGTCGCGGTCGCCCGTGACGATATCGACCTCGAGCTCGGGATCGGTGTCCGAAAAGGCGGAGGCGGTGCCGATCACGTCGTCCGCCTCGTAGCCCTCGAGCTCGACGATCGGGATGCCGAGCGCGGAAACCA
>JAZLIW010000170.1:0-10224 GCA_045617585.1 Eubacteriales bacterium
CCGCGGAGGAGATCGTTCAGTGCCAGGACGAGCTGATGAAGATCTTCGTTCACCGCGATATCATGGACTACATCATGCGCATCGTCGAGGCGACGAGAGATTACGAGAACGTCTCCCTCGGCGTTTCTCCCCGCGGCGCGCTGAACCTGATGCGCGTTGCCAAGGGCTTTGCCGCCATCAACGACCGCGATTACGTGATTCCGGACGACGTCAAGGCGGCGGCGCTCCCCGTTCTGCCGCACCGTCTGATCATGACCTCCTCCGCGCGCATCAAGAAGAACGCGGACGTTGACGTCATCCTCGACATCCTTGAACGCGTTTCCGTTCCCACCGAGACCGCGCTCGGAAGCTGGTCCGGAAAATGATCCCATCCGCCGTTTTTCTGACGCTCGCTGACATGACGGAGGTCGGAAAATGGGTGAAGATCGGTATGATCGTCGCCGCCTGCCTCGTGATTATGGCGGTGATCTACTTCATCTATTACAAGCTGAAGGATAAAATGGTCCAGCGGATCGAGTACACGCGTGAATTTTCCGAAAAGGGCGTGTACGAATCCGAGTACGTCACGATGACGGAGACCATAACCAACCGCAGCTGGTGTCCGCTTTTCTTCATCGACATCGAGTCCTATATATACAACGGTCTTCGTCTCGACGACGTTCCGTTCGAGCCGAAAAAAGCGATGCAGTATATGTCGAGCCGCTTCCATCTGCTGCCCTATATGCGGATCAGAAGAAAGCACGAGGTCCACTGCACGGCGCGCGGCTACTACGTCCTCGAGACCATCGATCTGTATTACAACAAAAAGGTGCGCTATATGAGCGCGCCTGCCGAGCTGTACGTCTATCCGCGCGTCGTTCCGCTCCACGAGGAGGTCATGCCTTCCTCGACGATGCCGGGCGAAAGCGTGACGACGAGACGTCTGTTCATCGATCAGTTCTCCTTCAGCGGCATCCGGGAGTACCGTTCCGGGGACCCGTTCAACAGCGTGAACTTCAAGGCGACCGCCCGTTCCGCGGCGTTCGGCATCCAGGGACTGAAGGTCAACGCACGCGACTACTGCTCCAACCGTACGATCCTCGTCTATCTCAATTTCCAGACGGATATCGACGACAAGATCCCGACGTATATCTACGAGAATATGATGGAACGCGGTCTTTCCTACGCCGCCGCGATCATCCGCGAGGCGAACTACATGGGGTACCGCGCCGCGTTTGAGGCAAACTGCGTCCTGATCACCGGGGAAAAGAAGATCCAGTTCCCGCTGGGCTCCGGCAGACTCCATCTCGAAGAGATCCTGAAGGAAATGGCAAAGGTCCGTCCCTCGGTCGGCGTCTCCTTCCTCAGCCTGCTGCAGGAGGGCACGAGAGCCGATATCAACGATATCGAGATCTTCCTTCTCACGCCCTACGTCAACGACGAGATCGAGGACGAGATCATCAAGTTCCAGGCGAAGGGCAACCACGTTCAGATCGTCAAGCTGGGAATGGGGGAGAAAGAGTGAAAAAGACAAGATACGAGTGGGATAAAAAACGTCTGATCAAGGTCCTGATCGCGATCGTGATCTTCCTCATCGCCATGCAGGGCTACGCGCATCTCGGTCTTTACCGCGATCTCGAGCTGGACGACACCTCCCGCTATCTGCATCAGCTCTGCGGGCTGATCATGGGTGCGACCGCGATCTTTGCGGTCCTCACCTTCCGCAAAGCGATCCCGCAGAAGCTGAAGAAGGACGTCGCGCAGGCGGTCGCTTCCGTCTTCAAGCGGATCAGCCAGGAGGCGGCGAAGGTCGCCAAGGCGATCCGTCACGCGCTCGGCATCCCCGATCCGCCGGTCCGCGTCAAGGGAAGGGACGAACGTTCCTTCGTCTTCGACATGGAGGACAACAATCTTTCCCGCCGCTTCCGTCAGATGGGGAATCAGCTCCGCTGGAAGGATCTCGAGGACAACGCCGACAAGATCCGCTTCATCTATATCAAGTTCATCAACAAGCTGATCAAGAAGGGCTATAAGTTCAAGACGATCAATACCCCGCTTGAAACGCTGAAGCAATGGAATCTTGAGCACGAGCAGTGTGCTTATATGTTCCCGCTCTATACCTGCGCGCGGTATTCCGGCGGCAGACGCCCGATCACCGACGAGGAAGTGGAGCAGTCCGAAAAGTATATGAAGATCAACGCAAAAGTGGTCTGAACCGGGAGAACGGGGCAGGCTGCGCAAAGAGAGCGAAGACGGCGGTACAGTCCGCGTCTTCGCTCTCTTTCTGTTCCGTTCCTGCCGAAGCAACCGTGGGTTGCGAAATAATACTTTCAAAGGTGCTTGACTGCCGTCCTTTTTGTGGTATAATGATATAATATAAAGATTGGAAAGGAAATATGAGCGATGCTTGCGGAAAAGCTTAGTTTTCTTCGCTACCGTGCCGGCCTTTCGCAGGAGCGCGTTGCGGAAGCGGCGGGAGTGTCGAGACAGGCGGTTCAGAAATGGGAGCAGGGGACCAGTACCCCGGATCTCGCCAAACTGATCGCGCTCGCAAAATTCTTCAACGTTTCCACCGATTACCTGCTGCTCGGCAAGGACGGAAGGAGCGTGGAGCAGCTCCGCGTCGATAATCGTCCGCTCCCTGCATTTGAGCGGGTGACCCCGTGGGAGGCGTATTACAAAGAACTGCCGACCGAATACCGTCAGTGTACGGAGGAAGGGAAAGACCTCTCCTCGTTCGAGGCGGTGTTTCAGGCAGTCGCCGGGCTGCCGGACGGAAAGGACAAGGCGGATCTTGCCGATATCCTTTACCGTGCGGTCGAACGGGCGCCGATCCGTTCCGACTTCGGCTATTCCGAGCCCTCGGATTACGAGTCGATCGTTTCCTGCTCCGCGGCAGGGACCGGAGGAGCGGAGGCAATGCGGCTGAAGGTGCCGGGAAAGGAAAGACGCCTCGATCAGATGCGCGGCGCGTTATACGGCAGGATCTGCGGCTGTCTTCTCGGCAAGGCACTGGAGGGCTGTACCTATGACGAGCTGACCGCGTTTCTGAAAGTGACGGGGAACGATCCGCTCGGCAGGTATCTGACCCGGAGCGATCTTGCGAAGGCGGACGTTTCCTCTTACGTCTATCCGTTTGAGCAGCGCGTCTTCGGGGACGGGATCCTTGACGGGATGCCGGTGGACGACGATACCAACTATGTCGTCCTCGCACTTCTGCTCCTCAAGCGATACGGCAGGGGCTTCACGCCCTCCGACGTGGCGGAACTGTGGCTGAGCGCGCAGCCGAAGGACGCGTACTGCACCGCGGAACGCGTGGCGTTCCGGAATTTCGTTGCCGGATACATGCCGCCGGAATCGGCGCGCTACAAGAATCCCTACCGTGAGTGGATCGGGGCACAGATCCGCGGCGATCTGTTCGGCTGGATCTGTCCGGCGGATCCGACGCAGGCTGCGTCCATGGCGTTCCGGGACGCCTCGGTTTCTCACGTCAAAAACGGGATCTACGGTGAAATGTGGGTCTCCGCCATGCTTGCCGCGGTGGGCGGCGGCGCGAGGATCGGGGAGGCAATGGAAATCGGTCTTCAGCAGATCCCGTCGTCATCCCGTCTGCACGAGGCGATCGGTAAAGTGCTCGCGGGCTTCCGCGCCGGCGTGACGGCTGACGCGTTCTTTTCGGATTTCCACGTCCGCTGGCAGGATACCAACCCGAACCACTGGTGCCATACGGTTTCCAATGCCGAGATCGTCGCAGCGTCGCTGCTGTACGGCGGCGGAGACTACGGCCGGTCCGTCTGCCTTGCGGTCTCGCAGGGCTTCGATACCGACTGCAACGGAGCCACCGTCGGTTCCGTGGTCGGAGAAGCACTCGGCTATTCCGGCATCCCGGACTGCTGGACCTCCAAGATCGCGGGAACGCTGTACACCACGATCTTCGGATATGAAAAGGTCAGCGTGGACCGTCTCGCAGAGGAAGCGCTCGCGCTGTGAAACGTCATATTCCGGAGCGGACGCTCCGACAAAATAATTAGTAAAGGAAGAAAGATCATGAAAAGAACGGTATCGAGCCTTCTTGCTTTCCTGCTCCTCGTTTCCTGCTTCCTGTTCTCCTGCGAGAAACCGGAAGAGCCGGGGAAAGAGACGGACCCCGTTTCTTCTCCGGCGGAGAGCGTTATTCCCGCGCCTCCGGAGGGAGAAAAGGTCGTCCTGACCGAGGAAACGATCCGCGATAAGATCGCGGGCTCCTGGGTCGCGCAGATGGTCGGCGTGACGTGGGGCGCATCGACCGAGTTCCGCTGGCAGGGGACGATCATTCCCGACGCCGATATCCCGCAGTGGAAGCCCTCGCTCGTCAACGACGCCTTCGGGCAGGACGACCTGTACGTCGAGATCCCCTTCCTCGACGCGATGCGGGATCACGGCTTCGACTGCGATCTGAAGACCCTTGCGGATTATTTCCGCGATTCCCGTTTCGGTCTTGCGCACGCCAACTATCAGGGCAGGCTCAATCTGCAGAACGGGATCGAGGCGCCCGACAGCGGCTCGTATCTCTATAACTACCATGCCGACGACATCGACTGGCAGATCGAAGCGGACTTCCTCGGCAACTTCTACCCCGGCATGGTCTCCGCCGCCGCTGCCCGTTCCTTTGAGATCGGGCATATCATGAACTACGGCGACGGCGTGTACGGCGGCGTTTACGTCGCGGCGATGCACGCGGCGGCGTTCACCGCACGGGATCTTGCCGAGGTCATCGAGGCAGGCAGACAGTCGATCCCGGAGGGGACCAAGTTCCGTGCCGTGATCGACGAGGTCACCGCCTGCTACGAGGACGGGATGACGTGGGAGGAATGCTGGCAGCAGATCGAGGAGCATTGGGGTCTGGACGACAAATGCCCCGAATGCTCCGGGCAGATGAACATCGACGCAAAGATCAACGCCGCGTATATCCTGATGGGCCTCCTCTGGGGCGAGGGCGATTTCACCGAGACCATGCGGATCTCGATGCGCGGCGGGCAGGATTCCGACTGCAATCCTTCTTCTTCCGCCGCGATCCTCGGCACGCTGTACGGTCTGTCCGGGTTGGAAGATAAATACGTCTCGGACGTCGATTACACGGGCACGAAGTTTGCCTATACCGACGATACGCTGAACGACTGCATTGAGATCAGTCTGAAACTTGCACAAGACGCGATGAGATCCGTCGGCTATGAAAAGACGGATGCGGGCTGGGCCGTCATCCGCGAGGAGGGCGTCACGCCCGTTCCCTTCGAGCAGTGGCCCGACGACGAGCTCTGCCCGTATTTCGAGCTGACCGTCGGCAGCGGGGGCAAGATCATGATGAAGACGGCGTTCGTCCTTCCGAAGGGCGTCGACCGTTCCGAACTGGACGTGACCTTCGACTTCGGCGACGGGATGAAGATCCCCGGTCTGGTCTCTTCCTATCAGTATCTCGCGGACGGGACCTATACCGTAAAGCTCGCCGCGTCTGCGGGCGGCAAGAGCGTGACCGTGGAACGGACGGTCGAGATCGTCGGTGCGGGAGTCTCCCGCGGGTTCCGCATGACGCCTTCCTGCTCCGTTACTTCTCCGGCGGGCGGCGGCAGCCGGGATATCGGCGTGATCACCGACGGCTTTATCCCGAAGCCGGGCGCGGATAACGCGACCCAGTACGATACCTTCGTCGGTGCGCCGGAAAGCAGCGTCTGGTACGCGCTGAACTTTGACCACAAGGTGACGGTGACCGGCGTCAGCTTCTCCGAGGGCGCGCATTTCAACAACGGCGGCTGGTTCAAAAAGACCCCGACCGTGGAGGTCCTGAAGGACGGCAAATGGGTCAAAGCGGAAAGCTCCGTTTCTCCGCTGTATATGGAGGTCGATTCCGAGGCATCGCAGGGTAATCCCTTCGAGACCTTCGTCTTCACGCTGGCGGAGCCCGTCAAATGTGAGGGCGTGCGCCTGACCGGCGTGCCGGGCGGTTCCAACGGATTTGCCTCCTGCAGTGAGATGGACGTGCTGTTTTCCGAGGTCGAGGATCCGACCTACGAGGACCCGGACGCGGACTTTATCGCAAACGCGATCATTCTCGTCTCCGAGAACAACCCCACCGGTGCGGGCTGCAAGGATATCGAGGTCATCCGTGACGGCATCGTCCCGAAGAGAGGCGCGGACCACGGTTCCGCGCAGTACGATACCTTCCGCGGACGCGCCGACGAGCACGAGGAATATTACGGCTACCTCTTCCGCAGTCTGCACGAGATCTCCTCGGTCTCCTTTACCGACGGCGAGCATTTCGGCAACGGCGGCTGGTTCCGCGACGGGGATATCGCAGTGGAGGTGCTGGTGGACGGAGAATGGGAGGTCGTCAGCGCTTCCGTTTCCCCGAAGTATCCGAAGGGGGATACGAACGGGATCTTCGCCGATTATACGACCTACGTCTTTACCTTTGATCCGGTCACCTGCGGCGGCTTCCGCGTCATCGGTACCGCGGGCGGCTCGGCAAACTTCACCGGCTGCTCCGAGCTTACCGCAAAATAAAGGCATTCCGCTGAAAGAAATCGAAAAATGAACGATACGAAAAACGAAAACGCTCCGGACGGTGTCCGGGGCGGGACGAAGGCGGACGCGATGCTGAAGCGCTCCTGGTTCTACCGGAATGAAAAAACGGGAAAGAGCGTCACGCTGCCATACCGCGTTTTTTTCCCGGAGGGATACGGGACCTCGGACGAACGGTATCCGATCCTGTTCTATCTGCACGGCGCCGGGGAATGCGGGGAGGACAACGAGCTGCAGATCCGCGTCCTCGGCGGTGAGAACCGTCTGATCTCCATGGCACTCGATTACGGGAAGATGGTCGTCCTTGCGCCGCAGTGCCGTCCCGAGCCGGAATACAACTGGATCCCCGTGGGGCAGAAATGGGATACCGGATCGAGAGAACTGACCGAAGAGCCGACCGTGTCGCTTGCGGCGGCGTCCGCGCTCCTTCACGAGTTTCTTGACTCCGGGCACGTCGACCGGAACAGAGTCTATATCGCCGGGATCTCGATGGGCGGCTACGGGACGTGGGAGATGCTCGCGCGCGAGCCCGATGTCTTTGCCGCCGCGATCCCGCTCTGCGGGGCGGGCATCCCCTCCCGCGCGCATCTGCTGACGGGGATCGCGATCCGCGCGTTCCACGGGGAGGCGGACGGCGTGGTCCCGTCCTCCGGAACGCACGATATGGAGGACGCGATCAGAGCCGCGGGCGGAACGAAAATGAAGGCGACTTACTACGCCGGCGTCGGTCACGACGTCTGGTTCAGCGCCTTCGCGGAGCCCGGTCTGTTCGACTGGCTGACGGAACAATCCGGATAAAAAAGAAAAACGGGATCGAAAGACGGTCCCGTTTTTCGTTTGAGACGGAAGGGTCAGAAGAACAGCAGCTTTTCGAGCGCTTCGCGGATCGGGCGGCAGATCGCGGCGATCAGCAGGAGGAGCCCGACGTCACAGAGGGCGGCGAGCGGGTACAGCGCCCAGACGAAGGTGCCGGGCAGGGAAAAGGTGTAATTCATCAGGAATTCGACGAGGAGCATGAACGCACCGAGCGCGATGAAGGTCCCCGCGAAGACGTAGAGCCGTCCCTTTTTCAGATACCGGCAGAGCGCGACCGTTGCGGTCACGATCAGCATGATGCCGCCGAGGACCGGGAAGGCGAACGAAAGGAACCAGTGCCCGCCGGTCTTGCAGTTGATATAGAGCGCGACCCCTCCCGCGTATAGAAAGGCAAGGGGAACGAAGAGCACGGGATTGCGCTTCGGGAACCAGAAGGGGAAAAAGACGGCGAGATAATAGAATGACATGGCGATGCCGACGTAGTCCGACCAGACGAGCCGCCCGTTCGCCTTCAGGTCTATCAGAAAGCAGATCAGGAACGGCAGGACCCACAGGACCGTCAGTACGGTCATGACGGCGATCCGTTTTTTTCTTCTGTCCGGCTGCTTGGGGAGGGAATCCACGGGATACGGCTTCTCTCCGCGGGGAAGATCGAGGTCGGGATGCCAGACGCGGGTATGACAGAGCGGGCAGACGCTCTCGCTGTCGGCGAGCGCGACGCCGCATTTGATGCAGTACATGGTATGTGCCTCCTCATTCCGCGCCGTCTTCCGGCGCGGGGTCGTTGCTTTCGATCAGCGGGCAGATCCCGTGACGCAGCAGGTTCGTGAAGAATCTGCGCTCAAGCTCGGGTTCTTCCGTGGTCCGGATGACGTTCAGATACAGCTTGTCGCGATAGGAGAGGAGCCCGACGTTATAAGGCGACTTGGCTTGCGCGCCGAGGATAAAGTCCGCGCGCCCGATATAGTCCTCCATTCCGGCAGGGAATTCCACTCTGCCGAGATTGGAGAAGCAGAGGCAGGAGACCGCTTCGCCGACGACGCTGAACACCGCTTTCATGACGGGGTTCTTGAGGAACAGCGGGACGAGCCGCAGAAAGACGGAGCGCTCGCTTTTCACGTTTCCGGTGAACCGCGCCTGCATGGTCTTGGCGTTGCGGTCGGCGCCGAGCTGGTGGTGAACGAGACGTACGATCTCGTCGAAGGTGTAGTCCCCGAGATTCGGATCGATACCGACGTTGACGAACTGGGCAAAATTGCGCAGCGTCTTGCTTCCGAACAGCGGGCGGAGGTTGACCGGGAGCAGGACCTTGACCGGACGGAACTTTCTTCCGGACGGTACGGTCTCCTTCTGCATTTGAGCGAGCGTTTCCACCATGACGGCGGCGAGGAAGACCGTGACCGTCACGTGATACCCGGCGGCGATCTCGTGGACCAGATCGGCGTCAAGGATGCCGCAGGTCAGGTGTCTGCGCCCGTCCGGCTCCTTTTTACCCTTCAGCAGATAGGCGGGCGTGTTTTCTCTCGCCTCGGCGACCGTGCCGCAGTTGCGGACGAAGCTGTCCTCCAGCTCCTCAGGCAGCGGTGCTTCTCCGCGGTTGAGGACCCCCTTTTCGCAGGGGATCGCGACCGAGTATTTCTGCGTCAGGTACTCCGCGACCAGACTTTTGAGGAAGATCATGCCGCCGTTTCCGTCGGTGATCGCGTGGAACAGCTCCACGGCGATGCGGTTTTGATAATACAGGACGCGGAATGCGCACTTGCCCGTGTCGCGGAAGACCATGTGCTCAAGCGGCCACGCGCCGTCCTGCCGTACCTTCGGTGCGTGCGGGACCTCCTCCAGATAGTACCAGAAGATCCCACGGCGCAGCCTGACGGCGATCGAGGGGAAGCGGCGGACCGTGACGTCCAGCGCCGATTGCAGGATCGCCGGGTCGACCGGCTCCTTCAGAGTGACCGAGAGACGGAAGAGGTTGGTCCATTCCCGGTTTTTGGCGGCGGGATAGATCTTGCCCGCGTTGTCCACCTTCATCCAGCGCAGCTCGCGCGTGGTGGGCAGAAGCCCGTCAAGGAAGGATACGATCCTGTCCGTCGTCGCCTTCCCGTTGTCCTTCAGCTGATACAGCGGATAGACGTGCCACATCCCGGGCTCCACGGTGAGCGAAACGGAACAGCCTGTGTCCTCCAGCCGTTTTGCGAGACTGACCGTGTCGTCCCGCAGGATCTCGTCTCCTCCGACGAAAAGCAGAGAGGGCGGCATCCCGGTCAGGTCCCCGAAGAGCGGGGAGACCAGAGGATCGGCAGGATCGGAGGTATAGAGACCGGAAAAGAGCGCCAGCCGCTCCTTCGTCAGGGACGGGTCACGCGCCCCGTTTTCCTCGTAAGAGTTCTGCGAAAGCGTCAGGTCCGTCCACGGGGAGATCCCGATCATCGCCGCCGGGAGCGGCAGACCGAGGGAACGCAGCTTCAGGACGAGGCAGTAGATCAGCCCGCCGCCCGCGCTCTCTCCGCAGAGAGCGATATCGCTGCCGGAAAACCCCGTGTTGAGCAGATAGCGGTAGGCGGTGAGCGCGTCGTCGAGCGCGGCGGGGAAGGGATGCTCCGGCGCCAGACGGTACGCGGGGCAAAGGACCTTCCTCCCGGTCTTCGCGCAGAGCAGGGAACCGTATCCCTTCGCGTAGCCGAGGTCCCCGCAGGTGTAGCCTCCGCCGTGGAGGTAGAGGATCACGCCCTCCTTCCGTTCGCCCTTCGGCGTCAGGATGGCGGCGGGAAAATCGGGGAAGGTGCAGTCGGTCTGATCCACCTTGTCGCGGAAGGAGGAGGACATCAGCTTGCCGATCACGTCCTGTCCCTGACGCGCGGTCTCGAGGGACGA
>JAZLIW010000171.1:0-16018 GCA_045617585.1 Eubacteriales bacterium
GTGCGGGATTACTTTTCGATCGCGGCTTTGCGGGTCATGGCGGCGTAGAGGCGGGCGCTGTCGAATTTTTCGCGGCGGTCGAAGGCGTAGATGCCGTTCTTTTCCTGGAAGACGTCGGTGAGCTGGGTGTAGCAGAAGCCGCAGACGTAGGGCGAATCGAGCAGGGCGGCGATCAGGCCCTCGAAGCGGGTATAGAATTCCTCCATATCCTCGGGGGATTTGCCGTAGCCCCAGCTTCCGCCGCGGTCTTCGTCGATGACCCAGTGGATCCCGCCGAACTCGGAGACGAAATAGGGCTGGCCGTCCTCGTAGTGCTCGATCTGCGGGTTGTTGCGGAAGATATTGCCCGCGGCGAATTCCTCGTTGTAGCGGCGGCGGAAGGATTCAGGGTTCTGGTCATAGTCGTGCACGTCGTAGATATCGGTGAGAGTGTGGACGTAGCCCGAGGTATCGATGATCGGACGGACGGGGTCGATCGCGCGGATATCGTGATAGAGCGCGCGGAAGGTGTCGGCGTTTCTGCCCGCGCCGGTCTCGTTATAGGGGCACCAGCCGATGATCGCGGGGGAGTTATAGTCGCGCTCCATCTCGGTCAGGAACTCGGTCTGGATGGACTGGTAGGCGGCGGGATCGCTGTCGCTCATGCCCCAGTTCGGGAATTCGCCCCAGAGCAGGTAGCCGAGCTTATCCGCCCAGTAGATCGCGGCGGGCTCGAAGACCTTCATGTGCAGTCTCGCGCCGTTGAAGCCGACCTTCTTGGAGAGGAGGATGTCGTTCTTGATGTCCTCTTCGGTCTTCGCGGTATAGACGCCGTCGGGGTAGAAGCCCTGATCGAGCACGAGGCGCATGAAGACGGGGCGGCCGTTCAGCTCGAAGGCACGGCCGTTCAGCGCGACCTTGCGCATCCCGAAGTGAGTCGTGACCGTGTCGGAGCCGAGAGAAAGGGTGAGGTCGTAGAGGTTCGGGGTCTCAAGGTCCCAGAGCTTCATTTCGACGTCTTCGGGGAAGGACAGCGTAAAGAGGGCGTGATTGCCGCCGGTGCGGACCGACGTGCGGAGGACCTCTTTCCCCGCAAAGGAAGCGGACGCGGTCATCGTCATGCCGACGGCGCAGCCCCGGATGCGGACCTCGCCGTACAGGGTGCGGTTATCGGGGTCGGGCGTGACCTTGACGAAGTCGATATAGGTCTCGGGAACGAATTCGAGCCAGACGGTCTGCCAGATGCCGGTCGTGCGGGTATAGAGGCAGGAGTAGCGGTCGTAGCGCGTGGACTGCTTGCCGCTCGGCTGCAGGGGGCTCTTCGTGTCGTCGAAGGCGGTGACGGTCAGGACGTTCTCGCCCTCCTTCACGAGCTTCGTGATATCGAAGGTAAAGGGCGTATAGCCGCCCGCGTGATGGCCGGCGTGTCTGCCGTTGACCCACGCCTCGGTGCGGTAATCCACCGCGCCGAAGTGCAGGAGGACCCGTCCGTTCTTCGTTTCGGGCAGGGTAAAGGTACGGCGGTACCAGACCTCGGGCATGAAATCGACGTGCTCAACGCCGGAAAGCGGGCATTCGGGCGCGAAGGGAACGAGGATGGAGCCGGAAAGGGAAGGAGCCTCGTAGAGCTTTCTTTCGATGCCGGACTTGCCGCCGTCGATCTCAAACTCCCAGGTACCGTTCAGATTCATCCAGCTGTCTTCGCCGCGGCGGAGCAGAGGACGGGGATATTCGGGGCGCGGAATGGCCATGATATTCATCTCCTGATCGTATTTTCGTTTTTTTATTTTATTTTCCGTGAAAAAATTTACCGAAAGGGCTTTTCTTTTCGCGCGGAAAATAGTATAATGCTATTATAATGGAAAAGTCCGGGTTTTGCAATAGGCATGGGCAAAAATGCGGACGGTTTGACGCTTTACACGAAAGGTCGGGACCCGATTTGACAGAAGAGACAAAAAAGAAGCCGGAGCTGCTCGCGCCTGCCGGTTCGCCGGAATCGCTCGACGCGGCGCTCGCGGGCGGCGCGGACGCGGTCTACCTCGGCGGGACGCTGTTCAACGCGCGGATGAACGCGAAGAACTTTGACCGGGACGCCATGCGCACCGCGGTGGGGAAATGCCACGACGCGGGCGTGAAGCTCTACGTGACGATGAACACCCAGCTTTACGATAGAGAGCTTGCCGGGGCGCTGGACTACGCCGGGTTCCTTTACGGCGCCGGCGTGGATGCGCTGATCACCGCCGACCTCGGGCTCGCCGCCCTGCTGCACGAATATCTGCCGTCCCTGCCGCTCCACGCGAGCACGCAGATGACCGGGCAGAGCGCCGACGCCGCGCGTTATTTCGCCTCCCTCGGCTTCGACCGCATGGTCTGCGGACGGGAAATGTCGGAAACCGAGATCAGAAAGCTGGTCGACGCCTCCCCGATCGGGATCGAGGCGTTCGTCCACGGGGCGATCTGCGTCAGCTGCTCCGGACAGTGTATGCTCTCCGCCGTCCTCGGCGGCAGGAGCGGCAACCGGGGTGAATGCGCCCAGCCCTGCCGGATGTCCTATAACGGCGGGTATCCGATCAGCCTGCGCGATATGTGCCTCGCCGGTCACATCCCGGCGCTGATCGACTCCGGCGTGGAATCCCTCAAGATCGAGGGACGGATGAAGCACCCCTCCTACGTGTACGGCGTCACGCGCGTCTACCGCCGTCTGATCGACGAGCGCCGCGCGGCGGACAAAAAGGATATCGGGGAGCTGGCGCGCCTCTTCTCGCGCGGCGGCTTCACCGACGGGTATTTCACCGGCCGTATCGGCGGAGAGATGCTGGGCGTCCGGTCCGAAAAGGACGTCGGCGACTCGAAGGCGAGCCACCTGACCATCCCCGCCGAGCCGATGAAGCGGCTGCCGCCGGTCACGGTCACCGAACGGACGGCGCCCCCGCTCCCGGCAAAGATCGACCCGCGCGAAAAGCGGAAAACGCCGAAGCCCTTCTTCTCGGCGCGGTTCCGTTCCCCCGCGCAGATCCCGGAGAATACCGGTATCGACCGGATCTATCTCCCGCTCGACAAATACGATCCCGCGCGCGCAAACGGCGTGGTGCTGCCTCCCGTGATCCGGGAAGCGGACCTGAATGACGTGCTGCGCCGCCTCGACCGGGCAAGGGAGCAGGGCGCGGAATACCTGATGATCACCAACATGGGGCAGCTCGCGATCGCGAAGCGGTTCACCGAGGAATACGGCATGACCGCCTGCGGCGACACGCGGCTCAACTGCTTCAATTCGCTGACCGGGCGGGAGCTCGTCCGGGCGGGCGGGCTGAAGAGCGTGCTCCTTTCCCCCGAGCTGATCCTGCCCCAGATGCGCGACCTGACGCTGCCCGAGGGGGCGGTGAAGGGTGTGATCGCCTACGGGCGGCTGCCGCTGATGCTGCTCGAAAAGCCGGTCGGCGCGCCAGAGCTGCGCGACCGGAAGAACGCCGCGTTCCCGGTCCTCAAAGAAGGGAAGCGCGACCTTCTGGTCAACTCCGTCCCGATCTACATGGCGGATCAGGCCGACCGCCTTGACGCGGCGGGCATCACCGAGCGGCACTTCTTCTTCACGACCGAGGACCGCGCCGCCGTCCTGCGCGTGCTGTACGCCTACCGTCACGGCGTGATCCCGAAGGAACCCATCCGGCGCATGAAATGACGAAAGAACCGAAAAAAAGGAAAAACGAAAAAAGATGGAAGTCAGAATCAAAAAAGTCAGAGAGAACGCGATCCTGCCCCGCTATATGACCCCCGGCGCGGCGGCGGCGGATCTGTACGCCTGCCCCGACGGGGAGGTCACGCTGCTCCCCGGGGAGCGCGCCCCGATCCCGACCGGCGTCGCCATCTCGCCCGAACGGCGTGACACCGTCGCCCTGATCTTCGGGCGGAGCGGGCTCGGCATCCGCAGCGGCGTGACGCTCGCCAATTCCGTCGGGGTCGTGGACAGCGACTACCGCGGGGAGATCAAGGTCTGCCTCATCAATCACGGGGAGGAGCCGGTCACGGTCTGCCCCGGCGATCGGATCGCGCAGATCATGTTCGTACCGATCGAGTTCGCCTCCTTCGTCCCTGCCGATACGCTCGACGGGACCGAACGCGGCGAGGGCGGCTTCGGCTCCACGGGAATGAAGAACTGAAAGAGGAGACATCATGAAAAAAACGCTGTTTTATCTCGTCGGTCTCTGCTGCGGCATCGTCGTCGGCTCGCTCGTCGCGTCGCTTGCCGAAGGGACCGCGCTGTTCTGGTGGCTGGCGTACGGGATGGACTTCGGTCTGACCACGCCCTTCGTGCTCGATCTGTCGGTGATCCGGCTGACCTTCGGCATCACGCTGAACCTCAATATCTCGGTCGTGATCTTCACGGTCCTTGCCCTGCTCGTCACGAGGAAGCTGTACCGTGACTGAACTGATCCTTGCCTCAAAATCCCCGCGGCGGCTTGAACTGCTGCGCATCTGCGGGATCGAACCGCGCGTCCTCGCCGCCGAGGCGGACGAGCACGCGTTTGACGCGCTGCCTCCCGTGCTCCGCGTCGAGGCGATCGCGGAAGCGAAGGCAAATGCCGCCTTCGCCTGCCTTCCCCCGGAGAACGGAGCGGTCGTCCTTGCCGCCGACACCCTCGTGGAGCGGGACGGGACCGCCCTCGGCAAGCCGAAGGACGAAGAGGACGCGGTCTCGATGCTCCTCTCCCTTTCGGGCAGGACGCACCTTGTCCACACCGGCGTCTGCCTGATCGGGGCGGGGAAGGAACGCGTCTTTCACGTGTCGACCGAGGTCACCTTCTATCCCCTGACCGAATCCTTCGTCCGCGCCTACGTCCTTACCGGGGAACCGATGGACAAGGCGGGTGCGTACGGGATCCAGGGGATCGGCTCCCTGCTCGTTTCCTCGATCCGCGGCGACTACCAGAACGTCGTCGGACTGCCCTGCGCGGCGCTCGAACGGGAGCTGAACGCCTTCGGCATCTCTCTCATGGAACACTGATCCGTAAAACGATCCTCTCAATACCGATGAAAGGACCCTTTCGCCCGGCGAAAGACGTAATCGTATGTCAAAAGAACTTATCCGTAATTTCTGTATCATCGCGCACATCGACCACGGCAAGTCGACCCTTGCCGACCGCATCCTCGAGAACACGGACACGGTGGCGACGCGCGACATGGAGGAGCAGCTCCTCGACAACATGGATCTGGAGCGCGAGCGCGGCATCACGATCAAGGCGCGCGCGGTCAACCTCAACTATCACGCGTCGGACGGGAAGACCTACGAATTCAACCTGATCGACACCCCCGGGCACGTGGACTTCAACTACGAGGTCTCCCGCTCGCTGGAGGCGTGCGAGGGCGCGCTGCTGATCGTGGACGCGACGCAGGGCGTGGAGGCGCAGACGCTTGCCAACGCCTATCTCGCGATCGAATCCGACCTTGAGATCGTCCCGGTCGTCAACAAGATCGACCTCCCCTCCGCCGATATCGAACGCGCGCGGTCGGAGGTGGAGAACGTGATCGGGATCCCGGCGGAGGGCTGTCCCGCCGTCTCCGCGAAGACCGGGCAGAACATCGGCGACGTGCTGGAGGCGGTCGTCGGGCTGATCCCCCCGCCCGGGGGAGACGCGGACGCGCCGCTCAAATGCCTGATCTTCGACTCCTATTACGATCCCTATCTCGGCGTCGTCGTCCTGATCCGGGTCAAGGAGGGACGGGTGAAGGCGGGCGACCGGATCCGCCTGATGTCCACCGGCGCGCAGTTTGAGGTCGTGGAGGTGGGCAAGATGGCTCCCTTCGGTCTCCGGGCGTGCGATATGCTCGAGGCGGGCGACGTCGGCTATCTCACCGCGTCGATCAAGACGGTCTCGGATACCCGGGTCGGCGACACGATCACGACCGCGGAGAACGGCACGGCGGAGGCGCTCCCCGGCTACAAGAAGGCGCTGCCGATGGTCTTCTCCGGCATCTATCCCGCGGACGGCGCGCGCTACGGCGACCTGCGAGACGCGCTCGAAAAGCTGCAGCTCAACGACGCGGCGCTCTCCTTCGAGCCCGAGACCTCCACGGCGCTCGGCTTCGGGTTCCGCTGCGGGTTCCTCGGTCTGCTCCACATGGAGATCATCGAGGAGCGGCTGGAGCGGGAATTCAACCTCGACCTCATCACCACGGCGCCGAGCGTCATCTACCGCGTGACCAAGCGCGGCGGGGAGACGGTCTTTATCGACAACCCGTCGAATTATCCCTCTCCCGATGAGATCGAGCTCGCCGAGGAGCCCTATATCAAGGCGAACATCATCACCCCGGTCGAATACGTCGGCTCGATCATGGAGCTGTGTCAGGACCGGCGCGGGGAATTCTCGGATATGAAATACCTCGATCCCACCCGGACCGAGCTGCACTATGAGCTGCCGCTGAACGAGATCGTGTACGACTTCTTCGACGCGCTGAAATCCCGCAGCAAGGGCTACGCCTCCCTCGACTACGAGCTGGCGGGCTACCGCCCGAGCAAGCTGGTCAAGCTGGACTTCCTCCTGAACGGGGAGCCGGTGGACGCCCTCTCCTTCATCGTCTTCGAGGAGCGCGCCTACGCCCGGGGCAGAAGGATCGCGGAGAAGCTGAAGGACAATATCCCGCGTCAGCTCTTCGAGATCCCGATCCAGGCGGCGATCGGCGGCAAGGTCATCGCGCGCGAGACCGTCAAGGCGATGCGCAAGGACGTGCTTGCCAAGTGCTACGGCGGCGATATCACGCGGAAGAAGAAGCTGCTGGAAAAGCAGAAGGAAGGCAAGAAGAAAATGCGCCAGCTCGGCTCGGTCGAGGTCCCTCCCGAGGCGTTCATGGCGGTCCTCAAGCTGGACGAGGAATAACCGTATCACCACGGGCGGGAGAATCGGAGCCCGCCCGGAAAGGACATATATCGTACCATGACAGTATTTGATCTTCTGACAATGATCGGGGGGCTCGCCCTCTTCCTCTTCGGGATGTCGATCATGTCCAGTTCTCTTGAGAAGAGAGCCGGGAGCCGGCTGAAGTCGATCCTCGGCAACATGACGGGCAGCCTCTTCAAGGGGCTCCTGCTCGGCCTCGGCGTCACCGTGGTCATCCAGTCGTCGTCGGCAACGACCGTTATGGTCGTCGGCTTCGTCAACTCCGGCGTGATGACGCTGGAGCAGTCGGTCGGCGTCATCATGGGCGCGAACCTCGGCGCCTCGGTCACCTCCTGGCTGCTCTCGACCTCCGGGATCTCCGGCGAGTCGTTCGTCATGCAGCTCCTCAAGCCGTCCTCCTTCACGCCGGTCCTCGCGCTGATCGGCATCATCCTCTACATGTTCCTCAAGGATCAGAAGAAGAAGGACACCGGGATGATCCTGCTCGGCTTCGCGGTCCTGATGTTCGGGATGGAGACGATGTCGGGCGCGGTCAAGGGGCTTTCCGAGATGGAGGGCTTCACCCGCGTGCTGACCCTGTTCCAGAATCCCTTCCTCGGCGTGATGGTCGGTCTGGTCTTCACGGCGCTGATCCAGTCCTCGGGCGCCTCGGTCGGTATCCTCCAGGCGCTGACCCTGACGGGCAAGATCTCGTATCTGACCGCCGTTCCGATCATCATGGGGCAGAACACCGGCACCTGCGTGACCGCGATGATCTCCTGCATCGGCACCGGGAAGAACGCCCGCCGCGCCGCCGTCATCCACCTCTCGTTCAATCTGCTGGCGACCGTGATCCTGCTGCCGCTCTGGTATCTGCTGATCACCCTCACCGGGTTTGCCTCTCTCCTGCCCGCTTCCGCGACGCCGCTCGGCATCGCGATCGTCCATACGGCGTTCAAGCTGATCGCGCTCGCGATCCTGATCCCGCTCAATCAGAAGCTGGTCGCCCTCTCGAAGCTCCTCGTCCGCGACGGGAAGAACGAAAAGGAATCCGTCCTGCTCGACGACCGTCTGCTCGGCACGCCCTCCGCGGCGATCCTGCGCTGCAAGGCAGTCCTGATCGACATGGGCGAGCTTGCCGTCAACTCGATGAAGATCGCCTTCCGTCAGCTCGATCACTACGATCCGAGGGACGCGGAGGAGATCCGCGGCGAGGAGAACCAGGTGGACAAGTTCGAGGACGCGCTCGGCTCCTATCTCGTCAAGCTGGCGTCCCAGCCCCGCGTCTCCGAGGCGGACAGCGCCGAGATCACCAAGATGCTGCATCTGCTCGGCGACTTCGAGCGCATCTCCGACCACGCCGTCAACGTCCTCGAATCGGCGGAGGAGGTCCACGAAAAGAAGCTTTCCTTCTCCCCGGAAGCGAAGCACGAGCTTTCCGTCCTGATCGCGGCGGTCAGCGAGATCCTCGACCTCGCGCTCGCCTCCTTTGAGGACGGCAATATGCAGGACGCCGTCCGCGTCGAGCCGCTGGAGCAGGTCGTCGACGGGCTGCGCGACACGCTGAAAAAGCAGCACATCGCCCGCCTGCAGAGGGGCGAATGCACGATCGAGCTCGGCTTCGTGCTGACCGATCTGCTGACCAACCTCGAACGTATTTCCGACCACTGCTCCAACATCGCGGGCTGTATGCTTGAGATGGAGCACGAGGACATGGACATCCACGAATATCTGCGCCGCGTCAAGCAGGGCGACGTCAAGGAGTTCAACGAGCTGTACGACGGCTTCCTTGCCAAATACGCGCTGTAAAAAAAGAAAAAATGGCACTTACCGAAAAGAAAAAACGGGTCTTCCTCTGTGCCCTGATCGCGGGGCTCTGCCTTGCCGTCCTCGCGGCGGGGACCGCGTTCCTCTTCCTCCGCACGACCGTTCCGTTCCGCGTCTCGATGGCGCTGAACGCGAAAAGGGATCACGTCACGGTGAGCGCGGCGGAGCCCGTGACGGTGACCGTTCCGCTCGGGGACCTATGCGGGCGGGAAAACGTCACCTTTGATCATTCGCTCCTCCTCATTGACCGGGATCATCCGTTAAAGGGCGGGGAGACCGACGGGGAGATCGTGAATTACGGGGACACGGAGGTCCGTATGAACGCCTGCGTGACCGGTGCCTACCGTTCTCTTTCCGAAGGGGTCATGAAGGAGACGGGGACGAAGCTGTACGTCGCAGACGCCTACCGGACCGCCGAAGAGCAGGCGGACGCGGCGGAAAACGCCGGCAGTCTTGCCGCCGGGATCGGCGAAAGCGAGCATCAGGCGGGGCTGGCGATCGACCTCTGCGTGAAGGGTTACGGCGGCGCCTCCTTCTTCCGCACGGACGCCGGGAAATACGTCAACCGCTCCGCGTGGGAATACGGCTTCATCATCCGCTACCCGTGGTACGGGGAAAAGGAGACCGGCTTTTCCTACGAGCCGTGGCACGTCCGCTACGTCGGGTTCCCGCACGCGGAGATCGTCATGAAGAACCGGCTCACCCTCTCCTCCTATCTTGCCTCCCTGACCCCGGGGACGTGGTATTCCTGCGGCGGGTATCTGATCTCGCGGCAGGAGACCGGGGACGCGATCACGGTACCGGAGGGATTTCTTTCCCTGACCGTTTCGCCGGACAACACCGGATATTACGTCGTGACGGCGCAGACGGAATGATCTGTTCACAAAAAAATAACCGTTTTCGGGGGAATGAGATCCCGACTTGCGGTATAATGTATAAAACGAACGTCATTTTACCCTTTGGTCCTCCCTTACGGGACAGACCGCAGACTCCCGGAGGAATACTATGCTGTCCGATCGCATCGCCACTCTGATCCTCAATCCCGTCGCCGGGAAGGCGCGGGGAAAACAGATCCTTTTCGACGTGGAAAACGGCCTGCAGCAGGCGGGCTACGCCAACCGGCTCCACATCACCACCTGCCGCGGCGACGCTTCCGACGCCGCGGAAAAATACGCGTCCGACAGCGAGATCGTCGCCTGCCTCGGCGGGGACGGGACGCTGAACGAGACGATCACCGGTCTTCTCCGCCGCGGAGAGGGCGCGCCCCGGCCCCGGCTGTGCTATTTTCCCGCCGGGACGACGAACGACTTCGCCGCGACCGTCGGCATCCCGCGCGACGTCCCGACGATGCTCCGCTCGATCTCCGAGGGCATCACCGCGGAGGTCGACATCGGGGCGTTCAATCAGCGCTACTTTACCTATATCGCCTCGTTCGGTATTTTCACGCGCGCGTCCTACGCCGCCGACCAGAATACCAAGAACGTGCTCGGCCACCTTGCCTACGTCCTCGAGGGGGCGAAGGAGATCTCCGATCTCGGCAGGGTCTATCACGTCCGCGTCTCCTACGACGGCGGCGAGGTCGAGGGCGACTATATCTTCGGCTCGGTCTCCAACACGACCTCGATCGGCGGGATCTTCAAGCTGCCGCCCGATCTCGTGCAGCTGAACGACGGGAAATTCGAGCTCATGCTGATCCGCGCGCCCCAGACGCTCGACGATATCCGGCGGGATCTGGAAATGATGCGGACGGGTGTCTTCGACGGGCAGCAGATCGTGTTCGCGCAGACCTCCTTCGCGCGTATCGTCTCCGCCGAACCGCTCGCATGGTGCAACGACGGGGAATTCGCCGGGGATCTGACCGACGTGACCGTCCGGAACCTCCCCCGTGCCGTGGAGCTTTTCGTCAAGGGCTGACGGGTAACCGGACGACGTGAAAAAGAACAGAAAAAAACTCCTGTCTCCGTCCGCGGCGCGGTCCGCCGCGGAGAGGGTCCGTCCGTTCGTGAAGCGGGCGGACGCGGTCCTTGACCGGCTGAACGGCGACAGCGTCTACGCCTACGCCGCGCAGGCGTCCTTCTCGGTCTGCATCTCCGCGGTCCCGTTCCTCATGCTCCTTCTTGCGGTGCTGCGGTTCTTCCTCCCGATGAACGCGGAGGATCTTTTGGTCAGCGCGCTCGAGCTGCTCCCGCGGCAGGCGTGGAACGCGGCGGAGACCGTCGTCACCGAGCTGTACGCCTCCGGCATCACGCTGATCTCGGTGACCGCCGTCATCCTGCTCTGGTCCGCCTCGGCAGGCATCCGCAGCATCGCGGACGGCGTCCGCTGCGTGTACGGCAACCGGCTGACGACCGGCTTCGTGCGGCGGTACGCGAAATCGCTGCTCTATACCGTCGTCTTCCTCCTCTTCCTGCTCGTGACGGTGCTGGTGCTTCCGTTCGGGCGGCGGATCTGGGAGCTGGTGATCCGGTTCACGCGCGTCGAATCCCTCTTCGGGGAGACGCTGGTCGATCTGCGCGGGCTGATCTCCTATCTGTTCCTCGGCGTCGTGTTCCTCTTTCTCTTCCGCGCGCTCGCGCCGAAGGGGGCGGGGATGCGGTGGAAGGACCATCTGCCGGGCGCCGCCGCTGCAGCCGCGGGCTGGGTCCTCTATTCGTGGGCGTACGCGCTCTACGTGGACAACTACGCCGACTATTCCGTGATCTACGGCAGTCTGACCGCCGTGATCCTCTTCATGCTCTGGCTCTATATGAGTATGCTGATCCTGCTGCTCGGCGCCGAGCTGAACGTATGGCTCTACGGGAAAAAAAGCGGAAAAAAGCGGCCGTTCACCGTTTGATCCGGCGGGATTCACGTTCCGTTCGACGAAACGGCACGAAGGAACGGTTGACACGCTCCGCCTTTTGTGTTAAAATAAAACGACGGGAAGGAGGGGAACGCCCTGATCATCGAGACCTTCAAACGGTATGAAACGAAATATTATCTGACCGACGCGCAGTATCGTGCCCTGACCGAGCGGATCGCTCCCTATACCGAGCCCGATCCCTATTGCAGGGAGGGGAAGAGCTACCCGCTGTACAATCTGTATTTCGACACGCCCGCGCACACGGTCCTTTTACGGTCGCTCGCCAAGCCCTATTACAAGGAAAAGCTGCGCATCCGTTCCTACGATCCCGACCCGGGGCAGGACGGGACGGTCTTCATCGAGCTGAAAAAGAAGATCGGCGGTGTGGTGAACAAGCGGCGCGCGTCCCTGACCCTCGACGGGGTGCGGGACTTTCTGGAACGCGGCGTGTTCCCTTCGGTCCCCGAAGGGAAGAACCCGGAAAAATATTTCCTGCGCGGACAGGTCCTGCGCGAGATCGCCCGTTTCCTTGAGGTCAATCCCGGCGCGGCGCCCGTCTACTACGTCGCCTACGACCGGGTCGCCCTCTTCGCAAAGGAGGACCGCGAGCTGCGCTTCACCTTTGACAAAAACATCCGCACGAAGAAAAAAGAAGACCTTTCGTTATGCGACGATCCGGATACCGTCCGCCTGCTCCCCGAGGGGATGTGGCTGATGGAGACCAAGATCGCGTCGGCGCTGCCCCTGTGGCTGACCGCCGCGCTCTCCGAGCTCGGGGTCCGGCAGACCAGCTTTTCCAAGGTCGGCAGAGCCTTCGAGACGTTCGAGACCGGGGTCCCCTCTCCCGAACGGATCGAACGGGATCTTTCCCGTCTGCCGCAGTACCGGTCCGAAGAGACCGCCATCATGACATAATTACGGAGGAACCAGCCATGCTTGAACAACTCTTTTCCGGTGCCGTGGGGCAGAAGCTCACGCCCGTGAACGTCCTGATCATCTTCGCTTCCGCGATCGTTCTCGGTCTCGGCATTGCCTGCTGCTTCATGCTCTCCCACAAAAAGGACGGGTATCTCCGCTCCTTCATGATCTCGCTCGTGACCATGCCCGCGATCGTCTCGATCGTGATCCTGCTGATCGGCAACAGCGTTGCCCGCGCGCTTTCGCTCGGCGGCGCCTTCGCGCTGATCCGCTTCAAGAGCAATCTGACCGACACCAAGGATCTGGTCTATCTCTTCTTTGCCGTCTCGGTCGGCGTCGCCTGCGGGATGGGCTACATCGCTTACGCCGTGCTGTTCACGCTTCTGCTCGGCGCCGTCCTGCTGATCCTCAACAAGAGCGGCTTCGCGGCGACGAAAAAGGAGACCGTGACCCTGCGCGTGACTGTGCCCGAAAACCTCAATTCTGAAGGTCTGCTCGACGATATCCTCGACGAATACGCCTCCGCGTGGGTCCTGCGCAAGATGCGTACCGTCGACTTCGGCTCTCTCTTTGAACTGAATTACCGTCTGACCCTGAAGGACGCGGGGAAGAAAAAGGAACTGCTCGACCGCATCCGGGAACGCAACGGCAATCTGACCGTCGCGCTGACGCTCTACGAGTACGAGATGCCGACGGGCGAGTAATGTGAAAAACGGGAGACGCAGGGGCTCGCTTTTTGGGCGGGTGCCCGGCGCTCCCGTTTTTCAATGATGTTCGGGCGCTGCCCGAATGATGTGCGGGCTTCGCCCGCGTGAAAGGAAGAACGAGGGGACGCTGCCCGCTGCGCGGGGACGCGGAACCGATAGGAAAGGTGGGTTTCACTATGGAAAGATCGGATATGATACGGGTCATCGCGCCCGGTGCGGAGGCGGCGGAATTCGCGGCGGAGAACATCGGGGCGCTGCGCGCCGTCACGCGGAAAGGGGACGACGGGCGGGACTGCCCGGGGCTGATCGGGGATATCACGTACGTGAAGGGTTCGGTCAGTTATTTTGCGAAGAAGGGGTTCCGGGTGGATCTGACGGGGTACGGGAAAGAGGACTGCTGGCTGGCGTTCCGCTTCTACGTCTCCGATCCGGCGGCGTTCACCGGCAGCGGGCAGATCGAGCTTGCCTCCTCCGGGCGGTGTGACGTCAACGAGCTGAACTGGAACGGGCTCGGCAGGCTCGAAAAGGGCTGGAACGAGTATCTTCTGCACTTTTCCGACGCCGGGATGAGCGGCGGGGAAATAGATCTGACCAATATCAACTGGTTCCGCTTCTATTTCTATCTGAAAAAGGACGCGACGGTCGGGATCTCCGATCTGCGCGTGATCGTCCTGCCGAAGGAGGGCTTTCTGCTCTCCTCGTTTGACGGGGAGGACGGGCGGTATTCTCTGACCGGGGCAGAGGGCGTTTCCGAGGGGGACGCGCTCCGGATCATTCCCGAAGAGGAAAACGAGGCGGTGCTGACCGTGGAAGGGAACCTCGGCGCGGTGCGCGCCGCGAGCACGATCTGCTCCTTCCGTCTTTCGGAGCGCGGCGCAGTGAACCGTGTCAGCGCCGTGCTGACCGACGGGGAGGGACGGGAAGCGGTCTGCCCCGCCGCGTCGGTCACGGTCGGGGAGGACGGGACGGCGGTCCTGCCGCTCGATTCCTTCGTGCCGTCGGCGCCCGGCTTCTCTTACCTTGACGCCTGCCGGCTTTCCCTGCGCTTCCGCGCCTCCGGGGAATTCCGCGTCGGGGCGATCCGGGTCGCGGGCGCGGAGAACGTGGTCGCCGAGCGGATGGCGGCGCTGCTTGCCGAGGCGCCTCTGACGCCCGAAAACGGCGACCGCCTCAGCGCCGCTGTACTGGAACTGCGGGAGGAGGTCACGCGCGTCTTCACCGTGCTTGACGCCGCGGAGCATCGCTGCGCCGTCAAATACTTCCCGGACTACTTCCGCTTCGACCGGCTCTGCGCCGAGGCAACGGCGTACGCGGAGGCGAAGGGCGGGATCTGGCTTTCCGCCGGGCAGGCGCTGCCGATCGGGAACGGGCGGTTCTGTCTCGGCGTCCGGGTCAAGAACCGTTCGGGCAGGGATCTGAAAGGGCTTTCCCTCGGGCTTCGTGCGTCCGTGCTGTTCTTTGATGCCTTGCCCGAACAGGTTTTTGATCTCGCGGCGGGTGCTTCCGCCTCTCTCGTGCTGACGCTCACGCCGCGGACGGGCGGCGTCTGCGCGATGACCGTTTCCGTCACCGACGCGGACGGGGAAAAGATGGCGGAGCGGGTGCGCTTTATCCGCATGGATATTGACGGCGACGGCTGGTACAGCGGGGATCTGCATTCCCATTCCACCCGCTCCGACGGGTCGGGGCTCCTCGCAATGAACTTCTATTCCGCCTACCGCAAGGGCGATTCCTTCCTCTATGCGACCGACCACAATCAGCCGACCTCGGTCACCTTCGACGTTGCGCAGGGGGCAAAGGCGCTGACCGACAACGGCATCACCGATTTCACGCCGATCAAGGGCTGTGAGATCACGGTCTACGGTCCGAGCGGGCACGTCCTGAACTACAACTGCGACGCCGACTATCTGACCCCGCCGACCGGAAGGACCGGGGAGGATATCCGTCAGTGGAACGAGATCCTTGCCGGGATCGACGAAAACGGCGGGCTCTCCTACCTCGCGCATCCCTTCTGCCGCTGGTTCAACTTCCCCGGGATGTCGACCGGAGAGCAGGCGGCGTACGACGGCGACTGGAACAGCGAGGGGTGGCTGAAGCGCCGGGACGACGGTTTTTACACGGTCTCCGACGCGGTCGGGCTCTATCACGGTTATACCGGCATCGAGATCCACAACTACGACTGCGGACGCGCCGAAGGGCATTACATCGTCGACAACTGCCTTGCGTTCTGGGACCGCGAAAATCTGCTCGGCGAGCGGAAGATCTTCGGCAGCACGGGCACCGACGCGCACGATCCCGCGGGCATCGCGGAATGCCACAACTTCTTCCTCGTTCCCCGTCCGACGGCGCGGAACATCGTCAACGCGCTCGGGAACGGCAGCTTCTATCCGTCGACCGGGCCTGCGGTCCGCGTGACGCTCGACGGCGTCGGCATGGGCGGGACCGTGATCGCCGCGGAAAAGCGGGAGGCGGTCCTCTCGGTCCGGGCGGAGGCGGCGGACGCCGGTCGCGGCCCCGCGATCACGCGCGTGCTGCTCTACCGTTACAAGCTGGGGCACGGCATTGAAGACAACGAGGCGGCGTACCGCGCGGGCACCGTGACCGAGCTGCTCGATCCCTCCTGCGGCGGCGTGCCCTGCTTCTCCTGCCGGCAGAGCGTTCCCGTGGAGCCCGGGGTCTTCTTCCGCGTGGAGGTCCGCACGGCGGTCGATCTCGCGAACGCCTACGCCAATCCGATCTGGGTCTCCTCCGGGGCGACGCGCTTCGCGTTCGCCGCGCACGAGCTCGTCCTCCGTCCCGGGGAGCACGCGCGCCTCCGCTTTGAAACCGACGATCCCTACGACACGCCGGTGCTGACCTCCGATTCCGACGCG
>JAZLIW010000172.1:0-13390 GCA_045617585.1 Eubacteriales bacterium
CGACCGCACCGCAGACGAGGACATGAGCGGCTATTACACCGAAGGACGTGTTTTTGATACGCTTCGTCGGTGTGAAGAGGCCGGGATCAACGCCTTTCAGTCGCGCGGCTCGATGCCCGTCATGGGTCTGTTCGCACGGTACCGTGCCGCGGGCGGGAATTTACTGTGGCTTGCCCAGTCGGGCAAAAGCCTCGACACCTTTGATGAAGAGCTCGACCGGATGACGGCGTACCGCCCGTCCGCGATCTGTATCCACGGGGAGCTCGCGGACGATCTGTATCACCTCGGCAGACTGGATCTGCTTGGCATTCTGCTGGATCATATCCGACGGAAAAACGTGCCTGCCGGGATCTGCGCGCACGAGCCGGAGGTCCTGATCTACGCGGAGGAGCACGGGCTGAAGCCCGATTATTATATGGCTTCTCTTTACGATCTTACGAAAACCGACCGTTCTCACGACGTCTGTCCGACCGGAGAACGGTTTGAGGAAAGCGACCCGCCCGAAATGTTCCGTGTGATCCGGTCGCTCTCCGCACCGACCGTGGCACTCAAGATCCTCGGCGCCGGAAGGCGCTGCGGCGATCAGGAGGAGGTCCGGCGTGCCTTTTTCGAGGCGTTTTCCTCGATGAAGGCGGGGGACGGGGTCCTCGTCGGGATGTTCGATAAATACGCGGATCAACCGAAGCTCGACGCGGAATATACCGCCGAAGCGATCCGGCTGACCGGTAAATGACCGCAGCCGGATAGATTCTATGATTCCGACGAACGGAAAAACGGAGGAAACGGTATGAACGGAAATCCATGGGCGCTGATACGGGAGCTTGCGGAGGTCATCCGCGGGGACGGGACCGAGGCACTGGATTATATGGACCGTGATTCATTTCCCGAGGGGATGACGGAGGACGAAAAAAACAACTTCCGTGCTGTCTCTGCCTTTTACCGTGACTGGCTGAATCGCTTTGAAGAGGCGGTGGGAGAGGATGAAAAGGAACTCCCCGAGCCCGAGGAGATCTCCAGAGAGGAATTTCTGAAGACCAAAAAAGGGAAGATCGTCTTCTTCTCGATCCGGCAGGAGGGTGCCGACGGGCGCCCCGGTGAATTTGAGTACGTGACGAAGGAACTCGATCTGCGTTCCTTCCGCTTTACCGCGGAAAACGGCCGTCTGGCAGACGTTCTGACCGTGATCCCAGCCTTCCGGAAATGCAGCGATCTGTTCTGTGACGCGGAGGATCTGCCGAAGAGCTGGAAGCGTCTGCCGATCGGGGGCGGAAAACTGCTGTTCTACCGTACCGAGTACGCAAAAATGATGAAGACGAGCTGCGAATACCTTGACAACGATCTGCCGTTCGTCGGCGAGATCTGGCAGGAAATGGCGATCGATATCATCCGGAATCAGGTGCTGTTCTGATCCCGGTCCAAACAAAAAACATGGCTGTTCACCCTCTATTCCGGGCAGAACGGCCGCTTTTTTGTCCGTATGGGTCCGTCTGCCGTAAAGAAGGTTGCAAAAATCGCGGCGATATGGTATAATTCGGAAAAAGGGTCGGACGGCAGGAGCACATTCCGCTGCTTCGATCCCCGAAAGACCTGAAAGAAAGGAAGCTTTCGCAAGCGAAAGCGACGACAGTAAAGTGAAAAAATTTCTGCGCTTTCTCGGAAAAGCGGTGCTCGTGCTGCTGATCCTCGTTCTTCTGTTCGCGTTGTTCCTCGTCCTGAACGGGACTTGCTTTCGTCAGTTCGAGGGCCCGGGAGAGGGGACGGAAAACTGGATGGGGCAGATCGCGGACGAGATCCCGCTGCACCGCATCGCGATCCCGGGCAGCCACGACGCCGGAACTGCCGGAATGCCGTGGCCCGGTGAGACGCAGACCTACGGCGTCGGGGAACAACTGCTTTCCGGCGCGCGGTATTTCGATCTGCGCGTTCACAAAAAGGGGGACGGGCAGCTCGTGATCTATCACGATATCATCGACGGGCAGGCGTTCCTTCCCGTGCTGGAGGAGATCCGATCCTTCCTTGAGACGCACCCGACCGAGACGCTGCTCCTCGACTTCCAGCATTTCAAGGACAGTCAGACCGACGTCCTCGCGCTTCTGACGAGAGAACTGATCGACCCGGGCCTTGCCGTGCGCAACGGCGCGGGGATCCCGGATCCCGACTTTATCCGCGCGCTGACGCTGGGAGACGCCCGAGGAAAATGCGTCATCTTCTGGGGAGACCGGAGCGGAGACGACTCGGAGTACCTCTTCCTCCGCAATAACGACGGCTGTACCGCGGAGGGCACCTGTCTCGACTCTCTGTACGAGGGTGATCTGCACAAGGCAAGCGCGGCGGTCCTGATCGGAGAGGCGTTCCCGCGCAGTTTTGAAATGGCCGAGCAGAAAAACGAAAAAGGGGAGAACGGGATCTTCGTCCTTCAGGCGCAGCTGACCGACGGGCTTGCGATCTTCGGACCGTGGAGCAAAGAGCGCGGCGCGGAAAAAGAGATCTCCGCGTTTATCCGTTCACTGGCAGAGGACCGGCGTCTGCCGGAGGTCAACGTGATCATGCGCGACTTTCTGACGCCGGAAAAATGTCTTGAGATCATCGAACTGAATTGGATCCGGGATTTTATGATGACGAAAGGGGAGAACTGACGTGAGCCTGCCCGGAATGACCGCCCCGGAGCGGTTTGCCGCTTATCTTGCGGGGAAGCCCGTGGACCGGGCACCCGCCGTGGAATGGGCGCCCTGGTGGAATCTGACCGTGGAGCGCTGGCTCCGGGACGGACTGCCGCCGGAAAAAGCGGGATACGAGGAGCTCCAGGGATATTTCGGACTGGACAAATGCATCCAGACGCACGCGGTATCTCTGACCGCCGCCACGCCCGCCCCGCGCTTTTTCGGCTCCGGGATCATGAAGGACGCCGACGAATATCACCGCGTCATCCGGCAGACGCTCTATCCGCCTTATGAGGCGGTCTTTCCCGCGTCACGGCTGAATTATCTCCGCGCGACGCACGGCCGGGGCGATACGCTGCATTTCTTCACCGTCAACGGGCCCTTCTGGTATCCGCGGACGCTGCTCGGGATCGAGAACCATCTGTACAGCTTTTACGATCAGCCCGAACTGTATCACGAGATCGTAAACGATCTTGCGGAATGGGAGATCGGACTGCTCCGGTACGTCTTCGACCGTTTTCCCTTTGACTTTATGAGCTTTGAGGAGGACATGAGTTATAACGGCGGCCCGATGATCTCGGAGGATACGTTCAACGAATTTCTCGCGCCGTTTTACCGGCGCGTGATCCCGGTCATCCATTCCTACGGGATCCCGGTGTTCATCGACTCGGACGGGGATATCACGCAGGCGGTGGACTGGTACGCATCGGTCGGCGCGGACGGGATGTTCCCGCTTGAGAGGCAGGCGGGCGTTGACGTGTCTCTCTATCTTTCCAAGCAGCCGCGGATGGCGTTCCTCGGACATTTTGACAAGATGTGCATGAAAAACGGCGAGGAAGCCATGCGCCGGGAATTTGAGCGGCTTTTGCCGAGTATGCGGGAAGGAAAATTGATTCCCTCGGTCGATCATCAGACGCCGCCCGACGTTTCGATCGAAAACTACCGGATCTACGTCCGTCTCCTGAAGGAGTACGCGGCGAAGGCGACCCACGAAGGAAAGAATATCCCATCCTGTCCCGTCAGCGACGCGGCGGAAGGGAAAGGAACGCGGGGAGCATAAAGGGCTGACTCCCTTGACGCCTGCCCCCTGCCGTGGTATAATCAAAGATAATCTTATGAAGAAAAGGACGGACACCATGAAAAACACGATGAAAACGGCGCTTTTCCTGCTTCTTGCGCTCGTGATGCTTCTGACCTCCTGCACCGGCGGGAACGAGAAACCGGCGGAGACTGCCGGGGCGACGGAGCCCGCGACCGAGGCGGAGACCGCCGCTCCCGCAAACGTCTATACAGACACGACGCTGGTCGTCATGACCGACGTACATCTGTGCCATCTGAGCTGGTACGGCAAGAATTCCGAGTCCCGTCTGCGCGGGATGATCAACAACCTGAACGGTTATTACGACGAGTTCGGCTACGACGCCATGCTCTTCCTCGGCGACTTCTCCCTTGACTTCTGGGAGACCGGGATCTACGGTTCGTGGCGGCATCAGGAACTCTCCAACACCAGCGTTTTCCTTGAGGAGTACGCGTCCGATCTGTACTGCGAGGAGCAGTATATCATTCCCGGCAACCACGAGCAGTACGGACACGAACTGTGGGAGGAGCTTACCGGGTTTGAGAGACAGTATTATATCAAAAAGGGCGGATATCTGATCTTCATGCTCGACAACTTTGACGGGGAACTCGATCCCGATACCGATATCCACGGCATCTACGATCCGACCGACGTCGCGTTTATCCGGGAGGTCATGGACGAAAATCCCGATATGCCCGTGCTGCTCTGCGCGCATTTCTTTGACCTGACCAAGGAGAGCGACGCCTTCCGCGACCTGATGTTCGACGAGCGGATCGTGGCGCTGTTCTGCGGGCACGATCACGTGACCACCGTGGAGGATATGGGAGAGGATTATAACAACAAGACGCTCTTCCACTGCGGACAGTATTCCTATACGAACGGCAAGTTCACCGATCACCCGTGGGGCTGGCGCACGCTGACCCTGACGAAGGAGGGTATCACCGTTACGTATTACGCACCCGCGAGCGACCCGGTCGACGGCGGGAAGAAACTGCAGATCGAGGCGGGCGAACGCGACCGGTACACGATCCCCAACCCGCTCGCAGACTGATATCTGACCCGGAAAACGGGAAAAGAAAGGACGACGAATATGTATACGTTTGACCGATCCATGAAAAAAGGCGCGGGATGGGACGAGGTGAACTCGCTCCATCTGGAACGCGTTTCCGAAAAGCCGACCTTCACCGTGGTGCGTTCCGTCCCCGAGGGTGGGGCGGGCTTACGGCCCTTCTGCTTCTTTACCGACGGCGCCGTGCTGCGCCGCAACGCCTGCGTGCGCATCTTCGGGAAGGCGGATTACGAGGGCGGCGCCGCCGCGGAGATCGACGGCAAGCTCTATTACGGCCGCGCGCAGGGCGGGTCGTTTGAGATCTGGCTGCCTCCGATGAAGGAGGGCACGGGAAAAACGCTGACGATCTACGGTGAAACGAACCGCGTCACGGTCCGTGACGTCTGTATCGGCGAGGTGCTTCTGTTCTCGGGTCAGTCCAATATGGAGTATCCGATGTATGCGACGGCGATCAGCTGGGGGCCGAATAACCTCAGCAAGCAGTTCCTGCCGTACAGCAAGGTGACCGAGACCGCATACGTCCCGGACGAGGAACACGATCCCGAAACCTATCCGGAATACGTCCCGAACAAGGAACTGAGCGATCGCCTGAAGGCAGACGCCAACGCCGAGATCGAATACGACACTGAGGTCAGGCTGATGCTGGTCCGCGACCCGTATCCGGACGGCGTCTCTCTTGCCAAAAACGACGGGGCAAGGGAAGATTACGATTACCCGATGGCGTGGAAAAAGGGCGACGACCGTGAAGCGATCATGCACTGCTCCATGCTGGCGTATTATTTCTGCAAGGAACTGCGCAAGCTGACCGGCGTTCCGGTCGGCGCCGTCGTGGCAGCGGTCGGCGCGACCGAGACCGGGGCGTGGGTCTCCCGTGAGACCTACGGCGTCGATCCGTCGGTCTACTCGGTCAAGATCGAGAGCCACGACAATCCGAACTCGATCTCTTCCTGCTACAATACGCTGATCGCGCCGCTTCTCCCCTATACCTTTACCTCCTTCGTATGGTATCAGGGCGAGGGGGAATGCGCTTCCGAGACCTATAACGCCGCGTTCCGTTCCCTCGTTGAGAGCTACCGGAGGGATATGGAAAACCCGGATATGAAGGTCCTCGTCGTCTCTCTGCCCCGGTTCTGCATGAACGCGCACTTCCCGGAGGGCTACACGCAGGAGAATTACGGCACCGCGGACCCGTGGCTCGGCATGACGTGCTCCGCCTCGGATTTCGGCAGAGCGCACCAGAGGGCGCTCCCCGCGCTGCTTTCCGACTGCGCGGTCTCGGTCAGCGTCAACGCGGGCGATTTTGACGATATCCATCCGTCCGACAAGCGCGCCATGTCGAAGCAGGCGCTCTGCCGATACCTGACGGCGTTCTACGGCTATTCCGATCCGTCCCTTTTCTTCCCGGAGATCGCGGAAGTGAAGACGGAGGGGAACGACATCGTGCTGACGCTGGATCACGTCGGGACGGGGCTGACCCTTGACAACGACGGGATCGGCTTTGAGATCTCCGAAGACGGTGAGCATTACCGTCAGATCCGTGCCTCGCTCGGGGACGGGAAGACTCTGATCCTGAAGGACGTCCTTTCAGGCGGAAAGAAGGACGGGACGAAGCTGCGCTACGGCTGGCTGGAATTCCCTCGCGTTTCCCGCGTCGATATGACGAAATACGTCTCGGTCTTCAATTCGTACGGGCTGCCGCTCGACCAGTTCGAGCTGACGCTCTGACGGAGTCCTTTTCATCCAAAAGAAACGAAAGGAAATGACAGATGCCGTTCCTGATCATCAGTGACGATATCAAGACCCTGACCTGTGACGCGATCGTCAGTGCCGATCCGACGCGTTCCGACGGTCGCGGAGCGGAAGGTGCGGTGCTGACGGACGCGTGCGGCCTCTCCTGCCGGTACGTGATCCGTGCCGCCTTTCCGGCCTGCGGGGAAGAGGAGCGCGAGGCACTCACCTCTTGCTACGGGCGCGTCCTGACGCTCGCGGCGGAGCACGGCTGCGGCAGCGTGGCGCTCCCCCTGATCCTGCCCGCCTCCCACGGCTTTTCCAAGCGGGAAGCACTGGAGATTGCCGCCGGCGCGATCCGGTCATTTCTCGGGACGCATGAAGAGACGACCGTTTTCCTGACCGTCTCCGGCAGGCGGGATGATTTCACGACCCGCGAAACGAGGGAGGCGCTGCAGCCTCTGTTTCCTCCCGCTTTTTCCGCGGGATACGGGGCGAACGCCGCGTGTGCCGATACCGAAGCGCACGACAAAGCGCGGAAGCAGCCTCTTTTGTCCCTTGCCGCAAAAGCGGAAAGGAGAAGATGGAAAAAAGCGGAGCCGCAGATCGATGCGGATGCCGACCGGATCCCGGAATGCCTTGAGGAGGCGCGGATCGACGCGGATCTTTCGGAGCTCTGCACGCCGGAGGAAGCGCCTCCGGATCTCCGGGATCGGCTGAATAAACTCGACGAGAGCTTTTCCGAGGCGGTCCTGCGGCTGATCGACGAGCGGGGAATGACCGACGCCGCCTGCTACAAAAAGGCGAATCTCGACCGCAAGCACTTTTCCAAGATCCGCAGCGACCGGCTCTACCGTCCGGGCAAAACGACGGCGGTCGCGCTTGCCGTCGCACTCGAGCTCGATCTGGAGGGAACGAAGGACCTGCTCGGGAAGGCGGGCTTTGCGCTCTCCCGCAGCAGCAAGTTCGACGTGATCGTCTCTTATTACATCGAGCGAGGGATCTACGATATCTTTGAGATCAACGAAACGCTGTTTTCGTACGATCAGGCGCTGCTCGGCGCGTAATCCCATTTTTGATTTGTCGCCCGGCAGGCGACCTTTCTTCCTCCGTTTTGCGGTATCATATTGACACAGGGTCGGAAGACCGGAATGAAACCAAACGGAGGGAAAAAGAATGAACGACAAACTGACGGAACTTGTATTGATCCTTGACCGCAGCGGCTCGATGTCCGGGCTGGAGGCGGATACGATCGGTGGCTTCAACTCGATGATCCGCGAGCAGCAGAAGGGAGAGGGGCAGGTCCTCGTCTCTACCATCCTGTTCGACAATACGTCCTCGGTGCTTTACGACCGCGTGCCGATCGATAAGATCCCCGCCATGACCGACCGGGATTACCGGGTCGGCGGCTGCACCGCGCTGCTCGACGCGATCGGGGACGCGATCCGTCATATCGGGATCGTACACAAATACGCCCGTCCCGAGGACGTGCCGGCGCATACGCTCTTTATCATCACGACGGACGGAATGGAGAACGCGAGCCGTTCCTACACGTCCGATCAGGTCAAAAAGATGATCTCCGAGCGCAAGGAGACCGGATGGGAATTCATCTTCCTTGCCGCCAACATCGACGCCGTGGAAACGGCGGCGAAGATCGGCATTCAGGAGGATCGTGCGGTCGATTACTGCGCAGATCACGAGGGGACCGGCGTGATCTTTGAGGCGATGGCGGCGCCGATCAACGCCCTGCGGGCGAACCGTGCCTTCGGCAGGAGCTGGAAGGAGTCGGTCGAGCAGGACTGTGCCGCGAGAAAAAAGAAAAAATGAAAGGCTGACGACATGAAGGACAAACCGACGCTGATCGCCGGGATCGCGAAGACGGAAGAGGAGCGGCTGCTGCTCGCGCTGATCGCGGACCGGGCGGAACGCTGTGAAAACCGGGGGATCCCGACCGTGACCCCCTTCCTTTCGGAGCACGAGCAGGCGATCGCGTCGGTCTTCCTGCGGGGCGCCGGGATCACGAACGCCGCGTATTACGGCGGGATCCCGGACGCGGAGCGAAAGACCGCCGTCTTTCTGCCGGACTACCTGACGGAGGAGGACGTGGACGGCGAGCTTGCCGGACTGGCCTGCGTCCGCGTGGAGAAAAGCAGATTCGACCGGGAAAAGACGCTGACGCACCGGGATTTCCTCGGCTCCCTGCTCGGCCTCGGGATCAGGCGGGAGCTGGTCGGGGATATCGTGGTGACAGAAACCGGGGCGGACGTGATCGTCAAGGAGGAGCTCGTCCGCTTCCTGACGGAATCGGTCTCCAAGGTAGGCGCCCTGACCGTGACCTGCACCCGGATCCCGCTGAACGAATGCGCGGAGAAGAAGCAGGAGTACGAGGAGATCACGGACACGCTTGCCTCTCTCCGGCTCGATACCGGCGTTGCTTCCGGGTTCCGGGTCCGGCGGGAAGCGGCGGCGGATGCCATCCGGACGGGAAAGGTCGAGGTCAACGGCATGACGGTCCTCAAGCCGGATGCCGGATTCGGCGAGGGGGACCGGATCTCTCTTCGCGGCGGAGGAAAACTGCTGGTCTATGAGATCGGCGGGCTCTCCAAAAAGGGGAGGATCCGCGTCACTTTCCGGAAATACCGATAAAAAAGCGGAAAAACCGCCGCAGGGCGGAACAAATCCGCTTTTTTGCCGTCTAATATCCCGAAAGCAAAGAAACGGATCCCAAAGGAGGAGTTTGAATGATTTTGAAATATCGGAAGGACGCGGCACGGTGCTTCGCCGCCCTGCTGTCGTGTCTTTTTCTGTTGACCGCGTTCTGCGGGTGTCACAAAGAAGAAAACGTCGGTTCGACCGGAAAGGGTCTTTCCCTCCGGATCGCGGCGACCGCGGAGCAGGACGAAAACGAGGGGTTCGCGGTCGTGACCGTAGAGCTCTTACTGGATTTTGATCAGATCGACGTCGGTTACCGCACGATGAGTACGCTGACGGTCAACGGTTCCACGGTCAATTTCACCACGCAGGATATCGCATCCGACACGCCCGGGACCGAGCGGCTGTATTCCGGGAAGTTCAACGTCAAGCGCACGCCCGGCACCTCGGTGCAGTGCCCGATCCGGGCCGACTGGAACTTCCGCGGTACGGCGGACGGGGAATCCCTTCTGTGGCTGACCGCGCAGGCGTCGGTCACGCTGGACGACACCACCGTGAAAAAATCCGGCGGCGGCACGGAGACCGGAGCGGCACAGACCGAGCCGGTCGGGACCGAACCCGCGGAGACGGAGCCCGCCGAGACGGAGCCGGAAGAGACCGGACCGGTCGAAACGGAGCCCGTTGAGACCGCGGCGCCCGAGACGGATCCGCCCGCCCCGGAAACGGTTCCCCCCGAGACCGATAAACCGGACGTCGAGGTCATCGATCCCAACGCCTTCACGACGTGGAAGATCCGCAGCGATACCGGTACGTATCTGAACCTGATCGCCAAATGCTCCGCGAGCGAGGTCAAGGGCGGATACAGGATCACGGTCAACCTTTATCTGGAGCACAGTTCCATCTTCGTCGGTTCCCGCACCGGCGGCTCGATCCGCGCCGCGGGACAGACCTTCCCCTATACGGCTCCGACCATTGAGCGCGCCGAAAACGACACGACAGAGACCTTCCTCGGCTCCGCCGAGTTCACGGTCAAACGCGGTGAAGCGTTCACGGTCTCCGCGAACTACCCGTTCAACGGGGTGTACGGCGGAACGCCGCTGCCCGAGGTCGTTCTGGAAGGAAAATACGTGTTCGAGTGAGCCGCCTCGGCAGAAGTTACATGGCAAAAAAGCCCCGAAAAAACGATTTTTCGGGGCTTTTTTTCTTGACACAGGGGGAAAACGCGGGTATAATGAAAGCAGTGAATGCGTAATTCTTTTCCGGTTTCCGTCCGGGAACCGATCCGTGAAGGAGAAAACCGATATGGCGAAAGACATCAAGAAATTCGACACGGTGAAAAAGCCGCTGGTCCCGAACCCCATGCTGATGCCGGTCGAGTGGATCGGCACGGCGGCGCTGACGCTTCCCGTCGGCGGAAAAGTGACGAAGATCAACTGCGAGGGACTTGAGGCACCGTACCTTCTTCTCTCGAGCCACGCTTCTTTTGTCGATTTTGCCCTCGCGGTCAAGGCGGTCTTTCCCGCCCGCACCGGGTGGGTCATCTCCATCGAGGAATTCAACAACCGCGAATGGATGATGCGCAATATCGGCGGCATCTATAAGCGGAAATTCACCTCCGACCTGACCGTCGTCCGTCACATCCTGCACGTCCTCCGCAAGCAGAAGCAGATCTGCACGATGTATCCGGAAGCACGCTTTTCCCTCTGCGGGGTCAACGAGCGGCTGGATCCCTCGCTCGGCAAGCTGGTCAAGGTCGCGAAGTGCCCGGTCGCCGTGCTGATCGAGCACGGCAGCTTCCTGCGTTCCCCGCAGTGGTGCAAGCACCCGTACCGCAAGGTCCCGGTCAGCGCCGAGATGACGCAGGTCGTGACCGCGGAGGAGGCGCTGACGCTGAGCGCCGAGGAGATCCAGAGCCGGATCGAGGACGCCTTTCATTACGACGAGTACCGCTGGCAGTACGCGAACCGCATCGTGATCGATTCCGGGATGCGTGCGAACGGTCTGCACCGCGTTCTGTATCAGTGCCCTCACTGCGGGACCGAGTTCCGGATGAACAGCGAGGGGATACATCTGTACTGTGAGGAGTGCGGCTCGATCTGGGAAATGGACGTCTACGGACAGCTCCGCTGCGAAAACGGAGAGGATATCTTTCCGATGGTGCCGGACTGGTACCGCTGGGAGCGGGAAAACGTCCGCAAAGAAGTGGAAGAAGGAAAGTATCATTTTGAGGACGACGTGCGCGTCGAATACCTGCAGAACGCGAAGCAGTGCTTCCGCACGATCGGCATCATGCACCTGACGCACGGGGAGGACGGCTTTACCGTGGAGGGAACGACCGACGACGGCAAACCCTTCCGTCTGCACCGCACGGTGCTCTCGATGTATTCCTGCCATATCGAGTACGATTTCAAGGGCAGAGGAGACGCGATCGATCTCGCGACCCTGACCGATACCTGGTTCGTCTTCCCTTTGAACGCCGTCAACTGTCTGACCAAGCTGCATTTTGCCGCCGAGGAGCTTCACGACCGTCAGGCGCGTGCCGAGGAAGCGAAGGCAGAGGCGGAGCGGCGAAAAAAAGAAGAGACGGCAGCGGCGGAAGCGTCTGCCGCGTTCGTCTCCGTGACGCCCGGTATGACGATGCCGGGGAAAGAGCCGGAGAAGGAGACCGTCCTCGCCGCCGAAGAGGACGACGACGCGGAGGACGTTGAATACTGATCCCATATCCGGGGAGAGGACTCGCGTTCCTCTCCCCGCTTTTGTTTCCGTAAGAAAGAACAGCCGTGTCCCCGTGACCGGAGGAGAAACTGTATGAAAAAGGGAAAAAAGAAAAAGATCGGCAGACCGTTCGCACCGCTGTATTATGCGGCGTGCGTCTGCCTGCGCCCGATCTGGGCGCTGAAATACCGTCTGCACGTCGATAACGGCGCAATGAAAGAGGAAAAGGGAGCGGTGCTCGTGCTTGCTCAGCATCTCTCCAATTACGATCACGTGATCACGGGACTGACGCTTTTCCCCCGCCGACCGAACTTCGTCGCGTCCGAGCACTTTCTTCTGAAGCCGGCGCTCCGCTTCGTCTTCCGGATCATGCACGTTATCACTAAGAAGATGTTCTGCGCCGACGTTCCCGCGATCCTCAACATGATGCGGGCAAAGGCGGAGGGGAATACGATCGTCCTCTTCCCGGAGGGCAGACTTCCCGCAAACGGACAGTCCGTTCCCGTGACCGCCGGAACGGCGGAGCTCGTCAAAAGACTCGGGATCCCGGTTTACCTTCTGCGCGCCGAGGGGACGTATAAGACCTTTCCCAAATGGGGCAAGGCAAGACGCGGGCGGATCGAATCGAAGACCGTCCGTCTGTTCACGGCAGACGAGATCCGCGCTTTGACCGTGCCGCAGATCGAGGAGACGCTGCAGAATGCCTTCGTTTACGACGATGAGCTTGCCCTGCCGGAAACGGCGTTCCGCACACGGGAGCCCGCGGCGGGGCTCGACGGCATCCTCTGGAAGTGCCCGGAATGCGGGGCGGAAGGAACGCTCGTCGCCGGAAAAGAGAAGATCACCTGCTCCTGCGGGGCGGAGGCTTCGCTCGGGACGGACTGGCGCCTGACCGGTTCCCGGTTTGCCCGCGTCAACGAGTGGTATCTCTGGCAGAGAGAGGAACTGTGGAACGGGACCGGATCTCTGGAAGCGGAGTGCATCATCGGCACGCCCGACGAAAAGGGCGATCTGATCCCGGATGCCGGACAGGGAAAAATGCGGATGGACAAAGAGACCTTTACGCTGACCGGGACCCTGCTCGGAGAAGATCTGTCAGTCGAGCTGCCGCTGGAGAAGCTTGGCGGTTTTCCGGTCACGGTCGGTCAGCATATTGATATCTACGACAAAAACCGCCTGCTTTATCTCTATCCCACGCGCGACCCCCGCACGTCGATGCGCTGGGTCGCGTGGCTTGACCGGTATCACACCGCATGATTTATGGAAAAGCGCTGTACCTACGGCGCTTTTCCGGTTTTTTCTTCGGGAAGCGTGAGATTTCCCGCGCGTTTCCGGTTTCTATAGGTGAAGACGAAAAGAGAAGGGAGGGAAAACGGATGGACGACGGCGAGATCCTGAAGCTTTACGAGGCGCGTTCCGGGGACGCGGTCACCGAGACAGACAAAAAATACCGGAACTACTGCATCGCGATCGCCCTGCGGATCCTCG
>JAZLIW010000173.1:0-5082 GCA_045617585.1 Eubacteriales bacterium
CGCAACGGCTATCAGCGCCGCAACGACTGGCAGACCATCCACCGCTTCGGCGGCGGTCAGCTCCTCAACTGGGGTCCCCACATCGTTGACCACTCCCTCCGCTTCTGCGGCGGCGCGTACACCAAGATGTATTCCGAGATCCGTCACGTCGCGGCTGCGGGTGACTGCGAGGACCATATCAAGATCGTCTTCACCGGCGTCAACGGCAGGATCGTCGATATGGAGATCAGCGGCGGCGTCGCGATCCCCACGCCCGAATACATGGTCTACGGCTCCAAGGGCACGCTCATCTCCGAAAAGGGCGGCTTCCTCGTGAAGTATCTGGATCCCGAAAAGCCCCTCTCCCCCATTGAAGCGGATCCCGAAACGCCCGGGTCCGGCAAGGGCTTCGGCAACACGGAACCCCTCTCCTGGATCGAGGAGCACGTCGAGGTCAATTCCAACGCAGGGACCGACCGTGTCTGGGACGCCCTCTACGAGTCCATCCGGCACGGCGCCGCTTACCCGATCCCGCTGGATCAAGCCGCAGCCGTCACCGAGGTCATCGAAAAGGTCAAGCAGGGCACGATCTTTGCCAACTGACCGCATCGCACCGTAACGGAAACGTAACGAAAAAGGAACGTACCGCATCTGGAAATCGGATCGGTACGTTCTCTTTGTTTTTTCGGAAGTTCAGGCTTCTCCGTTTTTGCGGTAACGGGCAAGGAAGAACGCGGCAGTGCCCATCAGGGCGTTGAGATACGGCGGCTGCCCGAAGGAACGCTCCGCTTCCTCGTACGGGACCGCCTGCACGTGCAGGAATTCGTCTCCGTCAAGATCGAGTTCTCCGACGCGCACCGGGCGCTCGGCGAGGAAAACGTGGACGCGGTTGGTGAAGAGCGCGGGATTGGGGCTCGCGCTGCCGAGCGGGATCAGCTCCGCCGTGCAGCCGGTCTCCTCCCGCAGTTCCCGTGCCGCCGCCTCCGCGGGCGCTTCCCCGGGGTCCACGACGCCGCCCGGAAATTCCACGGTCAGCTCCGCCGCGCCGTGCCGATACTGCTTTACCATCAGGTATCCGGTCCCCGTATCGGGGATCACGATCACCCAGTCGGGCGCCTCGAGGGCGAGATAGTCCCCGGTCACGCCGTTCGCCGCCGTCTCGTCCCTTGAGATCACGTCGTAGATCGGCGTATGGAGTAGGGTCTTTTCCCCGTTCACCCGCCACAGAAGGGCGTCGTCGGGAGAAGCGTTCTTTTTCTTGCGTGCCATCGTCGGTTCCTTTCTTCCGTTCCTTCGTTCAACGGAAATCGGGGACCGACGGCAGAGCACTGCCGCAGTCCCCGAAATACGGGTCATTCTGCAAAGATCGCAAGCTCGGAGAGCTGGAAAATGTCTCCGTCCGGGTACAGCACCCATTTGTAATAGGTGAATTCCCTGTTGATATCGGTATAGAAGCCCGCGTCCTCCTCATCCTTCGCCGGCATCCATACCGACGCGTCGGACGACTGGGAGACGACGGTCCAGTCCCCGTGCTCCACCTTCGAGCCGTAGAGCGTCCAGCGCAGCGGATTGCGCTCGGGGCTGTTGCCGGTGTCGTTGCCGGTCGTCAGGATCAGACCTCGGATCGCGATCGGCTTTTCCAGCGCAAAGCGGATCGTCAGCTCGCCTCCGCAGGAGCAGCAGTATTTGGTCGCGGTATCGCAGTCGAGCAGGTTCGTGACGATCTCGCCGCCGAACGCCTGACCGGAACCGGTGATCGTTTTGATCCGCGGCGTCACGTCGTTATAGGTCTTACGGATCTCCTGCGCACGCGCCAGAGACTCCTTTGCCTTCTGTCCGGTCGGAGCGGTGAAATCACCGTCGAGGAAGCCGTCGCTGTGATAGCAGGCGTCCAGCCACTCGATCCGGTCGGAAAGCCACTTGGCAAGGTAATGATAATGCTCGTCGTAGGAACGGAGGCTGGTGATCAGTTCGGTCTCGCGGTTCATCGACTGACCGAAGATCGGCCAGCGGAGGAAGTTGCGGCAATAGGACTGATAGCCGTTGTAGCCGGCGTTCAGGACGTAATCCGGGAAGGTGCGCAGCGTGGCGACCACCTCGTCCCAGCGTTCGAGGACCGCTTCACGGAACCAGTCGAGCCGCATCATACGGTAGAACCACGGGTTGGAAAGAGACGGGTCGGTCTTGATGCCGACGTAGATATCGGTATAGAACTCGCAGGAGATGTTGCCGTTGCCGAGCGTCAGGTCGAAGTCCCAGCAGGGACCGAGGCGGAGCTTGCCGCCCTTGTCCTTCGTCAGATAGAAGGAATCCCAGCCCATATCAAGGTTCTTCGCCACTTCCTCAAGGATATAGGCGTCGACGAAGGAATCGACGTCCACCAGCGAGCGGACGTCCGCCTCGTCGCCGTCCGAGATCGCGTCCATACATTGAATGAAGTAATCCGCGATGAAGTCGTACTGCTTCTTTGCCAGCTTCTTGTCGGCGGAAAGATCGCTGCGGACCTGATAGGGCTTATCGTAGCAGTAGAAAATGTTGTCGCCCACCGCGTAGACCGAAAGCTCGACAAGATACCCGATGTCGGTTCCGCTCTCGACGTCCTCGTCGATCGCGACGCGGTCGTCGTCCACATTGATCTCCTCACAGAGGAGGTAGCAGCCGTGGTAATCCCCGTTCAGATAGACCTCGACCGGGAAGCAGTGCGGCTCGTAAATGATATTCTCGAGCGCGTGTCCCATCGTGAGGCAGGTCTGGTTGCGGAGGAGGGACTGGTCGCACATATTGGCGAGCAGGACCCACGTCTTGCCCTTCCCTTTCGCGCAGCCGAGGAGGTTCTCCTTCTGATCCAGCTTGATCTTATAGGACTTCTTTTCGTAAGTCCAGGTATTGTTCCCTCTGCCGCGGATCTGGATCGGCGCGTTCGTCAGGGAGGGACGGTCCCCCGTGTTGAAGATCGACATCAGCGCATCCATGTACTCGGTCTTTGAGGTCACGTCCTCACCGGTCTCGGTCGTCAGCTCGATGATCGGAAGCTCCAGCATATCGTAATCGAAAACGGCGTAGATCTCGGCGTCGTTCGTAAAGATCTCACCCTGCCGTTCCGGCTCCGTGCTGCCGTCCGACCAACGGACGAATTTATAACCGAGGTTGGGGACTGCCTTCACGGGATGCAGCTCGTCCACGCCGGATTCCAGCGCCTGCTGCTTGCTGCCCGTGACCGTGCCCCGGATCGGATCGGAAGAGGAAAAGCCGATCATGACCACGCCTTCCTTGACGATCGGTTTCTCAGTCTCCTCGGGCTTCACCGTTTCTCCGCCCGGTCCCGGCGCGGGTTCCTTTTTGCACCCGACGCAGAGGAGCGTCAGCAGGACCAGCAGCAGTAAAAGCCATCCTGTTTTCTTCATAAGAGGGGTCTCCTTCCCGTTGCTAACATGATTCATTTTATTATACCCCATCCCCCGCCCGCTTGCAAGAGGAAAACCCGTTTTTTCACAAACTGTTTGCTTTTTCAAAGAAAGGGACCGCAACGAGCCCCTTCGGGTCATTGCGGTCCCTTTGATCCCTATATCGTTTTGCGGCAGATGCCGCTGTCGGTCAGTCGGCGTTCTCGGGAACGATCAGACCGTAGTTGCCGTCCGAGCGGCGATAGAGCACCTGAAGGTCGCCCGAGGCGTCTACGTTGCGGAAAACGTAGAAGTCGTGCTCCAGCAGGTTCATCTGCAGGATCGCTTCCTCGGCGGTCATCGGCTTCATGGGGAAGACCTTGGTGCGGATGATCGTGCCTTCCTCCTCCGGCTCGTCTCCCGCGGCGGAGCGGATCTCGGTGCCCTCTCTGAGGCGCTTTGCGAGGCGCGTTTTGTTCTTGCGGATCTGGCGCTCGATCGAGTCCATCGCGCTGTCCAGCGCGGTCTGGAAGGTATCCGCGTCCTCTTCCGCGCGGAACAGGGTGCCGGAACTGGTGATCGTAAGCTCAAGGCATTCGTTGCCGTGCTTTCTCGACAGGACGATGTTCGCCGAGGCGTCATCGCGGAAGTACTTGTCGAGCTTTGACAGCTTCTTTTCAAAGAGGAGCTTCAGATCGTCTGTCAACTGCATATGTCTTCCGGTCAGCGTGAGCTTCATATTCATACCACCTTTTCAAATTGGATTTTTTCTGTATCTACAGTATATCACGATTTGCCGAAAAAATCAATAGCAATGATATATTTTTTATGCTATTTTATGGATTTTGTGCAGTATGACTTTTTTTATCACGGGGAAGGTACGCGCTTTTCTGAAGAAAAGCTGTGCAAAAGACTTTGAAAAAACTTATTATTTCAGACAAACACGCGAACAAACATGATACTGTTGCTGTAATCAATCAGACGGTCAATTTCTCTATCCATATTTCCATATCTGCTTTTTGTTGTGATATAGCCTTCCAAAAAAAGACCGCTGCGTCCGCAGCGGTCCATATGGTCCGATCAGAGATCCTTGGGTTCGATCCAGCCCTGCGCACAGAGAAGCTCTGCGATCTCGACGGCGCCGCCTGCGGCACCGCGGAGCGTATTGTGGGAGAGACCGATGAATTTATAATCGTAGGGACCGGAAACGTCCTCGCGGAGACGTCCGGCGGCGATGCCCATACCGTTCTCAAGCATCCGGTCGAGCCCGGTCTGCGGACGGTTATCTTCCTCAAAGTAGGTGATGAACTGCTTCGGTGCGGACGGGAGCTCCAGCTCCTGCGGGATGCCGCGGTATTCCTTCCAGCGGCGGAGGATCTCGTCTCTGTCCGGCTTGGTCTCGAACTTTACGAACACGGCGGCAAGGTGACCGTTGGTCACCGGGACGCGGATGCACTGCACGTCGAAGACGGGAGAGGAGGCGGGAACGATCCCGTTCTCGGTCAGGGTCCCCCAGACCTTGAGCGGTTCCTTCTCGCTCTTTTCCTCTTCCCCGCCGATATAGGGGATGACGTTGTCGATCATTTCGGGCCATTCGCGGAAAGTCTTGCCCGCGCCGGAGATCGCCTGATAGGTGGTCGCGGTCACGAAGGTGGGCTTCAGATCGAGAAGGGGCGTGAGAAGCGGAACGTAGGACTGGATCGAGCAGTTCGGCTTGACG
>JAZLIW010000174.1:0-2006 GCA_045617585.1 Eubacteriales bacterium
CGCGGCGACCTGCACCGGGGACGGGAAGACGGAGGGCACACACTGCTCGGTCTGCGGCGAGGTGCTGACCGCGCAGACCGCGATCCCCGCGGCGCACGTACCGGGGGAAGCGGAGACCGTGAGGGAAGCGACCTGCACGGAGACGGGGCTGATAAGGACAGTCTGCACGGTCTGCGGAGAGACGGTGAAGGAAGAGGAGACCGAAAAGACGGCGCACACCCCCTCGGAGCAGATCACCGTCGAGGAAGCGACCTGCACGAAAACCGGGCGGTACCGTACCGTCTGTACGGTCTGCGGGTGCGAGATCGGGACGGGCGTGATCCCGATGGCGGAGCATACGCCCTCGGAGCCGATCACCGACGAGGCCTCCACCTGCACGAAGGCAGGGAAGGCGCACCGTGAATGCACGGAATGCGGTGAATTGCTCGGGACCGAGGACCTTCCGCTCGCGGAGCACGTGCCCTCCGGATGGGTGACCGATACCGCGGCGTCCTGCACAAAGGAGGGGAGCGCGCACCGGAGCTGCACGGCGTGCGGCTGTGCCCTCGATACCAAAACGCTGCCGAAGACCGAGCACGTCCCGTCCGACTGGATCACCGACACGGCGGCGACCTGCACGGCGGAGGGCAAGGCACACAAGAACTGCACGGTCTGCGGCGCGGTCGTCCAGAACGGGACCCTGCCGAAGACCGGACACGCCTTCGGCGCGTGGACGACCGCGAAGGCGGCGACCTGTCAGGCGGAGGGGCAGGAAAAACGGACCTGCTCGAAGTGCGGCGCCGCCGAGACGCGCTCGACCGCGAAAACGTCGCACAACTACGTCGGCGGGATCTGCTCGGTCTGCGGAGACGTGGACCAAACGATCGGGACCTTCGGCAACCCGATCCCCGGCGTCAATACGATCACCTTCCCGTATCGGGAATACCAGTACATCGGTTCAAAGTTCCGTATCAGCGTCACTATGGTCGAAGAATATCGCGGAGAGCAGGCGGCGGCAATCGCGAAAGAAGAGAATATGTTCAACGCGACGGCGGGAGCCAATCAGGAATGGAGATTTCTCGTCTTTTACGTTCAAAACATTGAAGTGATCAGCGGATCGGAAAGTGAAATGGAGACCTACGGGATCTTCACAAAGTCGAATTTCTATACGTCGCGGGGCGCTTCTCTTCCCGTATTCTCCACTGCCGTTCTCAGCGGAAAGTTTTCAGCGTACAGCGCTATCAATGTGAGCCTGTATCCCGGCGCGGGAAGCTTCGTCATGGTCGGATTGCTCGTCAGTAAGGACGTAGGTGATATTTATCTCGCGGTCCCGTTTGCCGGCGGAGAACCGACGTGGATCTGCTGCACGATTGAACAATGAACGGCGTTCTGCCGCAGTCTGACTGCGGTTAATGACTTTCTTTCGGCTGCTTACATTGTTTTTCTCATTCGGGACATACTAAAAAAACGCGGACGGTGACGTCCGCGGGTAACGACGAATGAAAAAGGATGGAAAAACGATGAAAAAACAGACGGCTGCGCTGCTTGTCTGTCTGACCGCGGCGATCCTTGTTGCGCTGCTTTCTCCTGCCGGGACGCCCGCGCAGGGGAGAGCGGCGGCGCTTCCGGTCATGGCGGACGGAGAAAACGCGGGGGGCGCGGAGGAAAGCACGCCCGTGCCCTTCCCGGAAGGGAACGACGACGTGCCGGGGACGGCTCCTCTGCCCGGATACGAAACGGTACCCGGCACCGACGCCGAGTCCGATGCGATATCCGACGCGGAGACCGATCGCGGCGAGCCCGACGGGACCGGAGACGCGGAGACCGGCACGGTCACAGACCGGGTCACAGACCGGGTCACGGACCGGGTGACCGATCGGGTCACGGAGCGGCCCGGTGCTGCGGAAACGACCGACGCCGAAAAGAAAGCGGGGCTCTCCTTCTGGGCGGTCCTCGGCGTCGCGGGCTGTGCTGCGGCGGTCGCGGGCATCGTGCTCGCGCTGACGAAAAGCGGGGGCAGAAGCGGA
>JAZLIW010000175.1:0-5257 GCA_045617585.1 Eubacteriales bacterium
ATCGTGACCGAGGTCAGACCCGTGCAGCTTTGGAACGCAGAATCTCCGATGCTCGTCACACTGTCCGGGATCGTGATCGAGGTCAGACCCGTGCAGCTTTGGAACGCAGAATCACCGATGCTCGTCACGCTGTCCGGGATCGTGACGGAGGTCAGACCCGTGCAGCCGGCAAACGCGCTGCCGATGTACGTCACACTGTCCGGGCTCGTGACCGAGGACAGATCGGAGCAGCATTCAAACGCAAGATCTCCGATGCTCGTCATACTCCCGGGGATCGTGACGGAGGTCAGACCCGAGGAGCAGAATGCCTGTCTTCCGATGCTCGTCACGCTGTCCGGGATCGTGACCGAGGTCAGTCTTTTGCAGGATTCAAACGCCATTGCACCGATGCTTGTCACACTGTCGGGGATAATGACCGAGGTGAGGTTCGTGCAGTAGGCAAACGCAGCCTCGCCGATGCACGTTACCCCGCCCATGATCCTGACCGCGTTAAGTCCCGTGCATCCGTAAAACGCACAGTCGTCGATGTATGTCACACTGTCCGGAATTGTGACCGAGGTTATCCGATTGATGTTATCAAGCGCCCGATAGTCGATGCTCGTCACACCGTACGGGATCACGATGTCGTTATCGGTACAGCTGCCGATCCCGGTGAGGGTGTAGGTGCCGTCACCGTTGTCGGTGATCGCCAGACCGGACGAGCCGCCGGTCGGCGCCCCCGCGGCAGATACCGACGTGACGACTGCGAAAGCGGTCACGAGGCAGATCGCCAATGCGAGGATGAACTTGATGAAACGATTTGTTTTCATGGTTTTGCGCGCGACCGGGGCTTTGGGAGACCCGAACGTGCATCCTCCTTGATGTTTTTCTACGGGAAAACAGCCGTTCGCGGGTGTGACGCGTCTGACTGTATGGAATCATCTTACCATAATATTACATGATTGTCAATAAAGGAACGGGGAAATTTGGGGGAGGACCGGGGGTGGGCGGGGGGGGGAGCGGGGGCTGGTTTCCGGCACGCGAACGCGGACGCGCGTACGGTCCCGCTCTGCGGGCGGATCCTGCCCGGCTCGCAGAATGCGAACCGGCTCGCAGAATGCGAACCGGCTTTCCGGAGAGAAAGTACGCCGTCTCCATTGACAAGCGGACAAATTTGGATTACAATAGAAGAAAAGATAGTATGGGGGAGTGTTGGGATGAGACGGAAGGTCAGGGCGGCGATCGTTTGTGCGGTGATGGCGGCGGTGCTGCTGATCGGCGCGATCCCCGTGTCGGCGGCTGCGGCATGGAGCCGGGGCGCGGACGGTAACTATTACAACGACGAAGGGACGGTCATTCCGGACGTCACGGCGAAAGGGATGGACGTGAGCACCTATCAGGGGAACATCGACTGGGAGAAGGTCAAGAGGCTGGTCGAAAAAGGGGAGCTGGACTTCGTGATCTTAAGGTGCGGGTACGGCTCGGACTACGAGGATCAGGACGACGAAAAGTTCCATCGGAACGCGCAGGCGTGCGAGAAATACGGGATCCCGTTCGGCGTTTACCTGTTCTCTTACGCGCTGGACGCCGACGACGCGCGGAGCGAGGCCGAGCACACGGTGCGTCTGATTAAGGACTACACGCTCTCTTATCCGGTCTATTACGATCTGGAGGGCTCGAACTACGTCGGGGAGAAGGACGCCTCCTTCTACAAGACGGTCTCGAAGGTCTACTGCGACGCGATGCAGGCGCTGGGCTACGAGGTGGGCATTTACAGCTCGCGGTCGTGGTTCACGGGCAAGCTCGCGACGATCGATTACGACGGGAACGGCTATCAGAAATGGGTCGCGGAGTTTGGTTCCCGTCTGAAATACGACGGCGGCTTCGACATCTGGCAGTGCACCTCGAACGGCTCGGTCGACGGGGTCTCCGGGCGGGTGGACCTCAGCTTTTCCTTCATGGAGAAGCGGACGGTGAACCATACCTACGTGACCTTCGATCCGAACACGAAGATGAAGGTCACGGTCCCCTCCGGTCCGCTCCACGCGGAGAAGGGGCAGACCTACGGTTATCTGCCGGTGCCCGAATGCGCCGCGCTCCGTTTTGAGGGCTGGTTCACCGAAAAGGAGGGCGGCGAGCGCGTGACCGAGGATACGGTCGTTCCGGTCGCCGGGAAGCAGATCCTTTACGCGCACTGGTCCGACGCCGCGTGGAGGATCGGGATCACCTCCGGCGAGGGGATCGGGATCGCGAACGGGACGCAGAGCGTGAAGCCCTTCACCCGGATGAAGGACGTGACCCTCACGCCCGAGGGCGGTCAGGTCCTGCCCGACGCGCTCGACCTCGGCGAAGGGATCACCTATACGAAGAAGTCCGACGGCAGCGCGGTGATCTCCGGCACGCCGAAGGCGGATCTGGTCGTTTCGGTCCCCTCGGCGCCAAAGGGGTCGCTCCCCGCGCCGTTCGTCCCCTCGCTCACGCTGACGCCCGCCTCTTTTGAGGGCGCGGACGGCGTGATCGCGGGTCTTGACGAAGGGGACGAATATTCCGCGGACGGCGGAAAAACGTGGAAGAAGGTCACTGCTGCCGAGGCGGAAAACGGCGTCGGCGGGCTGAAGGGCGGGGAATACCTCGTCCGTCATACGGACGCCCGTCACGCGGGCGGTGAGAGCGCTTCCGTGACGCTGCTTTCCCGTGCCGCGGCGCCCGACGAAGCGTCCTTCCCGCTGATCCGTCCGATGACCGACACGGCGCCGCTCTCGCTGAACGGGCTGAACGAGACCTATGAATACCGGATCAACGGCGGGGAATGGCAGGTCGGCACGGTCCGCCGCCTCCGCAGGCTGGACAACTGGACGAATTTACAGATCCGCACCCGCGCGACCGCGGAACAGGCGGCGAGCGAGCCGCTTTCGATCGTGGTCTGCGATTTTGACGCGTCCAAAGCGATCGATCTCACGAAGCGCGCGGTCACCGGGCTTGCCCCGAAGACGGCGTACCTGATCGACGGGGTCGAGGTGAAGAGCGGCGCCGACGGCACGCTCCCGTTCGATCCCGCGTGGTACGGGAGGACCGTCACGCTCTCGAACGCGCCGGAGGGCGGCGTCGAATTCACCCTTTCCTTCCCCGCAAAGGCAGCCCTGCCCGAAGGGCTGACCGCCGTGAACGAAACGGTGCGCGGCAAAGAGGACGGGCAGATCACCGGCATCCGCGAGGGAATGGAATATTCCGTCAACCGGAAGACGTGGCAGAAGATCGGCGCCGCGATGGAAGAGAACGGGCTGACCGGGCTCGCGCCGCGCGACTATTACGTCCGCGTCCGCGCCGCCGACGGGGTGCTGGAGAGCGACGCCGTGAAGCTGACGGTCGGGGAAGGAAAAATGCTGACCGTGACCTACCGTGTGTGGGCGTTCCCGGGCGGGTCCCCGCTCATGCCGGACCTGACCTACGAGCTGAAATACGGTCAAACCCTGCGTGAGATCCCCGCGCTGCCGCTGAATCCCGACGCCATCATGGAGCAGTCCGGCTGGGACAGAGACCTGACCGGGGTCGAGATCACCGAAGATATCGTCGTGAACGCCGTTTACGAGCCGACCGAAGAGTATCTGGAACGGGTCTGGTGGGAAAAGAACGGGACGGCGGTGACCGTCCTCTCGGTGATCGGCGGGCTGGTCGTGCTTTCCGGCATCGCCGCCGCCGTGATCGCGATCGTCCGCGCGAAGAAGCGCAGGGCGGAAGAAAAGAAGAAGGAAAACGAAGCCGGGACGCCGTCGGTCGTGACGAGCGCAGCCGGAACGGTCGGGGCAGAGAACGGGGCAGAGAATCGGGCAGAGACTGCACCGGCAGAGACTGCACCGGCAGAGACTGCCGCGGCTGAACCTGCTGCCGAAACCGCTGCCGAAGAGCAGCCGACCGGGACCGAAGTCTGACAGGAACGGAAAAGGAGACCCATGAAAAAGAAAAACGTTATGCGTTCCCTGCTTTTATTGCTTGACGCGCTGCTGATCGCGGCGACGCTGCTTGCGGCGATCCCGGCGTTCGCCGAACCGGAGGAGACCGGTTTCCCGAAGGAAACCGATTTCCCGAAGGAAACCGATTTCCCGGAGGAAACCGAAGCCGGGGAGCCGGAGGAGACCGGTTTCCCGGAGGAAACCGGACCGGAGGACACCGATCCCGAAGAGACCGAGCCCGAGGACACCGACGAGCCGAACTTCCCGCAGGGGGAGACCGGGCCGGAGATCCGCGTCCCGCGTCCGGTCCTGACGATCAGCGGTCCGACATCGGCGCGGGCGGGCGACACCGTCACGCTGACCGTCTCCCTTGACGCGGACGGCGCGGTCCTCTACGGTCTGCAGACCGATCCCGTTTACGACGCGTCGCAGGCGGTGATCGCCGACGCCTCCTCCGCCTGCTCGTGGACGCTCAAGCGCGAGCAGCGCATCCTCGTCACCGACGACGAGCTGGAACGTCCCGTCACCGGGAGCACGCGTCTGTTCACCGTCCGCCTCGCGCTCCAGAGTACGCTGGAGGAGGGGGACGTCGTGCAGTTCCGGCTGACCGGGAACGTGGTCACCGACTGGGCGGACCTGGCCGACGTGACCGGCGTGCGCGATCTTGCGATCCCCGACGCCGCGATCCGCGTCACGGTCCTCGCGCCCCGCGAAGAGGACGCGACCCTGCGCGAGCTCCGCGTCGCCGAGGGCACGTTCTCGCCCGCGTTCTTTTCCGCGCATCTCGATTACACGCTGACCGTGCCCTATTCGGTGCGCTCCCTGACCCTGACCGCGCTCCCGACCAGCGACCGCGCTTCCGTCCGCGTGACCGGGAACACCCTTCAGGTCGGCGAGAACACCGTCGTGATCTCGGTCACGGCGGAGAACGGCATCGTCTGGATCTACCGTCTGTTCGTGACCCGCGGCAGCGACCCGGACTACGTGCCGAGCGCCGACGCCTCGCTCTCCGCGATCCGCCTGACCTGTGACGGCGGCGTGAGCGTTCCGGTCTCGCCTCTGCCCGGAACCGGGCAGGGATCCGGGCAGGAAGACGGGCAGGGATCCGGGCAGGACGATGGGCAGACCGAGTTCGTCGCGTACCTTCCCTTCGAGGCGGAGGTGCTGACCGTCACGCCCGTTCCCGCCTCCCCGACCGCCTCCGCGGTGCCCGTCGTCGTGACGCTTGCCGATGGGGTCAACGAGGTGCCCTTCCGCGTCGCCGCGGAGGATGGGACCGCGGCGGAATACGTACTGTACGCCGTCCGGATGCCCGCGTTCCGGGGCGC